>JAVBOA010000009.1:0-190281 GCA_031551135.1 Eubacteriales bacterium | reverse complement strand
TAAAAAATCAAACCGCTATTGCATTTTAACAATATATTGATACTTTGCGGTTTCATTTTTCTTGATTATATAATATCGAAAATAAAATATAATAGTCAGTAAAAAATCAAACCGCTATATTGAAAAATAAAATTATTTGGTATATTATTGTATAATAAATAATTACTAGTTTTTTTATAAGTTTTAACAAAAATTTTTGTTTCTTTTATATGAAAAAACTTTTGTAGGATTTTTGTATTTTTTGTACAAAATTAATATTTTTTTGTTGTAATTCTTAGAATTTGCCGTCAAAATTTGGAGGTTTTTATGGATTCTGTCTCTCTCGAATTGCTAATTAATGAATTTGAACTGAAATTACTTACTCCCGATATTAATATTAAAGAAAAATCACTAAAGCATCCCGATATCAATCGTCCCGCGCTTCAACTTTCAGGTTTTTTCGAGTTTTTTGATTCGGATAGATTACAAATTATGGGTATGGTTGAACAAGCTTATTTAAAACACGCCAAACCAAAAGAAAGAGCGTCGCATATTCAAAAAATGTTTGAATACCAATTTCCCGGCTTGGTTTTGTGCCGCGGCTTGGAGCCGTATCCCGAAATGATGGAAATGGCCGCAAAATATGAAGTTCCGATTTTTCAAACAGACCGTGCAACCTCAGATTTTATGGCGGAAGTTATCAGATGGCTGAAAGTACAGCTTGCTCCGTGCATCACAATCCACGGAGTTTTGGTAGATATTTACGGTGAAGGCGTTTTGATAATGGGCGAAAGCGGAATCGGCAAATCGGAAACCGCTCTTGAGCTTATAAAAAGAGGTCACCGCTTGGTTGCCGACGACGCTGTTGAAATTAAACGGGTTTCTCAACAAACTTTAATCGGTTCATGCCCTGAAATAATCAGATATTTTATTGAATTAAGAGGAATCGGAATTATTGATATCAAGCAAATGTTTGGTGTAGAATCTATAAAAGCTACGCAATCTATCGATTTGGTCATTAAACTTGAAGCTTGGGATGACAAAAAAGAATACGACCGTTTCGGGCTGAATGAAGAATATACAGAAATTTTGGGAAATCAAGTTGTATGTCATTCCATACCAATACGGCCGGGCAGAAACCTCGCCATTATTTGCGAATCTGCCGCTGTTAATTACAGACAGAAAAAAATGGGGCATAATGCTTCACAAATCTTATACGATAGAGTTACTAAAAACATGATGAAATAGAGGTGTGCTATGTATTATATAGGTGTTGACTTGGGCGGAACAAATATCGCTGTCGGCCTTATCAGCGAAAACGGAGAATTTATTGACAAAACCAGCATTCCAACAAGAAAAGAACGTGAAGGCGGAGAAGTTTTAAAAGATTTGGCTCTTTCATGCAAAAATATTATTGAAAAAAATAATTTGGAAATTAAAGATATAGATTCAATCGGTGTCGGAAGTCCGGGCACTTGTGATTCCGAAAACGTTGTTGTAAGATATTCTAATAATCTGAATTTCAGAGATATTTCCTTGCGCGAGCATATAAATAAATATATTGATTTACCTGTTTTTTTGGATAATGACGCTAATTGCGCCGCATATGGCGAAGCTCTTTACGGTGCATGCGCAAACGCAAAACATTCTATAACCATTACGCTTGGAACAGGAATCGGCGGCGGAGTTATCGCCAACGGAAAAATAATCCGTGGAAAAACCGGTGCCGGCGGTGAACTTGGACATTCTTCAATCATGCTGAACGGAGAATTATGTACTTGCGGCAGGCGCGGATGCTGGGAAGCATATGCTTCGGCAACAGCTTTGATTCGTGATATAAAAATTGCGGCTATCCGTGAACCGAAATCGCAATTATACGCTGAAATTAACGGAGATTTTGATAAAGTTGATGCAAAATTCGGATTTGATATGGCGGATAAAGGCGAGCCTGTTGCAAAAAAAGTCGTTGATGATTATATTATTTATATCGCAGAGGGCTTGACTAATATGGTCAATATTTTTGACCCTGAAATAATTGCAATCGGCGGCGGCGTTGCTAACCGCGGCGAAGAAATTTTAGTAAAAATCCGCGAATATGTAAATAAAAACACTTTCGGCGGTGTTTTAAATACAAAAATAGTTTTGGCAAAACTCGGAAACGATGCCGGAATAATCGGCGCGGCGTTTCTTTCAAAACAATAGAGTATATATTAAAGCTTTTTGAATATTATTTATAAAAGTGAATTATATAGGGGTAGATTAATTGAAAAACGAAATTTTAAAAATATTTCCGGACACGCAAATTCTTTTTGATGAGCCGATGAAAAAACATATATCATTTAAAGTCGGAGGACCTGCAAATTTTCTTTTATTACCCGAAAACAGCGGCGATATTTTGAAAGCTCTGGAATTTTGTGATAAATTTAAAATTAATTATTATATTCTTGGCAACGGCTCTAATGTATTAGTCAAGGATAACGGCTTTGACGGCATGATTATAAAAATCGGAAAACAGTTTTCGGACATCGAGTTGAATGACGATATAATTACTGCAAAAGCAGGAGTTTTATTATCAGAATTGGCAAATTTCGCTATGGAAAATTCTTTTACAGGCTTGGAATTTGCTTCCGGAATTCCGGGAACTCTGGGCGGTGCGGTTTTTATGAACGCTGGAGCTTATGGCGGCGAAATGAAAGATATAATTTTTGAGGTTGAAGTTTTGGATATTGATAATAAGAATGTTATTATTCTGAAAAATGAGCAAATGAATTTCGGCTACCGAAAATCTATAATTCAAGACGGAAATTATATCGTTTTATCGGCAAAAATAAAGCTTGCAAAAGGCGATAAAAGCGAAATTATTGAAAGAACAAAGGAATTGACGAAGCAAAGAAAAGAAAAACAGCCGCTGGAATTTCCAAGCGCAGGTTCTACTTTCAAGCGTCCGGAAGGTTATTTTGCCGGAAAATTAATTATGGACAGCGGGCTTAGGGGAGCAAAAATCGGCGGAGCTATGGTTTCAGAAAAACACTGCGGTTTTGTTGTAAATTATAATAACGCAACTGCGAAAGATATTATTGAATTAATAAATTATATAAAAGCTAAAGTTTATGAAAACTATGAAGTGATTCTCGAACCGGAAGTCAGAATAATCGGAAATTAATCGGGAAGAGCTTTTTGGAGGATGGTAAATTTGGATTTTGTAATAGTAACAGGAATGTCTGGCTCGGGAAAATCTATTACATTAAAATTTTTAGAGGATATTGGATTTTTTTGTGTTGACAATTTACCTCCGTTACTTATACCAAAGTTTGCGGAAATTTGCTACAGAAGCGGTTCGGATATCGAAAAAGTCGCTATGGGCATAGATATTCGAGGCGGAAAACTTTTTGATGACCTTTTTGAAACATTGGAAGAACTTAAGGAAAAAAAATATGATTTCAAAATATTGTTTTTGGATGCATCGGATGATATTTTGCTGACAAGATACAAAGAAACCCGCCGCGCGCATCCTTTGGCAAAAGGCGAAAGAATTATTACGGGAATCACAAAAGAACGCGAATTGCTTGAAAAAGTAAAAAAGGCTTCTACATATATTATCGATACGTCTTATATTTTAACGCGCCAGCTTAAAGAAAAGATAAATGATATATTTTTAGATGAAAAAAGCTTTAATTCTTTGATGATTACAGTCCTCTCTTTCGGTTTTAAATACGGTATTCCAAATGATTCCGATTTGGTTTTTGATGTTAGGTTTTTGCCGAATCCTTTTTATTTGAAAGAGCTGAAAGAGATGACCGGAAACGACGAACCGGTAAGAGATTTTGTTATGAATATGAATTTATCAAAAGAATTTATGGAAAAACTAAGAGACTTGACGTTATTTCTGATTCCGAATTATGTAAATGAAGGAAAAAATCAATTAGTTATAAGCATAGGCTGCACCGGCGGCAAACATCGCTCTGTTACCTTGGCCAATGAACTATTTAAAACTTTACAAGAAATCGGACATAGTGTTATAATACAGCACAGAGATATAGAAAAAGATAGTAAAAAGTTGGGTGGTTGATTTGTCTTTTTCAAGTGGTGTTAGAGCAGAAATTCTTAATGCCGAAATAAAACCTACTCATTGCAATTTGGCCTTTTTATCTGCAATTTTATACACAACTGATTTTTACAGCAATGATAAATATATACAATTTTATCTCGAAAACCAGAATTTGGGATTATTTATTAAAAATATAATTAAACGTTTTTTTGATTTTGAAGCTGATTTATTATCAGAGAATAAAAAATTCTCTTTAAAAATTAATAATGCTGAAACTGTAAAAAATATTTTTTCGGCAACAGGATATAATAAAGATAAGCGTTTAAACATGCTGATCATAAAAAAAGACTGCTGCAAAAAATATTTCTTGGCGGCTGCATTTTTAACCTCCGGTTCGGTTTCTGACCCAAATAAAGCTTATCATTTGGAATTTGATTTTCGGGAAAATATTGTAGCGGATATCGTTTCGGAAACAATGAACTACTTTGGGCTTTCTTCTAAAATTATAAAACGAAAATCTAACTATATTGTTTATCTTAAAGACGGCGACCAAATTGTTGATATGCTTAATATCATCGGCGCACATAAAAATCTTTTGGAATTCGAAAATATCAGAGTTTTTAAAAATGTTCGAAATAATGTAAACCGTGCTGTAAACTGCGAAACTTTTAATCTTCGTAAATCTGGTGAAGCGGCCGGTATTCATATTAGCAATATTGAATTTATTATACAAACAAAAGGTTTATCCTTTTTATCGGACGAGCTTCAGGAGGTAGCCAACGTAAGGCTTGAATACCCGGAATGTACTCTAAAAGAGATTGGCGAAAAATTAAAACCGCCGCTAAGTAAATCTTGTATTAATCATAGGTTAAGAAAAATCAGTAATATCGCTGACAGTATTAGAGGAGGATTATAGATGAAGGAAAATACAATAGTTGTTGGCTCTAGCCTCGAGGCCAGACCGGCCGCATTGTTTGTTCAGACCGCTAGTAAATATGATAGCAATATCAAAGTAAAAATCGGAAATAAAACCGTGAATGCAAAAAGTATCATGGGAATGATTTCTCTGGGTGTTTTGGATGGTCAGGAACTGACTATTTTGGCAGAGGGCGCTGATGAAGATGAAGCGTTGGTAGGATTACAGAAGTTTTTAACTTCCGCTATTTAAAAAATTTTTAACTCGTTTACTATAACTTATATAATTTTTTACAAAATGCTTAATTCAAATCTTAATCAAGATTGAATTAAGCATAATTGTTTGGAGGAAAAAAGATTGGGTAAGCTAAAAGAAGAGTGTGGTATTTTCGGAATTTACAGCAACAATAAAGATTATGATTTAACAAACTGCTCGTTTAATACATATTACGCGTTGATAGCCTTACAGCATAGAGGTCAGGAATCTTGCGGTATTGCGGTCAATTTGAATCGGGAATTATCATATCATAAATCTGTCGGATTGGTAAACGATGTCTTTAACGAAGATATTTTAGCAAAACTTGTCGGAAATATAGCAGTCGGTCATGTTCGATACTCATCGGATAAAATTATATCACCTCAAAATTCACAGCCGCTTGTGCTCAATTATATAAAAGGAAGCCTTGCGATTTCACACAACGGAAATATCATAAACGCTAAAGAATTGCGCAAAGAATACGAACGCACAGGCGCAATTTATCAAACTACTTCAGACACCGAAATAATCGCATATACCATCGCCAGAGAAAGAATTAATGCAGGAAGTATCGAAGCGGCAATTGAAGCCTCTATGCACAAATTAAAAGGCGCATACTCTATGATAGTGATGAGTCCGCAAAAATTAATTGCGGCAAGAGACCCGTGGGGCTTACGGCCGCTTTGTATCGGCAAAAAAGGCGACGATATTGTTTTCGCCTCCGAAAGCTGTGCGTTTGATATTATCGGCGCTAAGTTCATTCGTGATCTTGAGCCGGGTGAAATTGTTGTAATTTATAACGGAGAAATAAAATCACTTCATTATAAAGGCGAAGCCTCCAAAAATTTATGCATTTTCGAATATATATATTTTGCACGCCCGGACAGCGTGATTGAAGGTCAATTTGTATATGAAAGCCGAAGATTGGCAGGACAGCTTTTGGCGAAAGAGTCGTTTATAGATGCGGATATAGTTATCGGAGTGCCCGATTCGGGAATTCCGGCGGCTATCGGCTTTTCGGAAGAATCAAAAATTCCGTATGCCGAAGGATTTTTAAAGAACAGATATATTGCACGGACATTTATAAAATCCAGTCAAGACCAGCGTGAAAAAGCCGTTAGGATGAAGCTCAATCCATTTAAAGAACATGTAAAAGACAAGCGTGTAATTATGATAGATGATTCTCTTGTGCGCGGAACTACCTGCAAACGAATTGTAAAATTATTGCGTGAAGCCGGAGCTAGTGAAGTGCATGTTAAAATATCATCGCCGCCTTTTGTCTGCCCTTGTTATTACGGAACAGATATTCCTTCCAAACAGGATCTTGTTTCAAATTCACATACAATAGAAGAAACACGGCAATTAATTGAGGCGGACAGTTTGTCATATTTGAGCATGGAATCTCTCGATAAAATAGCTCCAAAAGCAAAAAAAGGCTTTTGCAAAGCCTGCTTCGATGGAAATTACCCAATTTTATAAACAGCCCGAAAACAATATCATTAATACGAAACTTTGCTTTAAATATATAACAAATATAAAAGGCGAAGTTTCGTAAATTTATATTGCATTCCCACGTACTGTTTGAATGAAATAAATTTATATGTATTACAGCCGCAGTATATTGAAAAATTTATTCTGCATTCAAATCTGTTTCCTGTTTAGCCTCTGTGATAAAATTCATTTCCTCGTCTTTTGTAATATTCCTTTTTTTAATGGAGTTAATAATCGGTACTAAAAGCATAGCCACAACACCACCGGCAAGACCATTGTTATACAAATTTAATCCTCCATGAACGATTCCGATATTAAGAGCTAAATTAAAATGAAGATAGCCTGCAAGCATACCATAACCAAAGCCGAATCTTTCGGCTATCGGCGCAAGGCAAGTGGAAAATAATATCGTTATTACCGGCAAAGTACCGTTATACTCGTGTATACTTAATAATGAGGCAAATATGGCTCCAATCATAATGGGAACTATATTTTTTATTGATTTGCCATAACACCCGAAGCCAATAATTGTAAACACTCCGCCAATGATTGGTCCCGACATGCTGACTCCATAAATATTTAAAAATATAATTGTAAACAATCCCAATATTCCCATGTTTATATATGAGCTTTCTTTAATTTGAGCATAAAAGTCATTGGTTATCCAATTTCTGTCGAAGATGTTTCTAATTTCCGCAGAAGGATTATCACTGCATGCAAAACCTACAGCAATCAGAAACAAAGACAGAATTACAACAAACAAAGTAATCAAAAAATCATTACCGCTGCTTACAATATAAACCGGCTCGAAATCAGCACCATAATTTTTAAAGATTGCCATAATAAGCATGGCGAGTATTCCGGCAGCAAATCCGCTGTTATAAAGATTGAAGCCGTCATGAGCTTTTATAGCACTTTTTGCTATCGGACCTATAACAAAACCTATACATATTCCGATAAGCAAACCATAAAAAATCCCCATATAAGAATCAGCATTTATTATTACAATTTGGCTTACCGCAGGAGACAAAGCCGTACTCAAAAGGACAGGCAGAACATTATCCGAAAATGGTTCGCCAACGAATTTTGAAAATAAAAAACCACCAAAAATAATAGGCAAAATATTAATAGGATTTTTGCCAAAAAAAGAAAAAGCGATAATCAGCCACAATGTCATGATTGTATAACCACCCGGCTCATGTTTGAAAATAATCAGTAAAAAAGTGCATAATATACCGACAATTCCGACATTAATAAACGCCGCACCCATACCGCCGATTTCAATGTAGTCCGTTAATAAAATATCAGGCTGTTTAACAATCTCAACTAATCCTCTAAATATATCGCCTTGAGAACCAAGAGCAAAAGCAGAAACCAGGCCAAAAACTAGGTGAATAACACATATCTGAATAAAAACATGGTAAGGTTTTCTTAAAAAGCTCTTTATAAATATTCCTCCTCAATTCTCTAATATCTCCACACAATTATACTTATATTATAATTTATATCAGCGCCGTTTTCAATAGATGAAATCCTTTTATTTTTGTTATGATTATACATGGCAACAGAGATATACTCCGACTATTTTGTATATTTTATTGAATAAAATCTTCCAATTGTAATATCGACTATGTAATTTTGTATATTCCTTATCTGCGATTTATGACAAAATAATCCAAAGTGCGATATTCACATACAAAAGCTGATTACAGCAAAAAAGGCGCATATGCGCCATTTTGCTACCATTTAAGTTTAGAATCCCTAGCCGCCTTTGTTTGATCCAAACGGCGCACCGGAGTATTATGCGGAGCGTTTTTTAAAAGCTCGGGATTTTCTTTTGCTTCTTGCGCTATTTTGTTAAGCGCATCCGCAAAAGCATCGATTGTATCTTTTGATTCCGTTTCGGTCGGTTCGAACATCATTGCTTCATGAACAATAAGCGGGAAATAGACCGTCGGCGGATGATAACCGTAATCTATAATACGTTTGGCAACATCCAGCGTGCTTGTTCCATTAGGCTCTTTAAGCCCTGCAAAAACCGTTTCATGCATACAAAAATCATCACGAGTCAGAACATAATTTTCTTTCAAAAGCTCTTGCAGATAATTCGCATTTAAAACTGCGTTTTCGCCCACAGCTTTTAATCCATCTCGGCCCATTGTTAAAATATACACATAGGCTCTCAGATAAATCCCAAAATTTCCGTAAAACGATTTTATCTGTCCGATAGAATTTTCACCCGTATAATCAAGCGAATAATTTTCGCCATTGTATTTAACTACAGGTATAGGCAAATATTCTTTTAGATAAGATTTTACGCCTACCGGACCACTTCCGGGGCCGCCGCCGCCATGCGGAGTCGAAAAAGTTTTATGAAGATTAAGATGACAAACATCAAAACCCATATCTCCCGGACGGCAGATTCCTAAAATAGCGTTCAAATTTGCGCCGTCGTAATACAAAAGTCCGCCCGCATTGTGAACCAATTCCGCGATTTCTTTTATTTGAGTTTCAAAAACTCCGACCGTATTCGGGTTTGTTAGCATAAGTCCGGCAATTTCATCATTTAAAACGGATTTCAGCGAGTCGATATTTACCGTTCCGTCCTCGTTGGATTCTATTTCAATTATATCAAATCCTGCCACTGCGGCGCTTGCCGGATTTGTACCGTGCGCCGAATCCGGAACGATTATTTTATTGCGTTTCAAATCCTTTCGCTTTTCGTGGTACGCTTTAATTATCAATAAACCGGTATATTCGCCATGCGCTCCGGCCGCCGGATGCAAAGTAAATGCGTCCATTCCAGAAATTTCGGACAATTTATTTTGCAAATCATAAATAATTTCCAAAGACCCTTGAACGGTATCTTGATTCTGCAAAGGATGAATCTCTGTAAAATTCGGCAAATTCGCGATATCCTCATTGATTTTCGGATTATATTTCATTGTACAAGAGCCAAGCGGATAAAATCCTTTATCAACATTATAATTTTTATTGGCCAAATTTGTATAATGCCTGATTACATCCGGCTCAGAAACTTCCGGTAATTCGGCATCGTTCATACGCATGAGATTTTTCGGCAATGTATTAAGCAAATCCTGCACATCCAATTTCGGCAGACGGTAAGCTTTTTTTGATTCCTTAGAAATCATGAAATCACCTCCAAAATCTCGGATAAATAATCTATTTCTGATTTAGTTCGCTTTTCTGTAACAGCAAATTGAACGGCGTTTTTATATTTCGGATACTCTTTCGAAATGTCATATGCCCCGAAAATCCCGTTTTCGAATAATTTATTCGATATAAATTCCGGTGAAAAATCCGATATCAAAGCAAATTCTTTAAATACCGGCTGATTGAATAGAGGCTTATATTTTCCGCTTTCGGAAAGTTTTTTCAAAGCATAATTCGCTTTTGAATAAATTTGTACTGCAACTTCTTTTATTCCCTGCTTTCCTAAAGTACTCAAATAAACCGCTGAATTTATCGCCATCAAAGTCTGGTCGGAACAAATATTTGAGGTTGCTTTTTCGCGGCGGATATGCTGTTCACGGGTTTGCAATGTCAAACAATATCCTGTTTTTCCATCTACATCCTTCGTTTCGCCGACTACCCTGCCCGGCATTTTGCGCACAAGTTTTTTAGTTGTATTCAAAAATCCTAAATGCGGACCGCCGAAATTCAATTTATTTCCAAAGCATTGGCAATCGCCGACAACGATATCCGCTCCCCATTCCTTTGGAGTTTTCAAAATTCCCAAAGATATCGGGTCTACTGATAAAATCAACAATGATTTATTATCGTGAATAACTTTTTCCAATCCGGATAAATCCTCAATGATTCCAAAGAAATTCGGAGTTTGGATAACAACAGCGGCAACCGAGCTGTCGAGTTCGGATTTAATTTTTTCAATGTCGCTGATTCCGTCATTTTCCTCGATTTCCACGATTTCAAAATTTTTAAAATGTCCGTATGTTTTTACAACATTTCTGGATTGAGGATTAACGGATGCGGATATTATTATTTTATTGCGTTTTGTAGCGTCTACTGCCATAGAACAAGCTTCTGCCATTGCTGTAGATACATCATACATCGAGATATTAGATACATCCATTTCTGTAAGCGCGCAAAGCATTGACTGGTATTCAAAAATAGCCTGCAAAGTTCCTTGGCTGATTTCGGGCTGATATGGAGTATATGCAGTGTAAAATTCCGATTTTGAGGCAACATGCCCGCAAACCGACGGAATATAATGGTCATACGCGCCGGAACCTAAAAAGCAAATATAATCGTTTACTGATTTATTTTTAGCGGAAATTTTTTTTAAGATATCTTGAATCTCCAGCTCGGATTTTGATTCCTCAAGATTATATTTTTCGATAATCAAATCTTTCGGGATATCTTTAAAAAGCTCGCTGATATTTTCGGCATTAATTTTTTTCAGCATTTCGCTTTTTTCTTGCTCTGTTGTGGGTATATATGGAAACATAATATCCTCCAAACTATTCTTCTTCACAAAATGCTCTATAATCATCCGAATTTAACAAAGAATCTAGTTCCGAAATATCTTCCATCTCCACAACAACAATATGATTTTCATATGGCTTTTTATTTATAAGGTCAGGCGCATCTTCCAAAGCTGTATTTATTTCGACAACCGTGCCGCTGACAGGCGAATAAATATCCGAAGCGGCTTTTACGGATTCAACGGCTCCGATTGTATCGCCTACAGACAAAACCGTTTCTTCTTCCGGAAGCTCCACAAAAACTATATCTCCCAAAGATTCCTGCGCGTAATCAGTTATTCCTATATAAGCTTTATTTCCTTCAACTCTAACCCATTCATGCTCTTTTGTATAAAGCAATTCATTTTTAGCACCCATAATAATCCTCCGTTATCTAAATTTTTTATTTATAATTTGTGATTTTAATTTTTTATTTCTGATTATACAAAAAACTTCTTCGTTGATTTTTGCGTATTCGGAATCTATAAAAGCCATTGCTATCGCTTTATTAAGAGTCGGAGAAAAATATCCTGTTGTGATATATCCGATTTCTTTTCCATCTTTTTCAACTTTGTAAGAATGTCTCGGAATTCCTTTTTCCAACAATTCGAGTCCTACAAGTTTATGTTTGATATCGGCTTTTGCTTTTAGAAGCGCGTCTTTCCCAATAAAGTCCTCTTTATCGAGCTTAATTGCGAAATTAAAACCGACCTCTACAGCGATTGTGTCTTTTGATAATTCATTACCGTAAAGCGGCATTCCCGATTCAAATCTCAGAGTATCACGAGCGCCCAAACCGATTGGAAGAAGTTTTTTTCCGTCTTCCTCATATTTAAGCAACTCAGAATAAATATACGCCGCCTTATCGCTTTGCATATAGATTTCGAAACCGTCTTCCCCGGTATAGCCTGTTCTGGAAACAAGACAATTTACATTCAGGATATTTACATTTTCCAGAAAAGTAAAATTCTTTATTTCAGATAAATTTGTATCCGTAAATTTTTGGAGAATTCTTTCGGCAAAAGGTCCCTGTATTGCCAATTGCCCAAGTTCATTCGAGATATTTTTAATCTCTACGTCAAATCCGTTTGTATATTTTAAAATATATTCAAAATCCTTATCTGTGTTGGAAGCATTGACGACAAGTAAAATCTTTTCTTCGGCCAGCCTATAAACCAAAATGTCATCGACAATTCCGCCGTTTTCGTAGCAGATAAAGGAATAAAAAATATTATTCTTGCCTAACTTAGATACATCATTAGTGATGATATAATTTACAAATTTTTCGGCATCCGGGCCGTTGACCAGAATCTCACCCATATGCGAAACATCAAAAAGCCCTGCAAAATTTCGAACAGCGTTATGTTCTTCGATAATGGACGTTGAAAATTGTATCGGCATTTCAAATCCGCCAAACTCAACTAATTTTGCTCCGTACTTTTCGTATTCCGAAAACACAGGTGTCCTCAGCATAAAAAAACCTCCTCAATTAATATTGACGAGATAATTATATTTTATATTGATTTTTAAGTCAATCTCAGCAGGAGATTTTCGTTATTCCAAAACGCATACTGGCTCCGACAAATCCGCCAACCCCAACTGCTAAAAATTCAAGTATCATTTTTATTTCCTATCAAATACTATTTTCATTTTGATAAGTAGAAAACTTAGTTATAGAAAACAGAACCACCAGCTCAGGCTGGTGGTTCTGTTTATTTCAAATTAGATTTTGCGGTTTCAGTAAGTTTTGTAAAAGCGGCCGAATCGGTGATTGCCAAATCAGCAAGCATTTTTCTATTTATATTAATACCGGCGATTTTCAAGCCGTTAATTAATTTTGAGTATGATAAACCATTAGCTCTTGCGCCTGCGTTTATTCTGGCTATCCAAAGCTTTCTGTATTCTCTTTTGGTTTGTTTTCTTCCGGCAAAAGCATGAGTGAGCGCACGCATAACGGATTGTTTAGCTATTCTATATTGTTTAGAACGCGCACCTCTGTAACCTCTTGCTAATTTCAATACTTTTTTATGTTTTTTTCTGGCGTTTAAAGCGCCTTTTACTCTTGACATTTTTAAAAGCTCCTCCCAACAAGCTGTATATTCCTGAACAGCTAGATTATAAAACTTTGTTTTATTTTAACATCGTAATTTTTATATTACATATAAGGTAACATTCTTTTAACTTGGTTTTCGTTTGTTTTGTCAACCAAGGTAGTCGACCTTAAGTGTCTTTTTCTTTTTGGGCTTTTTTTGCCAAGAATATGCTGTTTATTCGCTTTAGATCTTTTAATTTTACCGGTTCCTGTAACAGAAAAGCGTTTTGCCGCTGCTCTGTTGGTTTTTAATTTCGGCATTATATAATCCTCCTATATGGTTTTATAAATTATTAAGGCTTTGGCGTAAGAATCATAGCCATGCTTCTTGCTTCCATTTTAGCAGGCTTTTCAACCATTCCATATTCCGAAATTTGAGAAACAAAATCCTCAAAAATCTGATGTGCTACATTAGTGTGACCAAGTTCACGACCTCTGAAACGAACACTGATTTTAACTTTATCGCCATGCTGCAAAAATTCGATGGCTTTTTTTACTTTTACATTTATATCATGCTGGTCAATATTCGGGGATAAACGCAACTCTTTAATTTCGATAGTCTTCTGTTTTTTCCTTGCTTCTTTCTCTTTTTTAGACTGCTCGTATTTAAATTTGCTGTAATCCATGATCTTGCAAACCGGCGGTTTGGCAGTCGGCGAAATTTTAACCAAGTCAAGTTTTTTTTCGTCGGCCATTTTCTGGGCATCTTTACTGGCTATTATTCCCAATTGAGTGCCGTCCTCACCTATGAGCCTTATTTCTCTATCCCTTATTTGTTCATTAATTTGTAGCTCTGTAATGGCAGTACACCTCCTAATAAATAAAAAAATACACCCGAATTTTAAATTCGTATAAAAAATTGTTTATAACAATAAAAAAAGTGGGTAAAAACCCACTTATACACACAAAATTAATAATGTAATAACCCTAAAACTTTAGAATAGGGTGAGAAGCGGGCTTCTTCTTGTATCTTGAGAATTTTAGCATAAAAATTTATAATTGTCAACTATAGCTTTTATTTTTTTAAAATTTCAACCCCTATTTTCTGCCTAAAAACTCTATTCCTCTTTAGCTTCAATAATCGCTTTAGATAAAATTTCTTCATTTATGCGGGAAATAAAATCTTTAAGCGGAGTCATACCCTCGTCGCCCGCCGAGCGGCTTCTGACAGATACTGAGCCTTCGGCTTGTTCTTTTTCGCCTACAACTAAAATATACGGTATTCTCTCGAGTCTTGCTTCTCTTATTTTATAACCGATTTTTTCGGTTCTGAAATCGCCCTCAACACGAATATTATTCTGCTTAAGCTCTTTTATAACAGATTCAGCATAATCGGCATATTTATCAGAAATCGGCAAAACTCTGGCTTGAATCGGAGCGATCCAAGTCGGAAGCGCACCCGCAAATCTTTCTATCATTAGCGCTAATGTTCTTTCATAACAACCGATAGAGGTCCTATGCAAAACAATAGGATGCTTTTTAGTTCCGTCGCTGTCGACATAAGTCATATTAAATCTTTCGGCAAGCGAAAAATCTATCTGAACTGTAATAATTGTATCTTCTTTGCCAAAAACATTTTTGTATTGAATGTCAAGTTTTGGGCCATAGAAAGCCGCCTCGCCCTCTTCTTCCGTAAACTCCAAACCAAGCTCGATTAAAAGCTTGCGCATAGCGGATTGAGCTTCTTCCCAAGTAGCTTCGTCGCCCTCGTATTTATCTTTATTTTTGCTGTCCCATTTCGAGAAGCGATAAGAAATTCCATCACTCAAGCCGATAGTGTCAGTCATAAATTTTACTAATTCTACACAGCCTTTAAATTCTTCCTCCAACTGGTCTTTGCGGCAAACAATATGACCTTCGGAAATTGTAAATTGCCTTACGCGGATAAGTCCGTGCATTTCACCGGAGGATTCGTTTCTGAAAAGTGTAGAAGTTTCGCCGTATCTAATCGGCAAATCACGGTAAGAATGTTGTTCCGAATTATAAATCGAAAATTGGAACGGACAAGTCATCGGTCTTAGCGCAAAAATTTCCTCGTCTTTTTCTTCGTCGCCGATAATAAACATTCCGTCTTTGTAATGTGCCCAATGTCCGGAAATTTTATATAAATCTGATTTAGCGAAAAACGGAGTTTTTGTTAAAACATACCCTCTTCTGCTTTCCTCATCCTCAACAAATCTTTGCAATAATTGGATTGCTTTCGCTCCGTTCGGCATCAAAAGCGGCAAGCCCTGACCGATAGCTTCGGAAGTTGTGAAATATTTCAATTCTCTTCCCAATTTATTGTGGTCACGTTTAATTGCTTCTTCACGCTGTTTTAAATAAGCTTCCAAATCTGCGGCTTTTGTATATGCAGTTCCGTAAATTCGGCAAAGCATTTTATTTTTTTCGTCGCCGCGCCAATAAGCTCCTGATGAACCTTTTTCGGAAGTTAATTTAATTGCTTTAAGATATTTTGTATTCAGCAAATGCGGGCCTGCGCAAAGGTCAACAAAATCGCCTTGCTTATAAAAAGAAATTATTTCGCCTTCGGGCAATTCATTTATCAATTCGACTTTATAAGTTTCGCCGCTTTCCTGCATTAATTTAATGGCTTCTTCTTTCGGCAATTCAAAACGCTCTATTTCCAGCGATTCTTTAATAATTTTTTTCATTTCCGCTTCTATTTCCAAAATTTCTTCGGCAACGAAAGCCTTTTCTCGTTCAAAATCATAATAAAATCCTTCTGATGTTGCCGGACCTATCGCAAGCTTAACGTCTTTGTATAATCTTTTTACTGCCTGAGCCAAAACATGGCTTGCTGTATGTCTGAAAGCCCGTTTTCCGTCTTCGTCATCAAAAGTCAAAATATTAACTTCCGAATCTTTGTCGACAACATATCTCAAATCAACTACCGCACCGTCTACCTTGCCGGCGCACGCAACTCTTGCAAGTCCTTCCGAAATTGATTTTGCTATATCAAAAACAGAAACCGGACCGTCGTATTCTTTTTGGATACCATCTTTTAATGTAATAATCATAAATACTTCCTCCTGTTTTTTTATAAACTAAAAAACCCCGTTCCATAAAAGGAACGAGGTAAAGTCTCATTATCCACCAATTAAATAAGCAGAACGAAATAAGCGCAATATGGCTTATTTTCGTAATAGATTATAACGTAATCAACGTACTTTATTAGAGTAGCTCAAAGGTGGTTTTCTATAATAATCGTTTAAACTAATCACAGCTAATACTAATTCCCATTTTGAAATATTTCGAAATGGAAAAGTATAAATAGTTCTCTCTGAAAACAAATTTATTATATACTGTCCTTATCAAAGCTTTAAAATATTCTTTTGGATATTATACTATAAAAGAATTTTAAGTCAAGGCAAATTTCAAAACTGAAACTTTTTTGTCATGATAAATATTTTTTAACGATAAAATATAAAGTTTTATCGATAATTTCCTTATAATTGTTTAGATGAAAACAAATATATCCGTCTAGATTAAAATGTACATTATCATTTAGAAGCCCCGAAATATCAGTCAAAACGAATCTTTCAAAATCAGAAAAAAAATTCTCATCAATTGCCTTTCTTATTACATTGGATTTTTTAGTCACAGGATTTTTTTCGAAAATTATTTTTTTAAGTATAAGAGATAGTTTTTTTAAGTCCAATTTATCAGCAGCTATTGTAAAAATAGAATAGCCTGATATTTTTTCATTTTCCGAACAAAACCCAATATTTTTAAGATATTTGGCATAATCTTTTGTATAAAAAACCAGAGTTTTCATCTATTCACTCCCGACATTATGAGTTATAAACAGTATATGACGAGAGCAATTTTAATTTACATTGTCTTTTAATAAAATACTTATAAATTAGCAACAATCAATTTTAATTCATCTTCATCAAAATGATAATCTTTTCCGCAAAAATGACAATGCAAAGTTGCGTTTTTATCTTCTGAAATAATTTTATTAAGCTCACTCACGCCAATGCTAATCAAAGCCTTTTGTACTCGTCTTTTCGAACAATTGCAATAATATCCCACTTCAAGTTTTTCATTAACATGCATTTCAAATTCGCCGATTATTGCGTCGGCTATTTCTTCCATTGTCAGTCCTTTTTCCATTAAATAAGTAATGGTGGGCAGATTCAAAATATTTTTTTCGAGTTTTTCAATAATTTTTTCTTCCGCAAAAGGCATCAATTGTATAACGAAACCTCCCGAATATTTTACCGAAGTATCTTTATCCAGCAAGACACCAAGTGCGACCGAAGTCGGCGTTTGTTCGGATTTTGCATAATACCAAGCCAAATCCTCTGCGATTTCTCCCGAAACAAGTTCAATTTGACCGACATAAGGCTCTTTCAATCCAATATCTTTAATAACGCTGAGTGTGCCCGGCATAATTGCTCCGGCAACGTCGATTTTGCCATCTTCTCTAAGCGGCAAATCCACATCCGGATTGAATACATATCCTTTAACATTTGCTGTACAATCGGAAGTTGCTACAATTCCTTTCAGCGAGCCTTCCCCCCGAATCGACAAAGTAATAAGCTCGTCTTCGTCTTTCAGCATCGAGCCCATCATCGATGCCGCTGTCAACATTCTTCCCAAAGCCGCAGTGGCTGTGTAAGAAGTTTTGTGAATCTCCTTCGCTTCTCTTACAATATTTGTTGAATTTATAAAAAAAGCCCTTATACTGCCGCTTCCGGCAGTTACCTTTAGTATATAATCTTTCATTTCAAGTGCCTCCCCGAAATTCGAAATAAATTTTCATGATTTCGAAATTACAAAATAAATTCTTTCGCTTTCTGAATTTGGCGTATCAAAAGTAAATGCGTCAAAAATGCCCAGCAAATTTAAATCCGCTAAACCCAAAAATTTTTTAATTTTTTCTGTACTATATGATTTTTGGTAATGAAATTCTTCTGACCTTTGATATAAATCTCCTTCTTTTTTTGTAAACAAAGTTACAAAATATTCCAAAACACCTTCGTCGTAAATATGGTCCCAAATACAAGTAACTTCATCTTTTACTATAGAAAAAGAATTATTATCCAAGATTTCTTTGAATTTATATTCCGTGTTTAAGTCAAAAATAAAAATCCCACCGGGATTAAGATAATTTTTTACAAGCTTAAACATATTCAAAATTTTTTCATCTTCTAAAATATAATTAATACTGTCAAATATACAAATGATACTGTCAACCGTACCGTATAATTCAAATTCGCACATATCCTGACACAAATACAGCGTTTCGTTATCCTTTGATTTTGCAATCATCAGCATATCTTCCGAGATATCCAGACCAATCATATCATAGCCTTTGCGGCGGAGCCGTAAAGTAAGATTGCCTGTTCCGCAACCGATATCTAAAACAAGTTTTGGTTCTATATTAAATTTTTTCCAAATTTCTATGATATAATTTGCCCAATCGTCATATGGTATATCGTCCATCAATAAATCGTACACATATGCAAACGATTTGTAAGCTTCCAAGAAAATCCCCCTCTGTAATGCTATCGCAATTTAAATATGCAACAGTTTCATTTTTTTGATTTTATAATCTGCAAATAAAGCTCATCATCTGAAAAAATGAAACTGCTATATTTCTGATCAAGCAAAAAAATTTTTCACACGTCGATTTTATAGGCGTTAAATATTTTATCCGCTGATGAGAAATAGTAGAATGTATATTTATTATATAACAAATAACAGAAAAAGAACATGTTTAATTTTCGGATTCATCCGATTGAGAATTTTTAATATCACGTTTGCGTTTCGTCATGATTCCCCCGATTCTTCCGCTTTCTTTTGCTGTTAATGATTTCCACCCGGTTTTGTTTACTTTATCTAAAAGACCTAGCTCTTCAGCTACCTCATATTTAAGAATGTCATTCTGAGTCATATTTTTTTCCTTTGGATTTTTTTTGCTCATAAGCTCACCTCGTTTTAATTATTTCAATAAATTAAAAATATTATTCAAATATAGCGTTTGACTTTTTGTCTTATACTATTTTCATTTTTCTATCCTTTATATTGAAAATAGTATAAATTTGATTCCAGAAAATACGATTTACATCTTTTAACAAAAGCGATGCAGTTACATATATTATTTATATAAAACTTTCTATATAAAATGGAAATGCTATCAAAACCTTTGACAGTTGTTAATTTAAGTGATATTATTTATAAAACGAATTTTGTTTTGTATAAAATTTCATAATACATTGATTTAAACGCATTTGATTTTCTTAAAATCAAATCGCTATATTATTTTTTATAAATAATATCATTGTAGATAGAGGCGCAGATTTCATGATTATTGTTATTAGTTTTATGTATTAAGGTACATTAATAACCTGAAAGGGAAATTTGCCGAAGTTAAAAACAGCCTTAATTGTTTTTTGCTGGTCTTTTAGTTAAGAGCTAAAAGATTGTCATCATTTCATGATGGAGAGCTATCCTGTGTAATATTGTTATTAACAGCTGGCTTTTTATTGGTCGGCTTTTTTTGAATTAAAAATATAATTACCGACTCAAATAAAATTAAAGGGGTTTTTATTATGAATGAAATAAACTTAGGGGTTGTCGGCGTCAGCG
Organism: Eubacteriales bacterium; assembly: GCA_031551135.1. GTDB lineage: Bacteria > Bacillota > Clostridia > Lachnospirales > JAITVM01 > JAITVM01. Next base: position 170,395 of record JAVBOA010000009.1, on the reverse strand, counting down.
GAATGGTTGGCCGCACTTTTTTAAAAGTTTTGGAAGAGCGCAAGCTTCCAGTAAAAAATTATTTTTTCTTTGCTTCTGCGCGCTCGGCCGGTCAAAAAATAGAATTTATGGGTAAAGAATACACCATTATCGAACTAGACAAAAATATTGTTGATTACAAATTGGATATTGCACTTTTTTCCGCTGGCGGCAGCGTTAGCTTGGAATATTCTCCGCTTTTGGCAAAAAATAATTGTATCGTTATCGATAATTCGTCTGCATTTCGAATGGATAAGGACGTTCCGCTCGTTGTTCCCGAAGTAAATAAGCAAGATATCTTAAAAAATAAAGGTATTATTGCGAATCCGAACTGTTCCACAATCCAAGCCGTTGTAGCCTTAAAACCTTTGGACGATAAATATTCTATCAAGCGAATAATTTATTCAACATATCAGGCGGTTTCCGGTGCCGGTATGAAAGGATACAAGGATTTGGAAAGCGGGCTTGCCGGACTCCCTCCGACAAATTTTCCGCATCCGATTGCCAATAACTGTTTACCGCAAATTGATGTTTTTACAGATTCCGGCTACACCAAAGAAGAAATTAAAATGATTGAAGAAACAAGAAAAATCCTTAATAAACCAGACCTTGCAGTTACAGCCACAACAGTTCGCGTTCCTGTTTTCGATTGCCACAGCGAATCAATAAATGTTGAATTTGAGAAAAATTTTGAATTAGATGAACTTATTGATATATTAAAATCATCTCCGTCAATAGTTTTGCAAAACAATCACGAAAACTCAGAATATCCGCTGGCAACAAACGCAAAAGGCACAGACGAAGTTTATGTCGGCCGAATAAGAAGAGATTTTACTGTAGAATCCGGAATCAACATCTGGGTAGTTGCCGATAATATCCGCAAAGGTGCGGCGACAAATGCCGTTCAAATAGCAGAAGCTGTTATCGAAATGCTTTAATATTATTGTATAATTATTTATAAAATGTTCGGGAGGAATTTTTATGTTATTTAAAGGCTCTGGCGTTGCTTTAGTCACGCCGATTAATAAAGACAGGTCTGTTAATTTTGAGGAATTGAAAAAATTAATAGAATTTCAAATCGAAAACAAGACCGACGCAATTATTATTTGCGGAACTACCGGCGAACCTTCAACCTTGACAGACGACGAGCAATTGAAAGTCATAGATTTTGCCGTAAAAACTGTTAATAAAAGAATACCTGTTATTGCAGGAGCCGGCAGCAATGATACGGAACACGGGGTAAAACTTGCACGAGAATCGCAGAAACGTGGTGCGGACGGGATTTTGGTAGTTACGCCGTATTATAACAAAACTACACAAAAAGGACTTGTCGAACATTATGCTGAATATGCGAAAAATGTAGATATACCTATTATAGTATATAACGTACCATCTCGTACAGGCCTAAATGTTGAACCAAAAACAGCGGCGGAACTTTCTAAAATAGAAAATATTATCGCTATTAAAGAAGCCAGCTCTAATCTTGACCACATTGTAAATTTAGCTGAATGTATTAACGGAAAAATGGATCTATATTCCGGAAACGATAATGAAATAATCCCTATTTTATCGCTTGGCGGAATCGGTGTTATCAGCGTTATTGCAAATATCGTGCCTCTCGAGACTCATGATGTCGTTATGAAATATCTTAACGGCGATTTAAAAGCCGCGCTTGATTTGCAATTAAAACTGCTTCCACTTTGCCGAGCTGCTTTTTGCGAAGTAAACCCTATTCCCACTAAAACAGCTTTGAAATATTTAGGCTATGAGGGCTATCATTGCAGAAAACCTTTGACAACTATGATGCCCGATAAAGAAGAATTTCTTGTTTCCGAATTGAAAAATTACGGACTTATTAAATAAAATTTTCTACAAAGGCAGACTTATTCTACTACGTTTTGATGTCTAAACAATGTCTTTTTTGAAACAAATAAGCCTGCCTATATTATTTTTAAAAGGAATGATAATATGATAAAAGTTATTGTTCACGGATATCACGGAAAAATGGGCTCGTTAATATGCGATATGGCCGGCAAAGATGATGATTTTGGAATAGTTGCAGGCATTGACGCTTTTAGCTCAAATTATTCCGAACCTTTTCCGACTTTCGAGAAAATCGAAGACTGTGATATGCCGGCGGATGTAATAATAGATTTTTCTATAGCAAAAGCTGTGGACGACCTTATAAAATACGCTGTCAGCCAAAAAATTGCGCTCGTTATCTGCACAACCGGACTTTTGGAAGAAACGATTAATAATATAAAAGAAGCAAGCAAAATTATTCCGATTTTTAAATCCGCGAATATGTCTTTAGGCGTAAATCTAATAGCGTCGCTATTAAAAAAAATATCGCCTATACTTTATGATGAAGCTTTTGATATAGAAATTATCGAAAAACATCACAATCAAAAAATAGACGCGCCGTCCGGCACTGCTTTTCTTTTGGCGGATAAAATAAAAGAGTCCATAGGTGATTTGGATTATACCTTTGACCGTTCTTCAACTCGTGAGAAGCGCAAAAAAAATGAAATAGGTATTCACTCTGTCCGCGGCGGCACGATTGTCGGCGAACATGAAGTTATTTTCGCAGGCGCTGATGAAGTGATTGAAATAAAACATAAAGCTTATTCCAAAACGCTTTTTGCAGTCGGTACCATAAAAGCGACAAAATTTATTTATAATAAAAAGCCCGGATTATATGACATGCAAGATTTGATGGTTGAATATCTGAATTAATTTTTCCGAAGATAGATTTTTATTGCAATTCAATATATAAATATAACAAAAAGAGATTTTATTATTATATTTTACCAACAAAATTTTAGTCAATATTTAATATTATGTAATTATTATTATATTTTATTTGAATTTCAGATTATTTTTGTTGATTTTGTAAATTTTTATGTTATAATTTATTTACAAGTTATATTTCCATTATAAAGGATAGAAAAAAATATTTCATTTCGCGCCAGAAGCATTGCGCGAAACGCTCCGCTGTGAAAAATTTTTTTCTACTTATCAAAATGGAAATAGTATTACTTTCATTTCATGGAAATTTTCATATGGAAGGGTGATATAATATGAAAAATAAAATTGCGTTTCTTTTTGTTATGTTTTTATCTGCTTTTATTCTTTTTTCCTGCTCCAATAAAAACCCGGAACAACCAGTTGCCGGCGGCAAAGGGACAACTACTCCGTTTAATACCGCAGTTTGGCTCTCGGATGAACAAAATTCCAGTCGTTTTGAATACATACAGCTAGAGGTTTTTAAAGACACTTGGGACAGGGAAACCGAATCAATTGATTCTATAGTCGCTTCGGACGAAGACAAAAGTTTTATTCTTGATAAACTAAAAGATATTATGTTTGCGCCGGAAGTAAATGACCCTTCAAGCTTTACCAACGATTTTAGCTTCGCAATGAATGAGCCGTTTTTATTTTTTGGCTACACAGATGACAAGCTTTTTGTAAAAGTTCCGTGGGAAGGCGAAGGCGGCTACATATACTACAGTGCCGATTTTAAATCATATCCTGCACTTGAGGAACTTAAAGAATTTATCGGCGAAATTCGTTTGGGTTACTATCAATCCGTAGGTTAATCTGTTTTGAATTTATACATTAAAATATTCCAAAAACCCCCTGATTTTACTTCAGGGGTTTTCTAATATTTTTATGGATTTCAATCCTAAATGATAGAAAAAAATATTTTATTCTGCGCTTGAGGCGTTGCGCGGAACGCTTTGCTGTAAACTTTGTGTGCGGTATATTCCATTTTAATCTTGAGCACTTCTTCTATATTTGCCAGTAATTTAACAACAAATTCTAATTATTTATCAATTAATGAAAGGAAGATGCATTATTAAACTTTTTCATTGCTTTATATTAATAATAATAACATCAATTTTAATACCTCATAAAATATTTGCAAAGCAGGAAAATATAGATAAAAGCGAAATATATATAAAATTTTTAAACAAAAACAAAGATAAATTTCTAGGGTACTGTATGTACGATATAAACCAAGATACTAAGCCGGAGCTTATATGCGTTTCAGAAGATAAGCCAAATTCCTATTTTTATAAAATATATTCAAACGATAATAATATTTTAACTGAAAAAGCCGTATTCAAACCCGAAAATGCAGGTAGCTTTGTCATAAACAGAAATGACAAATCGATTTACTATTGCGAACCTGAAAATATATATTTTAGTGAAAATGTTAAATATTACAGTATAAGCTCCATAAATGAAACTTATAGTATTAAGATGATAGCAGAATTAAAAAGCTCGTTTAATATGGATTCAATGAGAGATTTAGATAACTACCCATATAAACCAGATGAAAATTTTTTCTATGAAGGAATCGAAATTTCAGAATATGAATTTTTAAATAAATTAAAATTCGGCTCAGCTTTAGAACTTTTTATTCAAAACAAAAATTTTTATAAATATGCGATTCCTGAATACAATGAAAATGCAGTCATTAAAAACTATGAGAAATATCCGATTAAAAATAATCCAAGTTTAACCTTCAATACAATTGCAACCGTTCATGATGCCTTCAACAATAAGACTTCTTATGTACATGTGAAATATCCGTCAGGATTAGATGATATTTTAGGGACAAAAGACTCAAAACCAAGCTTATTAATGATAAATGGGACTTTTGTTGAAAGACCAAATATAATTAGAAACGACAACCGAACATTGCTTCCGGTAAGGCTGATTAATGAATATTTTGGCAATAAAGTAACATGGAATCCCGATAGCCGCAGTATTGAGATAATTGGCGAAAACATAAAAATTACATTAGAGGAAAATAATAAAAACGCTAAAGTAAACAATAAAGCGGTTATATTAGATACTCCGCCGATTATATATAATAATCACACATATGTTCCATTGCGTTTTATATCCGAATCTTTAAACAAAAAAATTCAATATATTGATGATTTAGGCTCTATGATACATGAACTTGATAAAAATAATTTATCTGTTATTACAATTGATGATGTATTACCAAATACTGGTTCAATATCAGAAAATGAAGCTCGCATTGCAATTTTAACTGCAATTGATGAAGCATATAAGAGTTTAGACAATGGTAAAATTGATTCCATAAAAAATAATTTGATATTCAGCAACAGTTTTGGACGATACTATGTATTCAAATCCCAAGAATTAAAAACGCTTATACTTATTGATAGTTATAACCGTGAGATTTTTCATGCCGCCAACGGATACGGAAGTCAGATTGGAATAGGTTTGCCCTCTGTTGAATAGCTTTTAATACTATTTCCATTCTATAAGGATAGAAAAATATTTCATTTTGCGATAGAAGCATTGCACGAAACACTCTGCTGTGAAAAAATATTTTCTACTTATCAAAATGAAAATAGTATTACTCAATAAATGATTTTTGCTCAGTTTACTTTTATAACCAAAGCGAGGGATATAATATGACAAGATTCAGAAATTTAAATAAAGTAATTATTATATCTCTGACTTTAATTATGATAATATTTCTATTTGTGATTATAAGCAGACGGCAAGAAGAAAAAAATATTATTAATATTTTGGATAACTATGTTTATATTAATAAAATCATATTTATAACAGATTCAACTAAAACCGAAATAACCGATTCAAAAGAACTGGAATATTATAAATCAAACTTAGAACCTAAAACAATATTTAAATCTAAAAAAAATGAAATTAATAGCATGCTCGGTAAAAAGATAATAAGAATCGAATTTTATGTTGACAATAAATTACTTTTTATCGAGGATATATTCTTATTAAAAGAATCTTTTCCTGAATATTTTATAATCAATAATCAAAATTGTATTGCACTCATTGACGGATTATACAGAGATATTGAAGTTATCGATAATAATGTCTTATGCTATTTTCTTTCTAAAAAATAAAAAAAATATTTCATTTCGCGCTAGAAACATGCGTGAAACGCTCCGCTGTGAAAAAATTTTTTCTACTTATCAAAATGAAAATCGTATGAAATGAATATATTTATGCTTTTTTTGATTTGCGCCGGATTTTTTGTAAAGCTTTCGAATATCATCAAACTTTTTTTATATATTCTCGTTTATCTTTATAAGTTTATAAACTTTTTCCATATACAACTATTCGATTTTTTTTATTATTTTATTTAGAGGAGAGAGTTAAATGGATTCTTATTCGAAAGGAAAAAATTCAGTATATCTAATTATCGGACTTAATATTCTGTCTTTCATTTTGAGATTATTTAAATTCGGAGATATTTCTCTGTGGTTTTGTATAGTTTCGGTTCTTGTACCATTATGGCTTTTAACAGGCCTAGATATAGCAGTCACTGTCAATAAAGTTTTCAATATTATTTCTTTATGTTGGTTTGCGTTTTTGACTTTCATAACTTTTTTCATTTTTCCGTTTACAAATTTATTATACACCGCAACGGTTATTATAACTTTCTACTGTTTGTTCATCAGCAAAGACGTACAGGAATACTTTCAAGTTCAGAAAAAAAGCAGATAGTTGAAAACAATAAAATTTAAAATTATAACCACTCGTAAAACGGGTGGTTTTTTATACTATTTCCATTATAAAGGATAGAAAAAAGCCGATTCAAAATCCCAAAGGATTTCGAATCAGCTTAAGCATTTATGCACCCATTTCTGCCAATGTAAGCGGAATTGTTATAATTTCAGAACCTCTTACAACAGAAATTTCTATTTTATCGCCGACCGAATAATTATTCAAAGCCGTTTTATAATCTGCTAAGCCGCCAATCTCTGCTCCGTCAATGTATACGATTCTATCACCAGATTGAAATTGCGGGTCTACAGATTCGGAAATATATAATCCGGTGTAATTTACTCTGTACATTCTTGCCAATTGATTGCTGCTGATATCCACAACGGATAATCCTGTATCAATTCTTCCTTTAACATATCCGTTATTTATAATATCATCAATTACAGTTTTTGCGGTATTAATCGGTATTGCAAAGCCTAAACCTTCGATTCCTGCATCGGAATATTTTGCGTTTACGATTCCGATTAACTCGCCTTTAAGATTGAACAGCGCACCGCCGGAATTACCGGGATTAATTGCAGCATCTGTTTGCAATAATCTCATTGTTTGGTCTTCGAAAGTAATTTCCCTATCTAAAGCAGATAAAATTCCCGAAGTTACAGTTCCGCCCAATTCGCCCAGAGGATTTCCGACAGCTATGGTCGTCTGTCCGACAACCAATTTCGAGGAATCGCCGAAGGTTACGGCTGTCAATTTATTTGCTTCGATTTTCAAAACAGCCAAATCTGTCTGTGGATCGGTTCCAATCAATTCAGCCATATATTCTGTACCGTCCGAAAGCCTTACCGTAATATTTCTCGCATTCTCGATAACGTGGTTATTTGTAACGATATATCCGTCTTCGCTGATTATAACGCCGCTTCCTGCGCCTTCAGACACCAATTGACCTATTCGGCTCATTTGCACAACTTCTGTTGTGATTTCCACAACAGCCGGTTTGCCTGCCGCAACAATCTCCGGAATTGTCTTTTCTGTTGCCGACGAAGTTGCGGTTTTTACAATCGAAACATTTTGTGCTAAATTATTTGATTCTGTTTTTGCTGTAGAATTTTCAGCGGTTACATTATTCAATTTGTTTGAAACAATTCCGCCTGTAAATCCAAAAATACTAGAAGCTGTAACGCAAATCGCCAAAGTCAGCGCTGAAAAATTATTGCTTTTTTTATTTTTTCTATTTTTATTAAAATTTTCGATTTTTTCTTTATCCTCAGTAATTTCTTTCGTATCGGATTCTTCAAATTCAACATAATTTCTATCATTGTACATATTATTCATCCTTTCAATTTATAAACACTCAATTTTCATTAAGATTTATTAGAATTTAATTACCTCTTAAATATATAATAAAATTTGAATGTGATGAAAATATGAATATAAGGAGAAAATATCTTGATTAATTTTGAATTTCGCCTTCATCTTTTGGCTCGTTATTTAAAATTTTCAAAAACTGCTCACCCGTGATAGTTTCTTTTTCTATCAAAAATTCTGCGATTTCGTTTAATTTTTCTTTTTTACTGTTCAACAACTCAATTGCTTTTTTATGAGATTCAACAATAATATTTTTTACAACTTTATCGATATCAGCGCCGGTCGCTTCCGAACAAACTAAAACGCTTCTTCCGTCCAAATATTTGTTTTCCACACTTTCCAAGCCCATCATATCAAATTCTTCGCTCATACCAAACTGCGTGACCATAGCTCTTGCCAATTTTGTAGCACGCTCGATATCGTTGGAAGCCCCTGTTGTGCATTCGCCGAATACAACTTCTTCGGCGGCTCTGCCGGCTAAAAGCGTAACAATTTGTGTCAAAATTTCGGATTTTGACATTAAATATTTTTCTTCTTCGGGAACATTCATTGTATATCCAAGCGCACCCATAGTACGCGGAACAATCGTTATTTTTTGAACCGGCTCGCCGTCTTTTTGCAAAGAAGTCGCCAAAGCGTGCCCTACTTCATGAAAAGCAACCAAACGTTTTTCATGCTTATTCAAAATTCGGTCTTTCTTTTCTTTTCCGGCAATAACTACTTCTACGGATTCCATCAAATCCTCTTGCAAAACAGCGTTTCTTCCCATTCTGACAGCACGCAAAGCGGCTTCGTTTACCATATTCGCAAGGTCTGCGCCGGTTGCTCCGCTTGTAGAAAGCGCAACTTCTTTTAGATTTATTTTCGAATCGGTTTTAACTTTTGCAATATGAAGTTTCAAAATCGACTCTCTTCCCGGTAAATCAGGTTTTTCTACAATAATTCTTCTGTCAAAACGCCCCGGGCGCAAAAGAGCTTTATCCAAAATTTCCGGTCTGTTGGTTGCCGCCAAAATCACTATTCCTTTTGAAGGGTCAAAGCCGTCCATCTCAGCCAAAAGCTGATTCAAGGTCTGTTCTCTTTCGTCATTGCTGCCCATCTGATTGTCGCGGCTTTTTCCGATTGCGTCAATCTCGTCTATAAAAATTATACAAGGCGCTTGTTTGCTTGCCATTTGAAAAAGGTCACGCACTCGGCTCGCACCGACACCGACATACATTTCTATAAATTCCGAACCCGAAAGCGAAAAGAAAGGCACGGCGGCTTCACCTGCAACAGCTTTTGCCAAAAGAGTTTTACCTGTTCCCGGAGGGCCGACCAATAAAGCTCCTTTCGGCTGTTTTGCTCCTATTTTATGGTATTTATCGGGATTATGTAAAAAATCCACAATCTCCTCAAGGCTTTCTTTGGCTTCGTCTTGCCCGGCAACATCTAAAAATCTAATACCTGTATTTTTTTCTATATTATAAATCTTTGCTTTTGATTTTCCGACATTCATGAAATTTCCAAAACCGCCGTCGGAACTGCCCATGCGTTTCATAAGGCTGCGCATGAAAAAGAAATAAATTACATACATAATAATTATCGGAAAAATCCAAGATGAGAAAAATTCTAAAATCGGATTGCTTACAATAATCGGGCGGTCGATTTCGACTCCGGCTTTTATTAAACGCTCGACTAAATTCGGGTCAGAAAGCCTGCCCGTGTAGAAAATTTTGTTTTCTTTAAAATTCTTTTCCAAATCTTTTTTATATTGCTCGTCGTCTTCTTCGGTTATTAAAATCTCTTCGACCTCTGAAAAAGCAACATTTTCTTTCAGCTCCAATAAAATTTGGAGGTCCTCGACATTTACTTCCTTAACAGTATTTGTATCTAATAATTCCAAAAATTGGCTGTATTTTATCTGAACCTTTTTATTCGCAAGGCTGCTTGTATTAAACATATTTATTACAAAAGTCAGAAACAAAAACAAAATCAAGAAATTTATCCATACAGGCGGACTATTTTTTTCGGGGCTTGATTTATCGTTTTTCTTTTCGTCCAAAAATTTTCACTCTCCTTAAATTTTTTTCGAAATAATCCCAACGGCTTTTTTCCATGCGCTTTTTTCTTCCTCCGTCCAAGATTCTCCAAAATATCTATAATCAGATTTACGTATTATTTCCGATAGCATATCCAAAACATTTTGGTATTTATTAATAGTATGTTCAATTATTAATTTATTCTGCTTAGCATTTTTTGCAGTCGTCATATTCAAATGTTCTCTGCATAAAACCGCAGTTTGCTGATATTTTTCCTGAAATTCGCCGCCGTATTCTTTCGAAAATTTATCGCAATAAATCTTTTCATTAATTTCCGTTCTTTCGCAAAAGATACATTTTTCGTTTGTTTTATTTTTTTTATTAAAATTCGAGGATATTTCATTGAGAAAATCCGATTTTTTATCTAGCTCCTTAATATAATTATTAATCAAATCGGAATATAAAATCGCATGTGCAAGCGGGTCTCCGAATTCGTTCATTAGTATATACGCATGATTCGAGCAAAATCCTTTCGAAGAAATAATTTTCGCTCTAATCCCCCTGTCGTTTACATTTTCATACAAAAAAATTTCCATCTGCATATTGAGGTCATTTTTCAAAAGACTGCAAATCGGACATTCTTCCGTATTCATTGCGTCATATATTTTGTGCCAAAGCATATCTTTTTCCATAATAACCCCCCTCGGCAAAAAATAAAATACCTGTAACACTATAGATTTTAACACAGAGCGCCGCCAAGAAAAAGACTAAACTGCAATAAACACAAAAAAACAAAGGGCAAATGCCCTCTGCTGAAAAATCACATTTTTTTCTATCTTAAAACAGCGTCGAAACGTGTTTCCAAAGCTTTTAAAATCTTCTCCATCTGCGGATTAACTTCTGCGTCTGTCAGCGTTCTGTCATTGGCTCTGAAAACAATATTATATGCAATGGATTTCATGCCCTCGCCGATTTGCTGACCTCTGTAAACATCGAAAAGTGAAACATTTTCAATCAGCTTTCCGCCGTTTGAATAAATGATATTTTCCAAATCTCCCGCCAAAATTTCTTCTTTAACAATAATTGCAATATCCCGTTTAATATCCGGGAATTTCGGCAATTGCTTGAACTCTCTGTCTAAAGTAGCGTATTCGAAAATCCGAGTTAAATCCAAAAATGCAATATAAGTGCTTTTATTTATCTCGTAATTATCAACTACAAGCGGATGCGCTTCGCCAACAAATCCGATTTCTGTTTCACCGATTTTGATTTCGGCTGTTCTTCCGGGATGCATAAACGGCAAATTATTTTTAGGAGAGAAATTATATTTTACTATGCCGATTCTCTCAAAAAGAGTTTCAATAATTCCTTTGATTTTATAAAAATCTGTTTCGCCGTATGCGCCTATTGTCAAAATAAGCTTTTCTTCCGGCAATTCATTAAGCGGAAAAGATTTTGGCAAATAAATTCCCGAAATTTCAAAAAGTCTGCATTTTTCATTTCTACGGTTCGAGTTAATCGACAAAGATTGCAGTATTCCGTTTAGTGTAGTCGTACGCATTATGCTGAAATCCTCGCCCAGCGGATTTATTATTTTAACGGTCTTTCGGAGATTATCGTCCGCCGGGATATTTAATTTATCAAAAACTTTCGGGCTTTCAAACGAAAAATTCATTGCTTCGCAAAGACCGCAAGCAACCATTGTATCCGTCACGAAATCTTGAATTATCTGCTTTTTATTTTTTTTGCCGACCGTAGGAGTTCCTGCTGCCAAAGTAGTTTCGATATTGTTATATCCGTAAATTCTTGCGATTTCTTCGGCCAAATCAGCTTCTTCCAAAATATCCGGCCTGAAAGTCGGAATTATTGCAGTATTATTTTTCGCTTCAATGCCAACACGCTTGAAATATTCTTCCATTTCCTCATTTGATATTTTTGTACCAAGCAATTTATTGATATTTTCGGATTTATATCCAACATTCCATTGCTCTCTTTTTGAAACATAAACATCAACACAGCCTTTTACAATTTCTCCGAATCCAAGTTCTTCGATTAATTGTGCGGCACGGTTTATTGCGGTCATCGCCAAATTCGGGTCGATTCCTTTTTCAAAAATCCCTGATGAATCCGTGCGCAAGCCAAGTTTTTTGGAGGATAAACGCACATTAGTACCGTTGAAACACGCTGATTCCAATAAAACCGCCGTTGCATTTTCGGTTACTTTGGAATTTTCACCGCCCATTATTCCGGCAATCGCAATCGGTTTTTCGGAATCGGCTATTACAAGCATTGAGGAATCTAAATTTCTTTCCTGCCCGTCCAAAGTAATGAATTTTTCATTATTTTCTGCATTTCGTACGATTATTTGGCGGTCTTTTACAAAATCTATATCAAATGCATGCATAGGCTGACCCATTTCCAGCATTACATAATTTGTAATATCAACAATGCTGTTAATCGGACGAACTCCGCTGGCTGTTAATTTGTGTCGTAACCACAGAGGAGACGCGCATATTTTTACATTTTTTATAGCTCTTGCAACGTATCTATAACAGAGTTCCGGATTTTTAATTTCGACTTTAATTATTTCATTAATATCGCCCTCGGCTTTTTCCTGTAACTCAATTTTCGGAAAATTTAAATTTTTATCAAAAGTTGCGGCGGCCTCTCTGGCGATTCCCAAAACGGAAAAGCAATCCGAACGGTTTGAAGTGATTTCATATTCAACAACTTCATCACGCATTTTTAGGATTTCCAAAACATCCGCACCAAGTTCTACTTCCTCTTGAAAAATATAAATTCCGTCCTCCGGCGATTCGGGATAATCATTTTTAGTATATCCCAATTCTTCCACAGAACATAACATTCCTTCGGATAATTCGCCGCGCATTTTACTGGATTTGATTTTCAGTCCGCCTGCCAAATTCGCTCCGCTTAATGCCACAGGAACAACCGCGCCCTCAAAAACATTTGTCGCCGCGGTGATAATCTGCAAGACTTTTTCACCTATGTCGATTTTACAAATAACAAGCCTGTCGGCTTCCGGATGCTTTTCGATTTTTAAAATCTTGCCAACTACGACATTTGTAATATCTTTTCCGAGTTCAATAACGGCTTCCACTTTCGAGCCGGACATTGTCATTGAATCCATAAATTCTTTAGTAGAGCAATCTATATCAACTAATTCTCTAATCCATGTCATTGGAACATTCATAATTTAACCTCCTTAGAACTGTTTTAAAAATTTAATATCATTTTCGTATAAGAGCCTTAAATCGGTTATTCCGTATCTTTGCATAGCGATTCTTTCAAGACCCATACCAAAAGCAAATCCCGAATATTCTGTCGGATCGATTCCGGACATTCTGAGCACAGCCGGATGAACCATTCCACAGCCCAAAAGCTCTATCCAACCGCTGTTTTTGCAAACACGGCAGCCTTTTCCGCCGCAGGCAAAACATTGGACATCCATTTCGGCGCTCGGCTCAGTAAAAGGAAAATGATGCGGTCTGAATTTTACAACAGTGCTTTCTCCGAAAAGCTCTTTCGCAAAAACCGAAAGCGCACCTTTCAAATCTCCCATTGTGATATTTTTATCTATAACAAGACCTTCCAATTGATGGAAAACCGGCGAATGCGTCGCATCCACTTCGTCCGAACGGAAAACCCGCCCGGGCGCGATTATTCTAATAGGAAGCTTGCCTTTTTCCATAACCCGAACTTGCACGGGAGAAGTTTGAGTTCTCAGCAAAAATCCGCCTTCAACATAAAAAGTATCTTGCTCATCTCTCGCAGGATGGTATTTTGGAATGTTCAACGCCTCAAAATTATAATGCTCCGTTTCGATATCCGGACCTTCCGCAATTTCGTAGCCCATACCCATAAATATATTTTTTAAATCATCAATTACGATTGTCATCGGATGTTTATGCCCTATTTCTGTTTTATTTCCCGGCATTGTCACGTCGATAGTTTCGGTTTTTAATTTTAAATCAAGCGCTTTTTTCGAAAAATCGTCTTTCGCCTCTTTTAAATTTTGCTCAATAATTTCACGAACAGAATTTACAAGCTGTCCAACTGCCGGTCTTTCCTCAGCCGACAAAGCTCCCATTCCTTTTAAAATATCCGTAAGTTCACCTTTTTTCCCAAGCAGCTTGACTCTGATTTCATCTAGTTCTTTTAAATCGGATATATTATTAATAGCCTCAATCGCCTGAATTTTTATTTGTTCCAATTTTTCTTTCATTATTGTGCTCCTTCCGTTGAAATTTCAAAAATTATTTTTCTAAAACAAAAAAACTCCATCCTAAAAAAGGGACGAAGTTATATTCCGCGGTACCACCCAGATTCCTATAAAAAATAGGCTCTTAAAAGAATAACGGTCTTGAGCCGTTCTGCCTTAATAACAAAATGCGTTCACGCAGACTGCTCCGGTGCGAACTTCAAAAAACAGCTTATCAAATACTTCCAGCCAAGGTATTTTTCTCTGCGGCAAACGCCAAAAACAAGCCATAATCCTACTTTCACCATCATAGCATTTCAAAAAGTATAACATGAAAAATATATTTGTCAATAGGCGCGAAAAATCAATAACCAAATTTTGTACGGTATTCATGCGGGAAAATATTTTCATGCTGTTTAAAAATCGAACGGAAATTTTTTGCATCTCCAAATCCGGCTTTTATTGCAATAATTTCGTCGCTCGAATCCGATTCTTTCATTAATTGTTTGGAAATCTCAATTTTTACATCCACAACGTATTCCGCAAAAGATTTATTTAAGCGGCTGATAAAAAGATTATTCAAATAATCTGCTGTTGTTCCGATTTTTAGCGCCGCGTTTGAAACCGAATTTGATTCGTAATAATATTTACCGGCGTATTTTTTCGCTTCTTCAAAAAGATTATTGTCTTTTTCTTCGTGCACCGACATTACATATTCGCAAAAACTTTTAATCGCTTTATCCAAATATTCGTACGCTTCGTTAATTCCCCGTATCTCCAAACCCTCTTTGAATGAAAAAAACGTAGAAAATTGGCTGTTAGATAAAATATTTTGTTCGGAAGCGTAGCGGCTTATGCTGATTAAAATATCCAGAATTATTTTAGGAATTAAATTATCCGGCAATTCGCCCGCCTCTTTTAACGAAACAAAGATTTCATTTAAAAGCATTTGGCAATACTCATATTCGCCTATAACCGCCGCATACACCAAGCGGTGTTCTTTTTCAAGCGGATATCTGTAAGTAACTTTGTTTTCGGGTTCTACAAAGCAAATCGGAATTATGCTGTTATATCCCAAATGGAATCTGTATCTAAGCGCGGCCTCAGCTTCTTTGAATGAAACAAATATTTCATTCGGCTTTTTATAAATACTTCCTATTCCTATAGTAATTCGTATCTGCATTTTTTCATAAATCATATTTTTTATTTTTGTGCAATTATCTAAAATCTCATTTAATGTAATTTTTCCGCTCATGATTATTGCAATCGAATTAAAATTTGTAATTGTCGCTTTGGCGGCATTCGGGTCAATATTCTGGTTTATGATATTTTGAATTTTATAAATCAGCATATGTTTTTCCATTTCGCTTAAAGTCAAAATAATCTTTTTGAAATGGTCGACACGCACGATACAAACACAGAAATTATCAAAGAACTGCATATTAAAATAATTAAAAGACCTATAAAGCTCATCATCATTTTTTACAAATCCATTCAAAACATTGTTTAGAAATTTATCTTCAAATAATTTTATTTTTTCATAATACTCATTCTTTAAAATATCTTCTTCTTTTCGTTTTAAAAGCATGGCTTCAAAAATATTCAATGCGTTGTCCATGGCTTTTTTAAATTCGACAGGCTTAACGGGTTTGAACATATAATTTATTACACCGAAATCCAAAGTGCGTTTCAAATAATCAGACTCATTATAAGTCCCGTACAAAATAATTCTGACCTCAGGAAACATCTCGTATATATTTCTGACAATCGAATAAGAATTTATACCGAAAAATTTTATATCGCCGACAATCAAATTAGGCTCTTCGTTTCTGATGATTTCGTAAATATTTTTTTGCGAATCGGAGATCGATTTTACAGATTTCAGATTCGGATAATTTGTTTTCAAAAAATTTCGAAAATTTTTAACATTATCTATATCAATATCAGCCAATAAAACGCTTATCATCGTTTCACCTTCTCATCTTTCATCCTAATGTACTTTTTTCAATCAAAATTAATCCATTTATTAATTACAATTTTTAACACTAAATATATATTTCGTCAAGTATTTTGTTTTATTATCGACAAAATTATGCAAAAATTTATATTTTTTATATGCTTTTCAAAAAATATTTAAATTTGTAAAATTAAATCTTATCAATTTGAATTTTAGTAATCATGTAGAAATTTTTTATCATAAATTAATTATCTTCAATAAATTGCATAATTCGAATAAATATGATATATTATACTTGTTATAAAGCTTAATTTGAAACATATAAGCACTTCGAAAATTTAGGTATACTGACGAACGATTAATTTTACATTCGTTCCGATTGGTAGGCTAGGTTGGGAGGAACGAGTGTTAAGATTGTTTTGTTATCTCTTAGTTTTATTTTTTGAGCTTATAAAACGGGAGAATAAAACTGTTTCGACATCAATGTTTTGCGGAATTATGGTATGCATAATGAGTGTTAAAAAATTTGAGTATATTTATACTCTATATAATACAAATCTATTGAGGTGAATTTATGGGTATCCTGTACTTTATTTACGCAATATCTCCGCTGATTATAAAATTTCTCTTGAATATTTTTCATTTACCGCCAATTTTCAACTTTATTGTGTTTGGATTGTCGATAATTTATTGGATTTTTGTCGGCTCGGAGTTTTCGAAATTATATCTTTCTAAGCCCTTCTCTATAATTTTGGGCAATGTATTTTTAATTATTGATGGAATAATATTTTTATTTTTAAAAAACAACCCGCCGGCTTTTCTACAGCATTTTACAAAAACTGTATATACTATTACGTATCCGATACTGGCATCTGTTTTAAATTTAATTTTTAGTAAACCGAGTTTTGGGGAAAATAGTTATATCATTGAATACATAGCAATCTTTCTTTTTATCGTTTGCTTTTCCATGTCATTCCTCTATACATACAACAGACAAAAACGTTCAAAATACACTTTTTCGAAAAATCTACACTAATACTATTTTCATTTAGATAAGTAGAAAAACCAAAGTAATATATTAGACATAGTGCAATTAAAAACATGGAGCTTGTGTAATGTGAAAAAAAATCCACTAATTAAAAATAGTATTTTCAGAAGATTAACCTTAATTTTTTCGGCATTTACAATTATTTGTATCACCGTTGTCGCTTTTATTTTATATTATTATTCTATTTTACAGATTAAACGGGATTACTATAATTATAATTCGCATCTGCTGAAAAACCTGACCGATTATTATGACTCGTATCTTGAGGATTTAGATGCATTCTCGCTTAGTATAAAAGAAGATAAAGAACTTCTGCAATCCCTTACAAATGATGATTTGAATTTCTCTTTAAAAGAAAAGCTGATGCAGCTTTCTTCTGCAAGCAAAAAACTTTGGATAAGCTCAATTGAAATTTATATTCCTTCATTAAATAAATCCTTTGTTGCAGATAATTTTAATGTCACTTTGCAGGAAGCCGACTACACTAAACATGCTTGGTATAAAAAAATATCCGAAGACAAAAACAATCAGTTTATTTGGCCGGGATATCAAAAGTCAAATGTATTTTTTGCATTTGCGAAGCTTTTAGAACAGAGCCGCAGCAATAATATTATCGTTATACTAAATATTGATAAAAATTTAGCAGACAAATTTGAATCGATGTCGCATATAAAAGAAAATGAAATGATTTTTATATATCAAGATGGGCGGAATCTGCTTTTCAGCAATGCATCTTGGTTTATTGTCAAGGAAACTTACGAAAAAATCGTTGGGCATGATTTACAATTTACTAATAAATCTGATATTTATATTAAATCTACCGAGCGGTTGGCGAATGACAAACTTGTCGTTACAAAAATTGTTCCGGAATCGACTTTTGTAAAACAAATGCAGCCTATGCTTTTAGCTTGTGTTTTGATAGTTTTAATTTTCATCGTGTTTTCGTTGGGCTTTACAAATATAATAGTAAAAAAAACAACGACGAATGTATATCTTTTGTTGAACTCTATCGAAAAAGTCTCTGACGGAGATTTTGATTTTAAAATCGAGCCTTCTTCGGATGACGAGATTGGAATTATCTCGCAAAAATTTTCCGTAATGACCGCCAAAATCAAGGATTTAATGAACAAAGAATCTATGCTCATACGGTCAGAGCAGAAAGCCTTGATGAAAGCCCTTGAAGCGCGTGTAAATCCGCATTTTTTGTATAATACGCTTCAGGCTATTTCCGGAAAAGCGTATTCCAATAAAGATTATGAAATGTGCAGCATGATTTCTTCTTTGGCGAATACTTACCGTTATTGTATCAGCGGCACAACAATTGCTACAATCAACGACGAAATTGAAAATGTTCGGCAATATATTTCTATCGCACAACTGCGCTACGGCGAAAGGTTGCAGATTGAATACGATATTGATGATTCAATTTTAGAAGAGACCGTACCTCGCCTTTGTTTACAAATTCCCGTTGAGAATTCCATAAAATATGCTTTGGAAAATACAAATAAGAACGTGAAAATTTGGATTTCCGTTAAGTACAAAGACGATACTTTATTTATTACAGTCAAAGACAACGGCATCGGAATGGAACAAGAAGCATTGGAAGATTTGCGCCAAAGATTTAAAAATCAAGACTATTTGTCAGAAAACACTTCATCAACAGGCCTTATCGGCCTTTATGGAAGGCTTAAGCTGACTTACGGCGACTCCGCCGACATACTTATTGACAGCCAAAAAGATGAATATTTCATTACAACTTTGAGTATTCTTTTTCTTAAAGGAGGACAAAATGCTAACAATTCTACTTGTTGATGATGAAAAGCATGTTCGAGATACAATAAAAATGATGTGCGATTTTGAAAAATTCGGAATAACGAAAATTTTGGAGGCCGATAACGGAATCGATGCCCTTGAAATTATTGTTAAGGAAAAACCGCATATTGTTATAACAGATATGAAAATGCCTTTTTTAAACGGCGTAGAATTATTGAAAAAAAGCAACGAGGCTGATTTCAAAGGCAAGATTATTGTTTTGAGCGGCTATGATATTTTCGAATATGCACGCGAAAGTCTGCGGCAAGGAGCTTTTGATTATTTACTGAAACCCATTAATCCTTTCGAAATCAACGATGCGGTAAAACGTGCGGCTTCTTTTTTTTCGAACGAATTACCCGAAACGGATTTTTTGGATGAAATCAAAGCTTATGTAGAAGAGCATTTTGCAAAAGAAATACATTTAGATATATTTTCCAAAAAATATTTTATGACCAAGGAATATATTATCAGAAAATATAAAGAAAAGTATAATACCGGCATTTATGAATACCTTACATCAATTCGGATGAGCGAAGCAAAAAAACTTTTATTGAATTCGGATTTTCAAATTCAGGAGATCGCTTACCGTGTTGGTTTTAATGACAGCCATTATTTCAGTAAAGTATTTAAAAATTATTTTGGTTATTCTCCAAAAATGACCAGATCCGGAAATATAAATGAGCACTCTGACCCCAAATAAATCGGGGTTTTTTTGTGCCTTTTTATCAAGTTTTATAGTCTCAATGCACAAAAAATAAATATATTAATCTCCTTCATTGGCATAGTTTAATCAATGCGTGTAATAATTTTTAGGAAAATATCAATAATATACATTTTTAAATCAATAAAATCCATTTTTTTTAGCTTATTTTTGTATTAAAGTAAATATACACAGTTTCTATATAAAAATGGAGGTATTTTTATGAAAAAACGTATATTAGCAGCATTTCTTTCAGTATGTATGGCTTTACCGCTGGCAGCGTGCGGAACATCGACTGGAAGCAATACTTCACCGGCGGCAGAAAGCTCTGCTCCCGCATCTTCTGCGGCATCTTCGGACGCTTCAAAAGCTCCCGAATCAGCTTCGGCAGACTCTTCTACTCTTGAACCGGTTGAGCTTACTTGGTATTTTCCAGGTGCATGGCCTGTTCCTGACCAAGATTTAGTATTTGAAGAATTGAACAAAATGTTGAAAGAAAAAATCAATGTAACTGTTAAATTTATCCCTACTACATATGCTGAATACAACGAAAAAATGAATACAGTTATTTCTTCAGGCGATAATTATGACATTTGTTTTACAGCTAACTGGCTTAACAACTATGCTATCAATGCCGGTAAAGGTGCATTTTTGGATTTAACAGATTTATTGCCTGAATACATGCCGTTGACTTACAAGCAAGTGCCGGAAACTTTCTGGGATGCAGCCAGAATTAAAGGCAGAATTTACTCGGTTATCAATGAGCAAGTTTCCGCCCGTATTCCTGACGTTACAGTTCCTACAGAATTTTTAACCGAAATGGGCTATGACCTTGCAAAAGAATTCAAAGCGAACGATATAACTTCGCTCGAGCCTTTCTTGGCTAAAATGAAGGAAAAATATCCTGACAAATATTCTTTGTTCGAAATAACTAACCAAGCCGAATATTTAGGACTTGAATTTTTGGGCGGTTTCGCAGTTCCGGGCGCAATCGATATCAATGCTGGTAACACTACTGTTATCAACCAATTTAAAGCTCCTTCTTTCTTAAAATTCGTTGCTGATTTACGTGCGTTCAACGAAAAAGGCTATCTTGATTCCAACCGTCTGATTACTATGGATCCGGGCCGTGAAGAATCTAAAGAAAAGAAACAAATCGTTACTATGAGCGGTACTTACAAACCGGGTGTTGAAAAACTTCAATCCGATATGATTGGTTTCCCATTTACAGTTATTTCTTCTGGTAAACCTATCCTTACAACCGGCGGTATTATCGCTACTATGATGGCTATCAACAAAAACAGCAAAAACCCTGAGCGTGCTCTTATGATGCTCGAATTGTTCAACGCTAATACAGAAGGTACAGAGCACAACCGTTTTTATGATACACTTACAAGAGGTATTGAAGGCGTTCACTTTAATTATACTGACGACGGACATATCGAAAGAACTCAAAAAGGTCTTGACAGCTATAATGTATCGCTTGACTGGATGTTTGCTTCTAATTTCCAAGTAACTCCGGACGTTGGAATGGATCTTAATATTTGGGACGAAACTCGTAAACTTAATGCAGAAGCTACAGTTTCTCCTCTTTGCGGATATTTATTCGATTCCGAGCCTGTTAAAACAGAAGTTGCATCTTGCTCCGCTGTAATCGAAGAATATAGAAAACAAATTCAATATGGTATGCTTTCGGAAGACGATTATAATAAATTCCTTGAAAAACTTGATGCTGCCGGCTCTGAAAAAATCATGGCTGAAATGCAAACACAAGTTGATGCTTGGTTAGCAAGTAAATAATTATATATTTCGGGGTTGTTGTATATATGGCGCGCATAGCGCGCTTTGCAGCAACCCTATAATTTTCTGGATTTGGGGTGGTGACATGACAAAGCAAAAGTCCTCTAAAATGGAGAGAAGCAAGAATTTCCAGCTAATGGTGCTTGCATTCCCTGCAATTTTACTTACATTCGTTTTTTCTTATATACCAATGGGCGGTATTTTTATCGCTTTCAAAAATATTAATTTTAATGATGGTATCTTTAAAAGCCCTTGGAATGGCCTTGATAATTTTAAATTTTTCTTCGCAAATGATGCGTGGTCTGTTACAAGAAACACGCTTGCATATAATTTTGCATTTATAGTTGTAGGTCTTGTATTTGCGCTTATATTCGCTATTTTGCTGAACGAAATTAAAAGCAGAACCGCAATAAAAGCTTATCAGACAATATTTTTCTTTCCCTACTTTTTTTCTTGGGTCATAGTAACCTATATGGTATATGCTTTTATGGCTCCAAACGGAATTATTCCTATGTCTATCGGCGAACATATTAAAGCAATGTTTGGAATCGACCTTCAAAAATTCTACATAACTGCATCATGGTGGCCGGGATTTTTAGTTTTTATAAATACTTGGAAAAATTTAGGCTATAATTCAGTTTTATATTATGCCGGAATTATGGGAATTCCTCAAGATTATTATGAAGCCGCTTCAATCGACGGCGCAACTAAATTCCAGCAAATGCGTTTTATTACATTGCCGCTTTTGCTTCCGCTGATTTCGGTTATGACACTTTTGGCAATCGGAAATATATTCCGAGCTGATTTTGGCTTGTTCTATTTTGTTCCCAGAGAAATCGGTCAATTATTCGAGGCCACAACGGTTATTGATACGCAGGTTTACCGTATGCTTAAGCGCTCCGCCGATATGGGCATGGCTTCCGCAGTCGGCTTATATCAGTCTGTATTAGGATTTATAGTTGTTATAATTTCTAACGCTATAGTTAAAAAAATCGACCCTGAAAACTCTGCATTCTAAATCTTTTCGAAAGGAGTGTTAATTATGGATAAAGATTATAAACTGGCAAGAATGTCGATTCATATATTATTTATTCTATTTTCTATACTTTGTATTGTTCCACTGGTATCTATTTTCATGATATCTTTAACAAACGAAACGGATATTGTACGAAATGGTTATATGCTGATTCCGCCGAAATTCGATTTTACGCCGTATACTTATGTTTTGAATAACCCAAAAATGATTTTAACCGGATATTCAAATTCTATTTTTGTAACCGCTGTCGGAACGGTGCTTTCGTTGATTTTGACCGCCGGAGTCGCTTATGCGCTTTCGCGCACCGACTTTAAATTCCGAAATGTAATCTCTTTTTATTTATTTTTCACCATGCTCTTTTCGGGAGGGCTTGTACCTTGGTATATGTTGATTTCCCAATTTTTACATCTGAAAGACAGCATTTGGGTTTTGATTTTACCATATTTAATTGCACCGTGGTTTGTACTTATTTTGCGAACGTTTATGCAAAAAATCCCGATGGAAATTATCGAGAGCTGTACTTTGGACGGCGCAAGCGAATTCCAGATATTTTTTAAGATAATTCTGCCGCTTTCAAAGCCCGGACTTGCTACAGTTGCTCTATTTATTATGCTAAGATATTGGAACGATTGGTGGCTTGCGATGCTTTTTATTGAGAGCGAAAAATTGACTCCGCTTCAATATATGCTTTACCGCATGATGAAAAATATCGAGTTTTTAACAAATTCATCTAATGCATTGCCGGCCGGTATTGTTGTTGAAACGCTGCCGAAAGAATCGGCACGTATGGCTATGGCTGTACTTGCGGCAGGCCCGATGCTTATGGTTTTCCCTTTCTTCCAAAAATATTTTGTAAAAGGACTTACAGTCGGAGCTGTAAAAGGTTAAAATATAAAACGGATACTCGATAGAGATATCCGTTTTATAATGAAATAAAATTACAAACTGGAGGTACACATGCTTTATACTGGCAAAAAAACAGCGTCTATCAGCTTTCCGCTTGGCGGAATCGGCAGCGGTTCTATTGGAATGGCCGGCAACGGCGCACTTATTGATTTCGAAATTTTTGGCAGACCGAATAAACGCGGATATAATGGATGTTCCGGCTTCGCTGTGCGCGCCGAAAAAGATAATAAAATTATTGACGCAAGATTATTGCAATCAGATTATTCGCCGCCTTACATGGGCGAATATGTTCGAGAAGGTCAGTTGCATAGCGGCTTTGGCTTCGGTCCGGCCGAGGAAACTATGGCCGGAATGGCTCATTTTGAAAAATCTGAATTTCTCGGCGAATTTCCCATAGCGGAAATGAATTTTGAAGATAAACATTTTCCCGCAAATATAAAAACAAGAGCTTGGAATCCTTTTATTCCGCTGAATGACGACGATTCGTCGATTCCGTCCGCTTTTTTTGATATTGAATTCGAAAATACTTCAAACGAAGAGCTTATTTATACGGCTTGCTTATTTATCGGAAATCCTTTTCCGCTTAAATCTTCTATTAATAAAGCTTTTAATCAAGGAAATATACAAGGCGTTTTGCTGACAGCCGGCGATGACGAGCTTTCTCTGGAAAAAAGAGGAGATATCTCTATTGCTACGAATGGCGAAAATGCGTCTTATCAGGAATATTGGTATCGCGGCGGCTGGCGCGACTATATAGAAATGTTCTGGAACGATTTTACAACACCTGGAAAACTAAAGAACCGTAGATATCCAAAAGGCTCCGAGCTTTTGCATGCGCATAAAGATACGGCTTGTATTTCTGCTTCAATCAAGCTTGCAAAAAATGAGAAAAAATCCATACGTTTTGTTATTTCGTGGTCTTTTCCGAATATTTATAATTTTTGGAATCCCGAAGAAAACGATAAGAGAGAATATTGGAAACATTATTACGCTAAATTGTTTAAAAATTCACAAAATTCCGCCGTCTATTCTTTGGAAAACTGGGATAGGCTTTATGCTGGAACTTCTGAATTTAAAGAAATATTACATTCCTCAACTTTGCCCGAAGAAGTTTTAGACGCAGTCTCGTCGAATCTTTCCGTGCTAAAATCTCCGACTTGCTTGAGGCTTGAAAACGGTGAATTTTACGGGTTCGAGGGCTGTATTTCCGATATCGGCTGTTGCGAAGGAAGCTGTACGCATGTCTGGAATTATGCATATGCCCTGCCATTTTTATTCCCGAAGCTCGAACGTTCTATGCATGATTTGGAATATAAATACTCTCAGCGTGAGGACGGGCGAACCGCTTTTCGCTTAATGCTTCCTTTGGGGCGTGAACGCTTAGATTTTTCAGCTTGTGTCGATGGACAAATGGGCGGCGTTATAAAAGTTTACCGTGATTGGAAACTCAGCGGAGATGATGAATGGCTTAGAAAAATTTGGCCGTCTGTAAAAAAATGTATAGAATACGCTTGGGCAGATTCGAATGAGGACAAATGGGATTCTGTACAAAGCGGAGTTTTGACCGGCCGGCAGCACCACACGCTTGATATGGAATTATACGGCCCCTCTTCATGGCTGGAAGGTTTTTACCTTGCGGCACTGGAGGCCGCCGCAGAGATGGCCGAACATCTTGGCGAGAACGATATTTCTCAAAAATATTTGGAGATATTTGAAAAAGGCAAAAAATGGACTGACGAAAATCTTTGGAACGGCGAATATTTCGACCAGAATATTGAGCTTGAAGATAAGAAAATCCTCGAAAAATTCGAAAATCAATCCGCGCTTGGCGGTAATTCTATTTTAAATGCTTATTGGAACGACGAAAATAATCAGATTAAATACCAAATTGACAAGGGCTGTATGATTGACCAAGTTATCGCTGATTGGCATACATCAATCTGCGGTTTAGAGCCGGTTTTTGATAAAGATAAAACAAAGTTGGCATTGAAATCACTTTACAAAAATAATTTTAAATCCATGAGCGAATTTAACAATATGTGGCGTAATTATGCGCTGGGAGACGAAAGCGGACTTGTTATCTGCACTTGGTCGGAAAATACCGAAAAGCCAAAAATCCCTTTGACATACGCCACGGAATGTATGACCGGATTTGAGTATCAAGCGGCTTGCCATATGATAATAAACGGACTTGTTGACGAAGGTCTTTCGATAGTAAAAGCCATTCGAAACCGTTACGACGGCGAAAAGCGCAATCCGTGGAACGAAATTGAATGCGGAAGTAATTACGCGCGTTCTATGGCAAGTTACAGTTTATTAATTGCATTTTCCGGATTCGTATTTGATGCCACAAAAAAATTCATTGGATTTTATCCGATTATGCAAAATCAGCCTTTTCGGTCTTTTTGGAGCAATGCAAGCGCATGGGGCAGAGTAAATATCGAGAAAAATCAAATGATTTTAGCTGTACATTACGGTGCGATCGCCCTTAAAGAAATCGGTTTTGATTTTGCCGAAAAAGCCACAAAAATATCGATAAATAATAAGGTTCAAGATTTTACTATTGAAAATGGGAAAATAAAATTAGATGAAATATTATTAAAAACAAATGACAAGCTTCTGATTGAATTTTCTGTATAAGATTTGTAATTAAAAAAGTTTTTGCATTCGCGAAACCGCCTCCGAAACCCGATGCGGCTTCGCGAAATATTATACTATTTTGATTTTTCTATCCTTTATATTGAAATATCATAATTTACCAAAAAAGTCGCTCCTGCTTTAATTACACTTTCATATGTACAGAAAAATATTTGTAATGCATTTGTATTTTATTTATATATAAATGCTTTTATAATATCTCATGTAAGGTTAATTTAAGCACAAATATAATTTGTTTCAAGTTCTGCATCGCAGTTAAGTAATATTTGCTTAACTATAAAAATTTATTACTCAAGATATTTTTTTCATTTCTTGCTTTACCCATCTATGAAAAAATTATCCTTGATTGAAACTTTTAAGAATGACAGCTATTGTATTTCAAGGATCAAATTTATGATATTTCCAAATACAGAAAATACTCTGTAAATGCGTATGAGCGTTCGCTTTTTCACAAAGTTTTCCTATACGAAATTCATTTTTTGATATTCTTTATCTAATACTAAATTATTTTGTGCGAAGTAACTAAGATATAGTGATATTTATTAGGAGTGAATAATATGAAAAAGATAAAAACATCAATGTTAGCTTTAGCAATTATTTCCGGACTTTTTGCAAATTCGGTAAACGCTGCGGAAGCGAACCTTATAAAAAACGGCAGTTTTGAAAATATGCCAACAACCGGAAGAATGACTTCTACATCCAAAAATGTATATTTTTACAGAAATTATGTTGATTGGGTTATTGAAAATAACAGAAAATTAGAAATCCATGTTTCGCCGCTTCAACTTAATACAGATACTTACAGAGCAAAGGCCGCCGACGGGAATGTCAGCGTAGAGCTGAACAGCGACCTTAATTATCCTGCAACTATATATCAAGATTTCAAAACAGAGCCAGGCACTAAATTGGAAGTAAAATTCGCGCTTACAGCCAGAAAAGGCTATCCAAGTAAATTGCAAGTTTTGATGGGTGCGCCGGGCAGCGAAAAAGCAATCGGAACATTCGAAACTACCGATTACCAAAATTGGCTTTATCAAACAGCCACTTACGTTGTTCCGCAAAATCAAACTAATACCAGAATTAAATTTGTTTCTTTGAACGGCGGTCAAAAAGGACCTTTCGGTGCCGGAAATGATATCGATGATGTATCGGTAAGAGTTATTCAAAGACCAATCAATCCAGCTGAAATATCCGTAACTACCGGTTTTGCAAAAGTACAAAATGAGACTTATGCGATTGTAAACGGAAATACAGTTTCGGCTAATTTGAGCAATATCAAAGAAGTCGGTATCGAATATTATGATTATGAAAACACTAATAAAGCTCTAAAAGTTAAAGCTCCTTCTGTAGCCGCAACTTATAATGTTGATTTAAAAAATCTACAGCCGGAAACATTTTATACTTACCGTGCTTATGCCATAACAACTGACAATCAAGTAGTTTATGGAAACCCTCGTTGTTTCTATACTTATACAGATTGCTGCTCACCATTTATTGATTAATTTATAAAATACAGAGCGTCTTGCAAATTGGATTTTGCAAGCGCTCTGTTTCCCTATAAATCTACATTTTAACAAATTTTTAAATAAATATAACTTGCTAATTTATAAATTTTAGTTTAAAATTAATTTATTAAATTATTGGAGGTGTAATAGATGGCATATATTATAGATGATAATTGCATTAGTTGCGGCGCATGTACATCCGAATGTCCTGTTGATTGTATATCTGAGGGAGATTCTAAGTATGTAATAAATGAAAATGAGTGCATATCTTGCGGTTCTTGTGCTACCGTATGTCCGGTAGACGCTCCGAAAGAAGCTTAATTATGAACATACCAACCCGTCCTTTTTAGGATGGGTTTTTATTTTCTCTTCTCAAAAAATTAGTTGCAAAATCATATATTTTCTGTTAGAATATCATCTGTTGATTAGCAAAAAGTCATTCTGGGAGGTGCAATAAATGGCAAAATGTGAACTATGCGAAAAAGCGCGTTTAAAAGGACATAGAATTAGCATTACTCGTAGTCAAGTTTCCAGACGAGCTAACAAAGTTTGGAAAGCTAATATCAAACAAATTAGAATAATCGAAAACGGCACTCATAGAACAATTAATATTTGTACTAAATGTTTGCGTTCTAATAAAGTTACACGCGCTGTATAATGGACTTATTCAAAATTCCCCTTACAAACAGTTTAACATGATAATTTCATGTTATTTTAATCTGTTAGTAAGGGGATTTTTGTTTATAAATTATTAAAATAATAATAAATTCTATTTTTTTCACCTAATTCTATATAATGCTAATTCGATGCAAAATTGCCTCGAATTTTTGATGATTGTATTTATATTTTAAGCCCTATTAAATTTATTCATAACATGCTAAAATCCGCTGTACAGAAAGCTAATAATATTTTCTATCAGCCGTCCATATTTGTAAGATGTCCCAAAATATTAGAATATAAATTGCTTACATTGTTCTTCCAATTATTAGAAATAATCTTAGCTTGGTCTTTTGATACAACAGAAACATTCAATTCCATCAATGTTACATCATCTTCATAAACACCACATTTTACAATATATTCGTTCGTCTTATGATCATAAAAATAATTCGCAGTGATTTCATAATCCCGCTTTAAAATCTTTCTATTTTCCTTAACATAATTATTTATTCTGTTTCTTATTTGCAATGGTATATTATTTTCAAAATAATCCAAAGTTTGTAAACCATTATCATTAATAGTATATCTTGTGTTATTATTTTCTTGCGTAGTTTCCAAAAACTTTGAATCAACCATTTCTGCCAAGCATTGCTGAATAGAAAAATAATTCATATAATCTTCTTCTAATGCAAATTGAGAAATTTGGCTATTGGATAAAGGAATATCCATTTTATCAATCAGATACAAAAGAATAAGTTTATTTTCGGCGACTCTAAACATAGTATCTTTGTTGGCACTGGACAACACAATCATCTCCATTGAAAAAATATTACATCTTGATTTTATTAATCTAAAATTTTATAAATACCAATCATAGACTAAAAAAACTTTATAAGCATTTTGAAAAATGAAATTTCGGTATTCAATATACCCTAAAAAAATACTTACCCTGAAAAGAATCTCTTATATTTAATTCTTTATTAATAGTATTTAAAATCCGTTTTTTATTTGTGCTGTATTTTGGCGCAACAAGAATATTTTTAGGCGGATCTCCGGTAAGTCTGTGTATTACAATTTCCGGCGGGAGATTTTCAATGCAAGCAACAACCAAATCAATATAATCCTCAAAATCAATCAACTTAAAAAAATTTTGATTATACATGTTCTCCAGTTCTGTATCTTTTAAAACTTGCATAAGTTGTAGTTTAACGCCATTTAACGGTCTATCAGAAATATATTTTATTGTATTCAAAACATCGGTTTTTGTCTCGTTAGGAAGACCTAATATCAAATGAGTAACAATATTCACGTTTATCTCACTCAGCATTTCAACAGCCCGGTCATACACTGAGTTTTCATAGCAGCGGTTTATTAAATCTATCGTCTCCGTTTTAGAAGTTTGAAAACCAAGTTCTACAAAAACCATCTTTTTTCGACTTAATGATTCTAACAGATTTACTATATCTTTATCAATACAATCTGGTCTGGTTGCTATAGAAATTCCAACTACACCATCTATTTCAGCAGCCTCGTTATATTTTCTTTCAAGATACTCAATATCGCCATAAGTATTTGTAAATGATTGAAAATATGCGATATAGTAAGCGTCCGACGGTTTATTTTTAAGCTTAGATTTATATAAATCGAATTGTTCTTTCAAACTAAGGGCATTCGATTCCGCAAAATCCCCTGCCCCTTTCTCGCCGCAAAAAACGCAACCTTTATTAGATAGTTTACCATCTCTATTAGGACATGTTAAGCCAATATTTAATGTCATTTTTACTACTTTTTTGTTGAATTTTTTGTGCAAAAAGTCATTTAATGAATAAAAACGTCTTGTTATCATATTTTCCTCAATTTGTTATCGTTACAAAAACCAATTCCGGAGGGTTAAAAACTCTTGGCAGATAATGGATGGATAACCCGCGGCTGACTATTAATGTCGAAGAGTTTTCCAATTCATATCTTCCGCCTGCATATTTTGGAAAAAGACCTTGGTTCGGTGCATAAATACCATTCACAAGCTTTGGTATTATAACCTGACCGCCGTGCGCATGTCCACTAAAAATTACATCAAAATCATGTTTTCCAAATTGTTCTACAAATTCGGGGCGGTGAAACAATAAAAGTTTTAAATCCTCGCTTGAATTTTCGAGAGAAGACAAAGATTCTTCCACATATTTTTCGCCGTCAATTTTTCCATACTTTAACGGGTCATCAAAACCGCTTATATAAATATCCTGATTGTTAAAATTAATTTTCTCGGTTTTTCCGTCCAGATATATCAGTCCATAGGATTTCATTATTTCTAATTCTTCATTCAAAGCGGCGGACCAATATTCATGATTTCCCGTAACATAATAAATCGGTGCAACACCTTCCAATTGTTCCAATAAAAGCAAAGTGCCTTGAAAGTCAAATTTCGCGTCCGCGATATCGCCGGTTAAAAATATTAAATCGGGTTTGAATTTTATTATTCTGTCGGTTAAATCTCTTTGATTGTTATTATGTATTGTATTATGCAGGTCTGACACATGGGCGATTTTTAAATTTTTTTCGGATTTATAATGTAAAGGTTTTGAAATAGTATAATAAACTTCTGTAATATTGTTGTTTATGGAATAAAGCAAAAAAAGCGAATATGCGACTAAAAAAACAAATAAACAAATATATTCAATCATACCTTTTTTATTGATAAGCATATCTACAAAAGTTATTGCAAAAACGCAGACTGTCATATAAATATACAGACTTGCTTCCAGCTTAAAATCAAAAATCAGCTTCCATTCTGCCGAAGTCCTCAGACGAACAGAATATCTGAAAACCAAAAAAGACAAGCTCAACACAACAACTGTTGTGATTAATGTAAAAATCAAATTCAATGATATAAATTTATCATAAAAAAATATTTTGTAGAAAAAATACACAGCTAAACATAACACAAAAAAAGCTAAATGAAAATTCAAAATTTCAATATCGTTATACTTTATTTTTAAAAATAAAAAAGCGATTAACAAAACTATTGTCAGCGGTAAAAATAAAAACCTGCTAAAATTCAAAAAATATCCTCCTTGAAAAAACAAAAATTCCAAAATCAAGACTTCAAAATCTTTTTCTTGATTTTGAGCAAACAAAAGCACGAAAATCATCAACTAAAACACGCGATGTGAGATTTTCGCGCCAAAGCCGAATTTTTAAATATATTAAGGAATTATTGAACATCCGGCTTGTTGCATAAAACTATTTTGAGTAGTATCATATACTTATATAATCTAAGCTACTTTACAATTTAAACAATTGATGAAAATAAATAACAAGAATATTATATCAAAAATCTGCTGATGATTCAATAAATTATTGTGAATCTTGCAGAGTCGGAAGAATTTTTACTCGTTACAGGGGGAATTGTATTTGGGAACAGAAAAAAATTTTTTGAGTATTATTAAATTTATTATCTATTCGATATTCGGACTTTTACAAATCATAATCACATTCATGATGCTTACAAGGTTTAGCGATTTTGCGTTTTATACTAATGAAATACTTTATATTTTGGCATTGATTCTTGTTTTGTTTATTGTTGTTAAAAACGAAAAAGCCTCAATAAAAATTTCATGGATTACATTTATTTTCGTGCTGCCGTTAGTCGGAATTATCTCATATTTTTTGTTTGGTAATTTTTTTATATCACAAACTATTCGCGAACGAATTTTCAAAATCGAAAACAATCAGAATTATTTACTGTCAAAAAACGAAAAATCAAGAGAAAGGCTTAACAAAGATATTATTAAATCCGATTTGGATTTGATATATAATACAAATGGCTATCCGTTTTATTCAAACACAAAAACAGAATATTTTCCGCTTGGAGAAATTATGTTTAAGCAGATGATTGATGATATAAAATCCGCCGAAAAATTTATTTTTCTGGAATATTTTATTTTCAAAAACGGAAAAATGTTTGAAAAGCTCCATGATGCTCTTGTAGAAAGAGCAGAAGCCGGTATAGAAATAATAATAATTTACGATTCTTTAGGCTCTTTGCCGACTTTACCGAGAAAATTGAAGGCTCTTAAAAACCTTAATATAAAAGTAATTCCATTTAACCCGCCTTCCCTTTTGATTTATAATTTTTTCAATTACCGTGACCACCGCAAAATTTGTATTATTGATGGAAATATCGCCTACACCGGCGGAATTAATATCGGCGATGAATATATTAATCAGGATTCTTCGCTTGGACATTGGAAAGACACGGCGGTTAAACTTACGGGAGACGCAGTTTTCAGCTTTACGATTATGTTTTTACGAATGTACACAATGATAACTGATGATGTTAAAAACATTGAATTTTATAGGCCAAGTACATCATACAAATACGGCGAAGGCTATGTTGCTCCGTATTGCGACGGTCCGACTAATCTTCAGGATTCCGCCGAAATGATTTATAAAAAGCTCATAACATCCGCAAAAAACTATATATATATTTCGACCCCGTATTTGGATTTAGACTATGCTTTTATTGCCGATTTGCAGCTTGCGGCAAGGTCCGGAATCGATGTCAGAATCATCACTCCGTTTATTCCGGATAAAAAATTTGTTCAAAAAATGACGCGTTCTTTTTATCAGGAGCTTTTGGAAAGCGGTGTTCGAATATACGAATACGCGCCGGGTTTTATACACGCAAAGCAATTTCTTTCGGACGATGTAAAGGCGATTGTCGGCTCAATTAATCTCGATTACCGCTCTTTAAAGTGGAATTACGAATGTGCGGTATATATTTGCAATAATGACACAGTTTTGGAAATAAAAGAGGATTTTTTAAAAACATTTGACGCATGCGTTGAAGTTACGACTTTTGAATATACGGATGACTCTTTTATGAAAAGGATTTCTAAATCGGTTCTTCGTCTGATTTCACCTTTAATGTGACTCTTATGGTGTTTATTAATCTCCATGCCGCTCCCTATATAAAGAATAGAATCGGCTTTATTTATCTTGTACACGATCATAGATAATGCTATTCTTAACAGTATAATTGAATCATTTTTATATTTTCAAAAATACTACATTTCAGGAGTGATACCAATGGAGCTTAAAACTAATTTACCTAAAATATTTGATACTTTTGCCGAAGCAAGACGCAACGGCTTTTTGAAAATGAAAGATTTGAAAGAAAGCGGTACGCCCGTAGTCGGTACGTTCTGCACTTTTGTACCGGAAGAAATCATTATGGCGGCCGGCGCTGTTCCCGTTTCACTATGTTCAATGACCGATGAGACGATTGCCGAAGCCGAAAAAGATTTGCCGAGAAATCTATGTCCTTTGATAAAATCCAGCTATGGCTTTGGCAAAACCGATAAATGTCCATATTTTTATTTTTCGGATATTATTGTCGGCGAAACAACTTGCGACGGCAAAAAGAAAATGTATGAGCTTATGCAAGAATTTAAACAGGTTCATATTATGCAGCTTCCGAACTCTTGCGAAGGCGAAGAAAATTTGGTTTATTGGAAAAATGAAATTATTAAATTCAAAAATAAGATTGAGGAAACTTTCGGCGTAAAAATTACCGAAGAAGCCATTAAATCCGCGATTGAATTAAGAAACCGTCAAAGAGCAGCACTTAAAGGTATTTATGAGCTTGGCAAAATAAATCCTGTTCCTGTTTCGGGAATGGAAATTTACAAAACTCTTTCCGGCTCTATGTTTGCGTTTGACAAAAACCAAAATATCTCTGATTTAAATAAACTTAAAGATACAATTGTTGAAAGACACGACGAGAGCGGAAAAGACAAAAAACGCATACTTTTCACCGGATGTCCAATCGGTGCCGCAACCGAAAAAGTTATCACGGCTATCGAGCAAAACGGCGGTACAGTGGTTTATTTTGATAATTGCACAACTTCAAAAGCACTTGAAAGGCTCGTTGACGAAAACAAGGACGTTTATGAAGCTTTGGCTGAAAAGTACATAAACATAGGCTGTTCTTGCATGAGTCCCGACAAGAACCGCACGGAAACTATTAAACAGGCTATCGGAGAATACAAAGTTGACGGTGTTGTTGATATGATTTTGCAGGCTTGCCATACTTATGCCGTAGAATCGGCCACAATCAAAAAACTTTCTGCTTCTTGCGGCGTTCCGTATATTCAAATTGAAACCGATTATTCGCAATCAGACGTGGCTCAGCTTAATACAAGGCTTTCCGCATTTATGGAGATGCTTTAATTTTACAAAAAATAAATCCAGCGGCAAACATATGAAATTTTCTGTTTGCCGCTTTTTTGAACCCATCAAAACATTGAACATTTTATTTTATTGATGTATAATATTGCTTGTTATACTGACAAACGCCTTTTTATAATCAGTTTTATTCAATAAGGCGAAATATAACTTTTGGCCGATTGGAGTTTTCAGTTTGAGAAACGAATTTATTAATTTAAAAGATGTCAAAAAAATCGGAATTATGGGCGGTACCTTTGACCCGATTCATACAGGACATTTGACAATTGCCGAATTTGTTATGGATAGACTTGAGCTGGAAAAGATTTTATTTATCCCGGCTGGTATTCCGAATTTTAAGCAAAATAAAAATTTAGCTTCTGTCGGCGACCGGTATATTATGACTTGTTTGGCTACTGTATTCAATCATAATTTTGAGGTCTCGGCAATAGAAACCGATCGAAAATTTATTACTTACACATATGATACAATCCGGACAATCAAAAAGCTTTTGGGTGATGCCGAAATTTATTATATTATCGGCTCCGATATCATCGACAATATTCATAAATGGTACAAATTTTCAGAAATTGTAAAATTATGTAAATTTGCGCTTGTGAATAGAGCCGGTCATGATGATTTTTTGGATAAAATAGAAGCTTTGAGAAAAAACTACAATATAGAATTGGAGTATATCCCTATTCCCGGGATAGATATTTCTTCGACTATGGTTAGGGAAAATATTAAGGCGCATAAATCCATTAAATATCTTGTTCCCGACGCTGTTGAAAACTATATTCTAAAAAACTCGCTTTACAATGATATTTTCGAGGATTATATTAAATCCGAATTAAAAAAATTTATGAGCGATTACCGTTATAATCATACTTTGGGCGTTGTTTCTGAGACAAAAAAACTTGCCGCTGAATATGACGAGGATATTTACAAAGCTATGATTGCCGCATATTTGCACGATTTGGCAAAGGAATTCCCGCCCGAAAAAATGCTTGAATATTCGAAAAAATATAATATTGATTTAAACAAAATCACAGAAAATCAATTTGAAGTCGCTCACGGCTTTATTTCGGCGGAAATCGCAAGAGATTATTACGGAATCCTTGATGAAGAAATTTTGGACGCTATCCGTTATCACTCAACAGGCAGAAAAAATATGACCGTATTGGATAAAATAATTTATATCGCCGACGCAATCGAGCCAAACCGCAAAAACGATTCCCTTACGGAAAATTTAAGGGAATTGGCTTATTCCGATATAGATAAAGCAATTGTCGTTTCGATTGAATTCATTATTAATTCTCTCGAAAAAAAGGGAAAAAATATTCATTCGCTTTCAAAAAAAGCGTTAAAATATCTTAACAATATTTAGAAAAATTAAGGAGAAAAGCATGGAAAATCAGATTTTAAAAACAGCATATAATGCTTTAGACGAAAAATTTGCATTTGATATTTTGATTTATGATATACGAGAAAAATCTACACTCGGGGATTATTTTATTATAGCCAGCGCTAATAATCTTATTCAAGTAAAGGCCTGCGCGGATAATCTTGAGTTTCGCCTCTCTGAAATCGGTGTAGAATTAAAGCAACGTGAAGGTTATACCACTTCGAATTGGATTTTGTTGGATTTCGGAACAGTTGTTGTTCATGTTTTTAACAAAGCCGACAGAGAATATTATACTCTGGATAAAGTTTGGGAAGGTTCGCCGATTGTTGAACTTGATTGAAAATTTACTTTTTCTTTTTTTAGACGGCTTCCAGCCGTTTTTAAATTTTTAGTATTTTTATAAAATAAAACGTATTTTATTGAATATAGGAGCTTGTTAATGAATATAAATCAAAGAGAAATAATAGCTTATGCTTTAATCGAAATCACTGAAGATAAAAAATATAATAATCTTGTGCTTAAACAAACGCTTGCAAAATACAACTCTTTATCAACAGTCCAAAAAGCTTTTATAACCGAATGCGTAAACGGTACATTAAGAAATTTAATTCAAATAGATTACATAATCAATTTTTATTCCCGAACAAATACCGTAGAGATGAAGCCTTTTATCCTTGCTCTTTTGCGTTCTTCTGTCTATCAGCTGAAGTTTATGAGCAAAGTACCGCCTTCCGCAGTTTGCAACGAAGCGGTAAATCTTGCGAAAGAAAAAAGTTTCGCTAATTTGGCGGGCTTTGTAAATGCTGTGCTTCGTAATATTGTTCGAAACAACCCGAAATTAAAATTACCTAAAAAAGATATAAATGTAATTGAATACCTCTCCATAAAATATTCAATAGAGCCTTGGCTTATAAAATATTGGTGCAGTGAGTATGATTATGAGCAAATCGAAGATATTTGCAAATTAAGCATACAGCCGGCCTATATTTCTATCGCCGTAAATACTTTGAAAACAAATAAAGACGAATTGAAAAAAATGCTCGAAGCCGAAGAAATTGAAGTTATTGAGGGAATTAACGATTCATTAAAAATTAGACGAACCTCTGATATAACTAAAAAGCAGTCTTTTATTGGAGGATATTATCATGTAATGGATGAAAGTTCGATGCTCGCCGTCGATGTTTTAGACCCAAAAGAAGGCGAAAATATAATTGATTTATGTGCCGCTCCCGGCGGAAAATCTTTTTATATAGCTTATAAAAGCAATGATAAATCTAAAATCAGCAGCTTTGATGTTTTTGAACATAAGCTTGAGCTTATAAATAAAACCTCTGAAAGGCTTGGAATAAAATCAATCCAAACAAAATTTAATAACGGCGAAATATTTGATTCATCAATGCTGGAATCTGCCGATAAACTTTTGATTGATGCACCCTGCTCCGGCTTCGGGATGATTCGCAAAAAACCTGACATTAAATATACGAAAACTTATGAAGACGTAAATTCGCTTGCCCTACTCCAAAAAAGAATCGTAAAAAATTCGTATAAATATCTCAAAAAAGGCGGAATCATGATTTACAGCACTTGCACGGTTTCGAAAAAAGAAAATATCGATAATGTAAATTGGATTTTAGAAAATTTCGATTTTGAGCCGTATGATATTTCTGCATTTTTGCCTGATATGAATTTAAAAGAAAAGCATTATCATCAAATTTTGCCCGGAGAAAACGGAATGGACGGCTTTTTTATAGCAGGCTTCAAACGAAAGGAATAATATGGACAAAAAAGATTTATCCTGCCTGACAATCGAAGAAATTGAAGAGATTGTTTTGGGATACAATGAAAAAAAATTTCGCGGAAAACAAATTTATGAATGGATTCATAAAAAAAATATCTCGGAATTTGACGAAATGACTAATATTTCTAAACCCTTTATAAATATTCTGAATGAAAATTTTTGTTTGACCGATATCGAAATTCTTAAAAAACTTTCATCAAATTTAGATAATACTACAAAATACTTGTTTAGAATAAACGGAAATAATATAATAGAAAGTGTTTTAATGAATTATTCCTTCGGAAGCTCGGTTTGTGTTTCCAGTCAAGCCGGTTGTAAAATGGGGTGCGCTTTTTGCGCCTCTACCCTAAACGGCCTTGAGCGAAATCTCACAGCCGGTGAAATGCTTGGACAGGTTTATAAAATACAGAAAGATATTTCTCAGAGGATTGGAAATATCGTAATAATGGGCTCCGGTGAGCCGCTTGACAATTACGATAATACCCTTAGATTTATTAATACCCTTTCCTCAGAAGAAGGTTTGAATATCGGCGAAAGACATATTACTTTATCAACTTGCGGAATTGTCGATAAAATATATAAATTGATGAATGAGAATTTAAAAATAAATTTAGCGGTTTCGTTACACGCTCCAAATGATGAAATCCGTTCTCAGATTATGCCGGTTTCAAAAAGATACAAATTTGATGATTTGCTTAAAGCGTGCTTTGTATATTCTCAAAAAACTAAACGTCGAGTGACTTTTGAATACGCCTTGATAAGCGGAATAAACGACAAGCCGTCTCATGCCGCTGAGCTTGGGAAAAAGCTTAAATCATCATTGAGCCACGTCAATTTAATACCGGTAAATGATGTAAAAGAACGGAATTTTAAATCTGTATCAAATGATGTTATTTATAAATTTGCAAATGAGCTGAAAAATTTCGGCATAGAAACAACCGTACGGCGAAAGCTTGGCAGTGATATTAACGCATCATGCGGCCAACTGCGAAACGAATATTTAAGCAATTGATTTTATTAAAAAAATTATACTATTTTCATTTTATCAAAATGAAAATAGTATTAATATCAATAAAAATGAAACTGCTGTATTTAACATTTTCCGTATCTGAAATCTGAATGTAATTTAAAAGAATTTGATAATTATATAATAATTCTAATCTTAATGAGGTGTTAAATTTGCGTGGCGAAGGTAGAACTGACATAGGTAACAAACGAAAACTTAATGAAGATAATATTCTTGTTGAGAATAGTAAAATCGGCTGTCTGCCAAATTTATATATTATTGCGGACGGAATGGGAGGTCATAAGGCGGGTGAAATTGCCAGTTTTGAGGCAATTTCCGCGTTCAAAAGATATATAATGGAAAATACTTTTGAAGAAAACGATATTTTAGATTTTATGATTTCAGCTACAAAATACGCCAATACTTGCGTTTTTAATAAATCGCTCGAAAACGAGATTTATTTCGGTATGGGAACGACTTTATCGTCCTGCGTTATTCTCAATGAAAAAATTTATATAACGCATGTCGGTGACAGCAGGATTTATAAAGTGTCTGAAAACAAAATTGACCAGCTGACCAATGACCATACCTTTATCAATGACCTTTTAAAACAAGGCGGAATTACATCCGAGCAAGCGCGCATTCATCCGAAACGCAATATGATTACCCGCGCGGTTGGCGTTGAAGAAAATGTTATGATAGACGGGATTTTGCAAAATTTAGAATTAAATGATAAAATTATTATTTGTTCAGACGGTTTGACATCCATGTTGACCGATGCAGAGATTTTGAATGAAGTCAATACCAACAAAGGCTTATCTTATAAAGTAAACCAATTAATCGACAGCGCTATTAAAAAAGGTGGAGACGATAATATTTCGGTAATACTTATCGAAAGCGAGAGGTGATAAACTGTGATTCTTAACCCTGGAATGGTTATTTCAAATAGATATGAAATTGTAGATAAATTGGGTTCTGGCGGAATGTCCATTGTTTATCGCGCTATTGATAATAAACTAGACAGATTTGTGACTTTCAAGGTACTACGCGAAGAATTTATCAACGATGAAGAATTTATAAAGCGTTTTAAAATAGAGGCTCGGGCAGCCGGCAGCCTGTCCCATCCTAATATTGTTAATGTCTATGATGTTGGCAACGATGGCGACATTTATTATATAGTAATGGAATATATAGACGGCTATACATTAAAAGAATTGATTAATAAAAATGCGCCTTTTGAAAATGATGAAATTATCGGTGTTTCAATACAGATTGCAAAAGCATTGCAAAATGCGCACCAAAATAATATTGTCCATAGAGATATTAAACCCGAAAATATTATGATTACAAATAAAGGCGTTGTAAAAGTAACCGATTTTGGTATAGCCCGCGCGGCTTCTTCTACAACAATCACCGTCGACAGTACAATGGGTTCTGTTCATTATTTCTCACCCGAACAAGCGCGCGGCGGCTTTGTTGATGTTAAATCGGATATTTATTCTTTGGGCATTGTTATGTTTGAAATGGCAACAAAAACTTTGCCCTTTGACGGAGATTCAACAGTTACCGTTGCATTGAAACATGTCAACGATATTTTGCCTGATATACAGGCAATTAACCCTAAAATTACCGAAAGTATTTCAAGAATTATTTATAAATGTACGCAAAAAAAATCAATTAGCCGCTATGATTCATCTTCAGCATTGATTGTAGATTTAAAAAGAGCTTTAAGCGACGACAGCGGCGAATTTGTTTATATTAAAGATGAGACTGTTTCCAAAGAGACAATAAAAATCTCGCAAGAGGATGTTCAGAAAATAAAATCTGAATCCCTTAAATATGAAGAAGAATCAAAGCCTGTCGAAAGTATAAGCAAGAGGGAAACTTCCTCGAATTTTGAACATGAATACCAAAAGGCGTATAAATCAAATGTTGAGAAAAAAGTAGTCGTTGCGGCAATTATTACTTCTCTGCTGATTATCCTCGTTATTTCATATTTTGGTATGAAATATTTGGATTCGATAAAGCAAGTAGTTGTGACAAAAGAGGATTTAGATCGGATTATCGGCAAATCTAAATTGGAAGCTGAAAATATTCTTGAAAAATTGGAAATAAAAATCAATAACGATACTAATTACGTTTTCAGTGAAGAATATGAGAAGGATTACGTTGTTGACTACGAAACAGGAGTTGAAGGAGAGGAAGATGTCCAGCTGATTGCCGGCGAATCCTCCGTCCGGCTTATTTTGTCAAATGGCCCACCCCTTGTTGTAGTTCCGGATTTTACGGATGTAAACTATAATAATGTTGACTCTCTGTTAGCCGAATCTTCTTTGGGAAAAAACAGCAATATTATGCATAAGCACAGCGATAAACCAAAAAATATAATCATCGACCAGTCACCAAAACCGAATGATAAGGTAGAAAAAGGCACACCGATTACATTTACTATTTCGGACGGACCTAAGGCAGAATATGTATCCGTAGAATATTATAAAAACCAAAATATAGATATCGCGAAAGCTTCTTTGGAAAATCTAGGGCTTTTCGTGGATGTCAAAGAAGTTTACAGTGATTTATTTGAATCCGGAAAAGTTATTGCTCAATCGTTAGATGCAGGCTCAAATGTTAAACCGGGCACGGAAATAACCTTGACAGTAAGCAAAGGCATCGAGCCGACAACAGAGCCGAGCACGAAGCCATCGGTTGCCCCAACCACTCAAAACACAAATAATATTTCTACTGCTGATTTAATAATAGATTATGGAGATTTTCCTGAAGGTCAGGAAACTTTAAGCATACGTGTTTTGGAATATAAGGATAATCAAGGTTTATCCATTTTTGAGAAATCTTTCAGAAAAGATGAAATGCCTTATGTTTTGGAAGTCAGCGGAAGCGGTGAAACCGAATATTCGTTACAAGTTTACTCAAATGGTTCTTATGTAGATTTCGAACGTAAAACTATAAATTTTGATTAGAGCAGATATTTTGTTAGGAGGATTTTTTTGCTAAACGGAAGAATTATTAAAGGAGTCGGAGGTTTGTATTCTGTAAAAACTGAAGCGGATTTATATTTTTGTAAACCTCGCGGGATTTTCAGAAAACATGATATATCTCCTTTAGTCGGCGATTATGTAGAATTTTCGATTACCGACGAAAAAGATAATGAGGGCGTTATCGACCGGATTTTAGACCGAAAGAACGAATTTATCAGACCTCGTGTCTGTAATATAGATTTAGTTATTTTGGTTTTTGCGGCTAAAAATCCGGATATTAATTTTGATATGCTCGACCGCTTTATAA
The DNA here is from genome assembly GCA_031551135.1 of Eubacteriales bacterium. Lineage (GTDB taxonomy): Bacteria > Bacillota > Clostridia > Lachnospirales > JAITVM01 > JAITVM01. Next base: position 128,413 of record JAVBOA010000009.1, on the reverse strand, counting down.
TTCTTGCCGAAGCTCAAAACCTTGAGGTATTTATTTGTATTAATAAAATAGATCTAGTCGATGAATCCGAATTCGACGATTTTAAAGCTATCTATCAAAACATCGGTTATTCGGTCAGTATTTTTTCCAGCTTTGACGAAAACTGCAAAGAAAAAATTTTTGACGTAATTAAAAATAAAGTCAGCGTTTTAGCCGGACCGTCGGGCGTAGGAAAATCCAGCATAGCAAATCTTTTTATTAGTAATACTATGGAAATCGGCGATATTAGCCAAAAAAATAAACGCGGAAAACATACTACCAGACACGCGGAACTTTTAGAACTCGATAAAAATACTTTTATTGTAGATTCACCGGGCTTTACCTCGATCGACCTCGGTCATATAAAAAGCGAAAATTTACAATTTTGTTTCAGAGAATTCGAGCCGTTTCTTAATAAATGCAAGTTTAACGACTGTATGCATTTAAACGAGCCCGGATGCGCCATAAAATCAGAAATAAACATAAATATTAATGAACAAAGATATAATAGATATAAAAATATACTCGAAGAATTTTTGAAACGGAGGAAATAAAGTGCTGAAATTAGCTCCTTCTATACTATCTGCCGATTTTACTCGGCTATGCGGTCAAATAAAACAAATTGAGCAATCCGGAGCACATTACCTTCATATAGACGTTATGGACGGTAATTTTGTTCCAAATTTAAGCTATGGCCAGCCAATAATTAAATCAATTCGTTCAATTACGGATATGACTTTTGATGTACATTTAATGATAAATAACCCTGATAAATATTTAGAGGATTTCGCGGATTCCGGAGCGGATATTATTAATTTTCATCCGGACGCTGTTGAAGATATCGATGCTTGTATTCGAAAAATAAAATCTCTCAATAAACGCGCGGCTCTGACAATCAGTCCGAATACCGATTTGGAAATAGTCTTTCCGCATCTCGAAAATCTTGATATGGTTCTTATTATGAGCGTCGAAACAGGAAATTATTCTCAAAAATTTAATCCGGAATCGCTCAAAAAAACAGAAGCATTGGCAAAACACATCGCAAACAATAATCTTTTCACTGAAATTGAAATGAACGGTGCAATTAATCTTGAAAATTTGAAAGATGTTCTAAACGCCGGCGCAAATGTTATTGTTCCCGATGCCAATATTTTCGACTCTGACCTCAATAAATCAATCCGTGAATATTATGATTGTTTTGCGGACTTTTTGAAAATATAAAATGCAGAACACGAAATGTTTGATTTTCGCTAGTGCAGAAATTTATGATTATGATTTTATAATTGAATATTTAAATGACTCTACCATTATCTGCTGCGACGGCGGCATTAAGCACACAAAAAAACTAAACATAAAACCCGATTTTATTATCGGAGATTTGGATTCTGCCGATTCTGAGATTTTGGATTTTTATAAAAACGAGAATGTCACTATTTATCAATTTCCCTCAAAAAAAGAATTTACTGATTTAGAATTATGTTTGGATTTTGCTATAAACAATGATTTTAAGGAAATCTTTGTTTTTGGAGCCATAGGAAGCAGAATGGATCATACCTTAACAAATATTCATTTATTAAAATCTTCGCTTGAAAAAGGCGTAAAAGCCTATCTTTTGAATGAAAATAATTTTATCACTCTTATAGATGATAAAATAAGACTTTCCGGCAAAAAAGGCGATTTTATTTCACTGATTCCTTTAACGGATATTGTTAAATCCGTGACGACAGCCGGTCTGGCTTATCCGCTTTGTAATGAAGATTTATTTTTGAATTCCTCCAGAGGTATAAGTAATGTTTTTTCGTCAGATTTTGCAGATATTTCAATTAAAGGCGGATTGTTATTAATCATTAAATCATTCGATATACAGGCACAAAACGCTTTTTAACGCAGTATTATGTATTAACGCTATCACTGCGGCGGTTTGGCGATGTACAGATGACATTTGCCACCGACGAACAGTTCATCCGTAAGCTGCTTTGGAGGGATTTTTATGAAATTTAAGGTAATAAAACTTCCTAAATTTTTTTCTGCCATACTTCGAAAAATATTTTCTATACCCAATGAATAGTTGTTCCTTTATTTACGTAAGATTATTTATACTATTTTCATTATTAAGGATAGAAAAAAATGTTTCATTTCACGCTTGAAGCATGCGTGAAACGCTCCGCTGTGAAAAATTTTTTTCTACTTATCAAAATGAAAATAGTATTAGAAAAAGCCAATTTTAAAAAAACTAATTGTAAAAACAAATTTTTTAAAATTATTCTTGACAATAACAATCTCCGCTAGTATAATATATTTTGTTGTCGGATTTCCGAGTTTAAAATTTTTGCTCGAGTGGCGGAACTGGCAGACGCACAGGACTTAAAATCCTGCGGGATTTAAACCCCGTACCGGTTCGATTCCGGTCTCGAGCAGTAGTAAATAGGACTTTCTTGAAAATAGAGGGTTCTATTTTTTTGTTTTTTAGCCAATTATTACTGACAAAGAACATAAATATGTACATTCACTGCCATAAGTATTTTTGTGTCGATAATTAAAGTTATACTATTTTCATTATAAAGGATAGAAAAAAATATTTCATTCCGCGCTAGAAACTTTGCGCGGAACGCTCCGCTGTTAAAGATTTTTTTCTACATATCAAAATGAAAATAGTATCAATCGCATCTCCGGACAATATGAATATAAAAGGCATAACAAAGTACCTATACCTTGACTGAAATTCAATGAATAAATGTATGCCAACAAAGAGCACAAACACTAAGCCGCACAATAACAATAATATAGGCACATCCTTATTTTTAACTGTAATAACTAAAGAAGCAAAAGACAAGAGAAACATAATCAAAAAATAGATGCGTTCGCCGGATGTTAATACATTTAAAACAGATTTTAGGGGTTTGTTTATAATCGGCACATACCTGCCATCCTGACCGGCAATCATCCAACCGTAGTATTCATTTTGTGTAAAAATAGTTCGAAATTTATTTCGAAAAAACAAAGACAGTGTATTTTTATCCAACTTAAGATTCCGATTTATAATGTCGGCCTCTAGTGTGTGACGAGCATTGATATCGCTAATACTAAATACTTCTGCAGCCAATTTGTTTGAATAAACACCGTTTGTTTCAACGTTTACTCCGACAACAAATTTCCACAACGGATCAGTGTTTTTCAAACCATTTGGATTTATATCTGACAATATAATCAACGCCGAGAATAGTGCAACCAATATAATGCAAGTTGAGGCAGATATGAGAGAAGGCAATGCCAAAATTATACTTTTTTTTCTGTGACTCTTGATGTGAAGAAGGAATATAATAGCTCCTACAAAAACAAGCGAAATTGTAATCAACACTGTATCCGGTCTGAATGCATCACCTATCGCAATCAATAAGCCGCTGATTATGCCATGTTTTATGTTGTTTTTTTGCACAAATACCAAAACCCCCAGTAGAATAAAAAATAAAGAAATATGCTGGTTTGTCAGTACAGATGCTAAAAAATAAGGGGCCGGATAAAAAAGATATAAAACCGAAACAAATATCGCGCAAAACTTACCATAAACATTATGTAAAATTAAGTACATCACAAAATTGATTCCTGACATAATCAAAGCATTTACGGCAAGTAAAACAGTAATGCCATTAGGGAAAGCACTTATTATTGATTCGTAAATCACAAAAAAACTCTGATAAGCCCATCTAAGAAAATAATCATTATTTTTTAGAGAGTCGCTATTTCCATTTTTCAAATTTTCCGCCAATTCATAAAGCAATCCAAAATCCGATATAGGTTTGGTATTCGACCATTGTGTAATAACAAGATTCCCTACCAGAGACACAGTAATAAATAAAGTGATAAAGACAAGCTGTCTATTTTTTAGATATCTTGCTGCTAAAAATGCTAAAAGCAGTGAGCAAACAACATAAACAATTGAATATAGATATATGATATTTACTTTCTTTATAAATATAAACTCCACTAAGTCCAGTATAGCAATTAACATGATACATAATGTAAATATTATACCGACTTTTACAATCCATTTATTCGGTATATTCATAATTATGTTTAGCCTCCATTCATTTCATACTGACGAACGAAAAGAAAGTTTACATCCGTTCCTCCCAACCTAAGTGCGCGGAAATAAATATTTTTTTATTCTTTATACTATTTTCAATATTAAGGATAGAAAAAAATATTTCATTTCGCGCTTGAAGCATTGCGCGAAACGCTCCGCTGTGAAAAATTTTTTTCTACTTATCTAAATGAAAATAGTATTAGAAGGGAAATTGTGTAAGACTACTACTTCATTAAGTATACTACATTCTTATCGAAAATCAATTAATTGTTATTTTTTTATAAACGGAATGTATTCCACTATTGCACTACTCTCAAGATGAGCTTAGTTAGGGCTTGTAAGCGGATTAAACAGTTTTACGATTCGCAAAAATTCGATTTCAACGTAAAAAAAGTTATATATTATACTATTTGCATTTTGATATGTAGAAAAAAAGGGCAAGATATGATATAAATTAAATGTAAAAAATTTTTTATATCAAAATGAAAATATTATTATTTGGCAAAATTTTAAATGATGCTGAAATGAATCTACTATATAGGAGATTGATTAGAATGTACAAAAACCTACTAAATAATTTTTTCAAAAAAAACAAAATTGAAAGCGAAACGCCTACTGCTCCTGCCTTTGCTAACTTTTTTATGAGAATGGAGGCTTATCCTGAATCCAGAGAAAAACTTAGCGAAGTAATGCATGAAACTATATTAAGTGAACAGCCGGAGCGAGAAGAAGAGCTGCAAGCTGAACGAAATGAAATACTTTCTTCAAATAGCTGTGATCAAATTATTCAAATCATGCGCCGCAATACCGATATGTTAAACCATCAGGTTTTGATTAATAAAGCATTGGAATTTGATGAAATCATACCTAAAATAGTCAAAATGCTGAAAACAAGTCTAAATGCAGGATTTATTGAAACTTCAGTCAGGGTTTTAGCAAAGAGCCAACAGAATGTTTCCGAAGAACTGATTGAATGTTTTGACGATATACGCAGCCCATACGCTCAGTCAATGGTATTGGTCCTATTAGGTTTTATCGCTGATGAAAAACATATACCTTGGGTCATCAAGAAATATGAATTACTGAAAAAATTATATCCTCATGAAAATTATTGCGACGGCGCATTCTATGGACTCGATGAATTGGACTACAGGTTTTATCATCAAGAAAGAAAAAGGAAATAGTATTATCTATTCAAAAACTAATTCTACATAATTACGCATTATAAGTAGAATAATAGTATAAAAATGTTTTTGGAGGCAAAGATGAAAAAATCACGCTTAATATTAACGGGATATGTAATTCTGATGATAAAGATAAAATAGCCGAAGCAATGAACAGTCTTTCGGGAGTTGTCGCCGCCGAAGTTCCCGCCGGTGAAAATAAAGCTTATGCTTTTGCAGGAGATGAACTCGATGCTTCTAATATTGTAAATATTGTCGGGGAAGCAGGATTCCCTTTGTCTGTAAGCGGTGAAGAATACCTTTCTAATTTAGCAGATGTAAAAAGCAATCTGCTATGAGTTTGATTTCTAACGTATAAAAAAACTTCAAACGAAAGACAATAAGTCTGAGGTGAATAATATGGATAGAAATCAAAGTGATCTGGAAAAATTGCACAGCGAAGAAGGATTTCAAAAAATAGAAAAATTAGAAAATAAAATCGATACTACAAAATACAATATCGAAGTTTCTAACGAAATAATAGCTGAGACTCCTTCTGATGCACAAAGAGATAAGCTGATTGAAAAAAATATTCAGCGTCAGCACGCTATCGGTTCGATGCAAAAAGAAATCCGCGATTTGCATCAGACTATTGAGGAAAGAGCCAAGGAGATTTGATTATACTATTTCCCTTTTAAAGAATAGAAAAAAATATTTTATTCCGCGCTTGAAGCGTTGCGCGGAACGCTTCGCTGTAAAAATTTTTTTCTGCAAATTAAATGGGAAATAGTATTACATGAACAATAATAAAAACCATCAAAAAGAAGAAAAACATTCTAATGCTGAATTGCGTAAAATGCAGCCAAAAGATAACGCTGATGCCGGAATCAAAAACGGACAGCATATCGGCACGCATGACGGCGGACACGAAAAAAACGGCAGGCAATAAAAGACAGGAGAATAAATATGGCAAAAGACAGTCAGCTTGACCCTAAAGAAATTCGCAAGGAAAAATCCAACGGTGGCCCGACAATGGCAGAAAGCGCTCTTGATGGAAAAAGCAGAAATAATAAAAAGCAATCCGGCAGCAGGCATAAATCCGGCGATGACAAAACCAGAGCATGATAAAAATTTTCAAAACCGTCCGTTTCGGTGAAAACTCCGCACGGGCGGTTTTGAATTTGGACTATTATTTTTTATAACAATTTATATTTAAGAGAGTTATAAATATTCCGGAAGTCCATGTAAATGCCGGATCTGAAAGCCCTTTCCCTGTAAAAGCATGAAAATTTTCGGCCATCATGCCCACTTTGGTCAGTTCAAAAAATTTCTGAATAATATTGTTGGCAAAATCTTTGTACCCTATTTCTAAAAGCGCATCCGCAATCAGCAACGTAGGTGCTCCCCAAATCGGCCCAAGCCAATAACCGTCCTCTTTATACAGTTGGCTGCACACGCTTTCCGTAGCCAAACCATATGGCGTTTCAAAATCTGTTTTTAATTTCTCTACCATCTTACTCACTAAATCTTTTGGCAATCGATACCCGATTATCAAAGGCAAATATAAAATAAGGCTGGTACGCTGTTGAATCGGCTCTCCTGTCGGTTCGTAAATAGCAAAAAATCCGTCGTCATCCAAATATCGTTTAATAAGCAAATCATACAACGCATCCGCTTCTTTTTTCCAAAAAATTTCTTCCTCGCTCTTTCCGAGTTCTTTCGCCATTTTCGATAAAATATCCATCTGCCGAATTAAATGCGCACCCAAATCAGGAGCTTCGACGGGCATTCCTTGATGAAAAATAGAAGCATTATCCCAACCGGAGTCGTTTCCGTGCATGTAAGCCGGCAAAACATCTTTGCTTTTTCTTCTGTACTTCAACCAATAATTCGTCTGCTTTACAATAGTTTCGTACATTATTTCCACTACCGCTGAATCCTTGAAAAAATCATTTCGCTTTTTCATAAGCAAAAATGCCCATGCCCAAACCGGCGGCTTGCAGCAATTGTATGAAACGAATTTATCATTCATCAAATCGGGATAAATGCCAAATTCGTCTTGGTATTTTATAAAGGTTCTCAATTGGTCGTAAGCCAAGTCCGGAAAGGATTCACTGAGCGCTAAAGCATTAAAGCAATTGTCCCAACTCCAAATATTGTTCATTCCGTTTTTCGACATATACATTGTGTAATAAGGCAAAGTCCCTTCGGGGGCAACCACGCTTGACCAAAGAATATATACAGCAAGATTTCTGCTTTCCTCATAATCGGGCGCTAGGGGAAACGCTCTCTGCCACATGTCGAATTCCGCATTTACTTTCGCCAAATCCGTTTCATATCCGGCATATTCCCTTGGCTTCCAAATGCTTTTATATCCTTCAATCAGCATTTCGCTTTCAAGAAAGTCAGCGTTTACAATCATTTCGATTTTTTTGTTGCCCACAAACTCCCACGGCGCGTCTAGCGCCCACTGCCCTTTTCTCAGCGTAAAAAGCATTTTTGTTTCTTTTGTATAGCAGTGATATTCATATTGATTTTCGCTGAAAGGATTTAGGCTGTCATAACGGGTTTTATTCGCCACAAGCCTTACAGCAAGTCCCTTTGCTTGCATATGCAGAGTATTTTCTTCACCGAAACAGATTCTAACAAAATTTTCTTGATTACCTATGATAATTTCACATTCGCTGACAGAAATTTCTTTTATTTCTTCTCCCTCTTTGGAAAATACCGTCAAATAAAAAATTTCGCACGGATAATCCCAACCTCCGTGAATATCTTTAAAAACAATCCGATTCTCTTTATCTTGCACAATAGCAAAATAAGAGCCATACCGGCTAAATGGCACTAAATGCAAATCAATCATTTTTGTCTCCTTTGTAAAACCTATGCTTTTTTTATCCGAAAACTGAGGACAATTTCTTTATCAGAAGAAATTCGAAAATCTTTATGCGTCACTGAACCCCAACTGTCGTCACCGCCTACGCCCATCTGCTTCGCCAAAATTCTCACCCAAGTATGCTCAGAATTAGGAAGATTTTCTTTATGCATGGCATTTTCCAATTCATGCGCAGAATAAGGCAATACAGAGCCTTCAAACGGCATTTCTTCGGCTTCGAAGCGCAGACCGATTTTTTCTGCGTCATTTATTTCCAGCCAGCGGATTCCGGTACGATTTCCACATTCCTGCGGTTTCAAATATTCCGATAGATTTTCTGTTTTGTCACTCTTAAACAATCCCAATACCGCCCCCGAAACCCTATCGATATAATTTTCTTGCGAACCCATTCCATAAAACGTGAAATTTTCAAATTTTTCGGGCATGCAGAAATCTATTCCAAACAGCGGTAAATCGGCCAGATTATCCCCACCTGAATATTTAGCCGTTACTAATATTTCACCGTATTTATTTACAAAATAATTTATTTCAACGTAAGCAGTTATCGGCGCAGGCAATGAAAAATGATATTGGATTTCCAAGCCGTCTGCAGATTCTTGAAATTTAAAATCCGTACACTTTGCATATAGGCTTGCTGTTTTCCAGCACGCGAATTCAAAACCAAATTTACGTCCTCTGTCATTATCGGTCGGTGCACGCCAAAACGTCGGCTTCGGTGCAAAAGAAATATGCTCCGAACCGCCGTGAATTAAAGAAACAATTCCGCCTTCTGATATTGAGAATATAGCAGAAAAATTATCCGCCGCAACACCGATATTTACATCGCCCTCAATCACACGCCAATTTTTAAGAACATTTTTTTCTTCGTCAGTGGATTTTTTTTCGGAAATAAAAATACTTTGTCCCCACGCCACAATATGCCCTTTTTCTGCCCAAATCGTATCTTGATTAAGCAGCATTAATACATTAGCGCTATATTCACCAAATATTTCAGGCAGTTCTACCGCAACGAATTTTTCTTCATTCGGCGAAAGATTCATTTCAAATATTTTTTCGAATATACAATTTCCTTCTTGTTCTATGCGATATACAAAAAGATAATCCTTTGTATTGATAAATAAATTTTCGTTCTTTACAAGGAATCCATCGGAAGTTAATTTTATTTTCACATTTGAATACAAAAATTTAACCTCTTCCGCTTTCGGTGAAATTCTTCGGTCTGCATAGACAATTCCGTTTGTACAAAAACCGTAATCTGTCGGGCGGTCTAAAAAATCTCCGCCTGTTTTCAGTTTTCCGTCGATTTCAATCGTCTGGTCGATATAATCCCAAATAAATCCGCCTTGATATTTTTCATATTTTTCAAGCTCGGTATACAAATGCAAACCGCCGCCCGAATTTCCCATCATATGCATATATTCACAGCTCAGATACGGTTTTTCCGGATTGGAGAGCAGATATTCTTCTATCGCCGCAGGCGGCGCATACATACGGCTTTCCATATCCGTTATATGCTCAAAATCCCGATTCTGTACACAGCCTTCATAATGCACCAAACGAGTATTATCCCTTTTATGGAAAAACTCCGTCATTGCGGCTATGTCTTCTCCGGCATAAGATTCGTTTCCGCAAGACCAGATTAAAACGGACGCATGATTTTTATCACGTTCAAGCATTGATTTTGCTCTGTCCAGTACCGCCTCACGCCACTCCGGCAGACTCCCGGGTATATTCCACGACGGCTCGACTTTTCCGAGTTTTTGCCAAGAACCGTGGCTTTCCAAATTTGTTTCGTCTATTAGATATATTCCGTAACGGTCACAAAGCCTGTACCAAAGGCTTTGATTCGGGTAATGGCTTGTGCGTACAGCGTTAATATTGTAGCGCTTCATAAATCGAATATCCCAAAGCATGTCCTCTTTCGTAATGCACCGTCCGCGTTTTATATTAAATTCATGGCGGTTAATACCCTTGAAAACAATTCGCTTTCCATTTAGGCACATGATTCCGTTTTTCATTTCAAATTTACGGAAACCTATTTCCAGCGGAACGATTTCAATAAGGCTGCCGTCTTTTCCTCGCAATTCCAAATGCAATTCATAAAGATTTGGCTCTTCCGCACTCCAAAGAGCAACACTTCCCACATTAATATTTATTCTGCCTGCTGTTTCGGCGTTTTGTTCTTTCGAAATGATTATTTCTTTTTTATCATCTAAAAGCGAAGCATATATCGAATACGGCATTTCACCACTTAATTTATATTCTATTTCAAGCGAAGCGTCTTTATATTCATCATCTAAAATAGTTTTTACAAATACGTCGTCAATATGCGATTTTGGAACAGCATATAGATACAGATCCCTAAAAATCCCGGAAAACCGCCAAAAATCTTGGTCTTGCAGCCAGCTTGCAGAGCTTCTTGCAAAAACCGCAACCGCCAAAATATTTTCTCCTTTACACAAATAATTCGTTATTTCAAATTCCGAAGGAACAAACGAATCTTCCGAATATCCTATAAAATTCCCGTTAAGCCAAACATAAAATGCCGTTTCGACACCTTGAAAAGATAAATAAATTTTTTTGCCTTTTAAATTTTCTTTTAGTGAAAAACTACGTAAATAGCTTCCCACGGGGTTATCTTTTGGAATTTGCGGCGGACGCAAAAATTCTTTTCCATCCCACAGATACATTGTATTTACATATTGAGGCGTGCCGTAGCCTTGCAACTCTATATGTCCCGGAACTTCAATTTTCCCAAAGCTCCCTTTATCAAAATCTATTTTGTAAAAATCCTCAGGCCTGTTTTCCACAGAATCCGCATAGCAAAAATCCCAAATGCCGTTTAGAGATTGGCGCAGAGGCATATTTTCTTCCATTCCGATTTCTTCACGATGCTCATAAAAAAAATGGTCTGAATGTGCGTTTATACGGTTGACTGCAAATACTTCCGGGTCTGAAAGCCATTTTATTTCAGGATTCATAGAATTTCCTCCTTTATTTCAAAAACTTTTTCTTCACCGGCCGCAAGCGTAAATATTTGATTTTCATTCGCTTTTAAAGAGTATAATGCGGAAATATCCAATTCTATTTTTTGTTCGTCATCGGAGATATTTTGAATCGAAAATTTATCTTTTTCATATGAATACGAAACACCAAAAGCTTCTAAGCGTATAGCTCCATATGAAATAAGCTTAGGCGCTATTTTTAAATTGCGCTTGATATCATAGGATACGCCCAAATATTCATGCTGGAGTACCCACGAAAAAACACATGGATATTCATAATAATAAGGAGCACCGTGCCAATTTTTGTCACTTATATAATATACATGATTCATATCGTAACGTTCGCCCATGCGAAATCCGTCCAGCTTTGCCTGTTCCGCTACTGTAAACAGCTGTTCTGATAATTTTTCTCCATTCTGCAAAAATCCCCAATATGCGGCATCCCAACACCAATAACGTCCTGCCGCACATAAATCGTAAGGACCGCCGTCCCCTATTTCCGAATCTGTATAATCTTGAATTTTTGCGGACAAAAAAGTCGGAAATCGCTGAAACTCCGGCAAATTTTCTTCAATCAATTTATGCACAGCTTCTGTTTGTTCGGGAGTCGCATATCCAAATAAAATCGGCAGGCAGTTCGCCAATAAATGCAAATGGTCATGAACACCGCCGTGGCGGTCAATCCAATCCACGAATCGTTTGTTTTCTTTATCCCAAAATCCGTTTGGAATATCTTTGACCATTGTATTTCCCAATAATCTACCGAATGAGCGATATTTTTCAGCTTCTTCTTTTCGATTCAGAAGTTCTTCAAGTTCTGCCAAACGGCACAGTGCATTTGCAGCCAATGCGGCGGACATACATTCCATACCGTCTTTCATAACTTGATCCTCATAAAAAACATCCGACCAAAGCCGCCCTTTTTTATCTGTCAAAAATTCTAAAAGCGAAGCCGCATTTTCCAGTCCCTCTATATTCTCACGAAGCCACGAAATATCGTTCGATTGCGAAATATAAAGCCATGCTGTTTCTAAAATCTCAATATTTCCAGTTACTAAAAACATTTCAGCATTTTCTTTGCGGTCCATACTGTTTCTTCGAACATGATATTCTATTGTGCCGTCAGGCTGTACCGCACAGGGATTTCGCCATTGCCCGATTGGGTCATTTTTCATGAGTTTTAATTGAAGATTCATCATTCGGCGAACAACACCCGCATCAAACGAATCACCCATCGCCAAACGCCCTTTGCATTGAAATTCGTGGTCAACATCCGGATATGTTCCGGCATATTCGCCTTTTTGCAAAGTACTCACAACATAGCCGCTCCAAAACGGATAACCGGCGGCGCGCGTACGCTCTACAATACTTGGCAGCATCGATTCCCAATAAAAACGAGATAATGCCTCCTCTAATATTTCTCCGCCGTCAAAAGAAAAAATATATCGGTTGCCGCAAAAATCAGCGTGAGGAAATAATTCATGAATACGCAAATCGCAGGAGTTTGCAGAAATCGTCAGCAAAATATTTTCCGCTTCTGAATGTACTTCTATTTCGCCTTTCGCGTGAATTTCCACGGCTCTATATAAACCTGCATTATCCGATTCTAAAAGCCAGCAAATATCATGTCCTTTTAAATGCGTCATGCCTTCGCGATTGCTGATGACATATCTTTCTCCGTCTAAATCCACCGCCAAATATACAAGCCCTTTTTGAGAATGGATTACGATTTTCCCTTCATTTTCGGCTTTTACAAAAATTGAATTATTATCTTGAATTTCCGTACTGCCCCGAATTTCTTTTATCATAGAGTTTTTCCATATTTCTTTCATTGAATTTCCTCCTACTTCACTTTATGCGAAATCAGGCGGCCTATTACGGCCGCCGTCTGATTTATTGCATGCTTTTTGTTTTTTGTTGGTATACATCATCCCAGAATTTCTCTACACGGTCAAAACCTAATGCATCTAATTCTTTGATAAAGTTACTGTATTCTGCGTCTGCGTCGTCAGCAAAAACCATTTTTACTGAATACTGCTGTAACAAACCAAACGCTTTTCCTTTGATAATACCTTCTTCGCTGGTTGGGTCCGGATCTTTAATATCTAACTCAGGCATGTATTTAACTTTAGAACCAAACATTTCGTTGAATTTAGACATTTTTTCATCAGAAGCATCCCACCAAGGCAAGTTCCAAAGCAACTCGTTACAAGCTGTCCAATATTCACCAAGACCATTTTTAGAAGCAACGCCGCCCCAGTCAGCTTTTTTGTCCACAACATAATCAGGTAGCATTGTCGGTTTTCCGTCTACCAAATTCCAGTGAGGACCTGCCACAACATCGCCCGAATAGCTATCGCCGCGGATACCCCAAGATACGTCTTGATGTCCTTCTGCACTTGCCAAATATTCCAAGAAACGAATAGCTCTTTCCGGATTTTTGCAGGATTTAGGAACAACTGTTGCCAGCCATCCAGCGCCGGTACGAATTTGCTCGTATGTGTCAAAAGGAGGTAAAACCTCGTAAGATGTATTCGGATTATCGCCCGGAACGATTTCGCCGTCTGCAATTACCCAAGAATAAGAAACAACATCGCCTTTTTCGATTTTAGCTTTCGCAACATCTTTTGTGTCGATAAATGGATTTTTCGTTAGCAAGCCTTTTTTATACATATCATTCAGAACTTTAATTGCATCTATAAATTTTTGGTCACGAACTACCCATTGAATTTTTCCGTCTTTAACAACCTTGTTGTCGCTGAGACCCATTTGAATACCTAAATTACCCATAGCTGCCGAAGTTGCAAAAGAATCAGATGTTACACAACCGTCTGCCGGAAAAAAACCGATTTTGTCCGGATGTTTTTCTTTGATTTTTTCCAGAGCCGCCGTGAAATCCGCTACATTTTTAATTTCAGGTCGTCCGATTTCATCGTAATAATCTTTTCTGATCGCGATACAAGCTTGGTTTGTACCAATCATTTGGTCGTATTTAACAGCCGCCGCTTGCCAGTCTTTTCCTTGTACCCAAGTTGTAAATTGATATGTTTTTCCGTCTTCCGCTTTATAATTGTTTAAAACTTCCTCTGGCAAAATATCTTTCATCTGAGGTGCATATTGCTCAATTAATTCATCAAAAGAATACAACATTCCTGCATTAATCATTGTTTGAATCGCTGGATCGTTGCGGTCCAGAGTCATAATATCCGGAAGCTGGTCGCCCGCAATCATCATATTTAATTTTTGGTTATCGTCTACAACAGGCTTGCTGAATTCTAAGTCAACTCCGGTTTTTTCTGTTACGCGTTTTGAGGTATCATCTTGCCAATTAAGCCCAAACCAAGAAAAGTTCACGTAGTAGCTCAATTTTACCGGAGACGTGTCTTGTTTCCATTCTAAATTTTCCGGGTCTGCTTTCCAGCCGACTTCTGCCCAATTAACATCTTTTAATGTGGTTGATGTATCAACAGCAGGCGCGCTTTGTGTAGTTTGCTCCTGCGTCGATGCTGTTGCTTGCTCGCTGGCAGAGGATTCTTCCCCAGATGGAGCACACGCACTAAGACTTGAAAGTACAAGTGCTGATACCAAAAAATAGCTAGCCAATCTTTTTTTTGCTAACATAATAAATATGCCTCCCTAAAAATAATTTTAATTTTTAAACAATTTATAATTTATTCCTTTACGGACCCTAACATCATACCCTTTACAAAGTATTTTTGTACAAACGGATACAGCATTGTAATCGGGGCAACCGCTACAATAAGCATTGCATACCTTACAGATTCCATTGTAACCGAGCTCTGTCCGCTTGATACTGACATATACTTTTGCAGGGTTTGCTGTGCTTCTGTTAAAGACATCGCCCTCATTAATACAGCAGGCATTGTCATCAATTTTTCATTAGTGATGAAGAATGCAGGGTGAAACCAGTCATTCCAGTGCCAAACGCCGATAAATAGGCTGACTGTTGCAATAACCGGCACTGACATCGGCAAAATTATTTTAAACCAGACACGGAACTCGCCGGCGCCGTCTACTCTTGCCGAGTCGATAAGTGCAGGCGGCAGTTCTTGGAAAAACGATATAAATAAAATCATATAATAAAATTGATAAATATTCGGCAGTATGTAAACTGCAAAATTATCCAACAAATGCAGCTGACGGTACAGTAAATAAGAATGTACAACAGATGTCGAAAAATAAAGCGTTACAATTCCGAGTGCCATATAAACTTTGCGGAACATAAGGTCTTTTTTTGAAAGCGCGTACGCCGCCATAGACAGGCAGACTACAGCGATTCCGGTTCCCAAAACAGTACGAAGAATAGTCATGAAAAACGCCCAATAAATAGAAGTATTTTTAAATACCATTGCGTAATTTTCCAGCGTAAACTTACGCGGCCAAAAATATATTCCGCCTTTTGCGGCGTCTGCACCCTCGTTAAAAGAATAAACAAGGCAATAGTAAATCGGGTATATGGTTAAAACCAATACGACAACAGCCAATACCGCAGTTACGGTGTCAATAATTTTATCCTCTGTTGATTTCTGTTTAAACATAAATACCCTCCTCCTAAAATACTCCTTTGCCAAACACTTTTTTGGAAACATAGTTAGCCAAAAATAAAAGTGTGACCGAAAGCAGTGCCACAATCAAGTTTGCAGCAGATGCAAAAGAAAATCTTAATTGATTTAAACCTGTATTAACAATAAATGTCTGAACAACATAAGATGTTTCTCTGTTAAACGCATTGCCCAGCAAATATGATTGGTTGAAGTTAGAACCGACAGGACCGCCGTTCAGCAAGTTTCCGAAGTTCATAACAAACAATACGCCCGCCGTCCACGCAATCGAAGGAAGTGTTATACTGAAAATCCTTCTGATACGCCCTGCTCCGTCCACTGCCGCCGCCTCATAAACATCAGGATTTATTCCGGCGATTGCCGCCAGATAAATAATTGCGTTCCAGCCGCTTTCCTGCCAACAGTCGATTAATGCACCAATCCACCAAAACCATTTCGATTCCGCCAAAAATTCAATCGGCTGTTTGATAATTCCCAAAGCCAAAAGCACTTCATTTACAACTCCGGCAGGATCCAAAAAAATCATCCAGAGCGTGGCCACGATAACGTAAGAAAGAAAGTGAGGCAAATAACTTCCGGTTTGCGTCCATTTTTTAAGCCGCTCAAATGGTAGCTCGTTTAATAATAACGCCAGCAAAATAGGTGTTGTAAATGTAAAAATAAATTTCAAAAGACTCATGCCGAGGGTGTTGCGCATAGAAAGATAAAAATCCTTATCGGCAAACAATTCGTTAAAATACTTCAGCCCTGCCCATGAATGACCATAAAATCCGTCTGTCAGCTTATAATCCAAAAAAGCATTGATAAGTCCGCTTAATGGAATGTAAGAAAATACAAAAAAGAACAACATAGCTGGAATAATCATAATCTGTAATTGCCATTGCTGTAGAAATTTTGCCATTTTGTCTTGCTTCATTTTTCCGCACCTCTCCCTGTAGAAAAATTTTAAATACTCATTTTTTATAACCTCACTTGCAAAAAAAAATACACTGGCATATAATATGCCTAAACCAGAGCTCATTTCTTATAAAAATTATAGCATTTTAACCTTTGCAAAGCAGTGGAGATTATTTGGATTTGGTTGATTTTTTTTAGAGGTTATTCTATTTCCATTTTAAAGGAGAAAAATTTATTCCTCCCTCGAAGCATTGTGCAAAACAATCCGTTGTGAAAATCTTTTCATTTGTCAGTATATTAAAATGAAAATAGCATTAATAAACCTTTTGGAGTTGAAATTAAAAATGCATTTATATAAAAAAATTCACATTCGGCCTAGTTACAAAACGAAGGTACTGCTGTCATATTTTTTAGTTGTCACGATACCGTATCTGGCAGTTTTAATTTATCTTTACGGCACGATGGTTACCGCCGCGCAAACCGAGCTGCTAAACACCATAGAACAACGTTTGAATCAGGAGCACGCGAGCGTTGAAAGCAAAATCGCAAGCATACGGCGTTCTACTTATCATTTAGCCAGCAGCAACGGTTTGAACGAGTTTTTTACTGCGAATTTTTATAGCGACTATGATCTCATAGAAAGTATGACGAATTACGTTATGCCAATTATTTCGTGGTTAGAGGCTTCATCCGAAGATATAGACGGTTTTCGTTTTTTTACCGCTGTTGATTCAGTTCCTGAAAATAATTTTTTTATACAATCCAAAAACCACAGCAAAGAACCTTGGTTTTTAGAAATGCAAGCAGAAATCAACAGAAAAGGTTATTATTACTCACCTCTGCATCAAGCGCGCTCATTTAATTATTCTTCTGCCGGCACCGAAAAAACATTTTCCCTCTTTTATCGTCTTTCCAGCGTAAGCCATATTTCTCCTACCTATTTAGAAGTTGATATTAAACCGAAAAAGTTGTTCGAAAATATAAATTTAACTCCATTTGTGCAAAGCGGGTTCGCCGTCTGCGTCACTTCGGACGGGCAAGAAGTAACAAGCATGTTCCCGGAAAATACTTTACAGGAATTCGTTGCACAGCCCGCTTTTAATGAGCTGATTTCAGAGCAGTCCGCCAATCGGGAAGTAAGTCTCGGCGCAGAAAGTTACTACATAAGTTCGAGACAAATTTCAGAATTAAACAGTAGTATTTTTTGTATTATTCCCAAAACCGAAATAGATTATTTTAAAAATAAAGCAAAATTTTCGTTTGCTTATATTGTGCTTTTATTTACAATTTTAATTCTAACTCTTTCCTATATTGTATCCTCTCTGCTTTTGAAAAGAATACAGCTTATGAGAAAAGCGGTTTCTAAAATGCAAAAAGGTGACTTTGACATGCACATTCCCGTCCGCGGAATCGACGAAATTGATGAACTCGCCACAAGCATGAATATTATGTCCGAAAAAATTAACGATTTAATCAACAAGGTTTATAAATCCGAAGTACGCCAAAAAGAAGCGGAACTATTGGCCTTGCAGGCACAAATTAATCCTCATTTTTTATTTAACGCTTTAGAGACTTTTCGTATGCTTGCAGAAATGAACGAATTGAACCAAATGGCAGACGGATTAGAAGCGTTGGGTAATTTATTGCGCTACAATATTACACCGGACAAACGCACTATAACCTTGAAAAATGAATTGAAAGTTGTCCAAAACTATGTAAAAATACAAAATCTACTTTTGAACAATCAGATTGACCTGCATATAAATGTTCAAAAAGAAGCTCTTTCCGCTAAGATGCCGAAAATGATTTTACAGCCCTTGGTAGAAAACAGTGTGCTCCACGGTCTGCAAGGTCAGAAAAAATTACTTACTATTTCCATCCATGCGCAGCGCGAAGATGATAATTTTATTGTAAAAGTGACTGATAGCGGCTTGGGCGCAACTCCCGAGCGTATAGCAGAAATACAAGAACATTTGGAAAATATTGAAAATACACATACGCAAAACAGTATCGGTTTATGGAATGTGAATCAGCGGCTCGTTTTGTCGTTTGGCGCGGAGAGCGGCATTCAAATCGGCGTTATGCAAAACGGCGGATTTTATTCGCGTTTTTCCATACCCGCAGGCTTTACAGGCTGAAACTCTTTTTCATGAAGGCAAAGTAAGCGTAAAGCATTATTTTAATCGGAGGAATAGAAATGTATAGTATTTTAATTGTTGAGGACAAAGATATCATCCGCTCAGGCCTTCTCCATATTATAGAAAAATTAGATTTGGAGTTTGATACATTTTTAGAAGCCGGAAATGGACAGGATGCGTTGGCCATTATGCAAAGTGCCTCGCCCGATATCGTGATAACAGACATCAGAATGCCTTTGATGGATGGTTTAGATTTTATACAGGCCGCGAAAGTGAATCATCCCGAAACTGCCTTTATTATTTTAAGCGGATATGCGGATTTTGAATACGCTCAAAAAGCCGTTTCTTTTGGTGTGCAAGAGTATTTGCTAAAGCCGATAAACAAAAAAAAATTGCGTGATATTCTTGTAAAAATTACGCAAAACATACATAAGAAATTAGAAAACAAAGAAAAACATAACGAGCTTATAAAAAGCTATTCGACAGAAATATCGCGTTTACAACAGACATTGCTATGGAAAATATTATCCAACCGCTGTCCGTTGGATACGATTAAGCAAGAGCTGGCTAATACCGGAATCGTCTTCAAGAGCAGCTTTTTCCTTATTGTATCTGTAAAATTCCGTCATCCGCTTGAAAATCCTGCCGCTGAAAATGCGCTGAATAATATTTTCAGCCAATTGGAAAACGCCTGCCCTCCCATGTTGAAATTAAAAGCAGATTATGGTTATTTGTTTTTGCTGTTTAATCCGCTTTCTGCGCCTTGCATCCCCCTAAACAAAGCTCTTGAAGATATAAATAATACGCTTTCAAAAATCTACGGCGAAACAAATTTATTGCTGCAGCTTGGGGTCAGCGATTATGGCGATACAGAAACCGACTTGCCTATGCTGCTCAAGCAGGCGCGCACCGCGCTGGATAACCGTCTGTTTAATTTCGGTCCGCAGTGTTTTTACTATAAAAATCATAGTCAGCCGGAGCTTCAAGCTTCTGTTCTTTCGGACTCTCTTCGAAATGAGATAATGGAAAGTCTGTTTTGCGGCGAACCGCAAGCTATTCAAGCTTTGAAAAACTATTTTAAAGCCCTTTTAGATATTGATGACATTACAAGCAAACAGATTATTTTTGAAACACGCATTTTAGAAAAAAGTATTCAGGCTAAGCGCCATTTGAATCATTCAAGCGAATTTGGGCAATATGAAGCCATAGAGCATATTTTAAGCTCCGCTACAAATTACACCGAATTTGCCGAAGCGATGACTGCCCGGCTTTTGTCTGTTCATAGCGCAATCCTTTCAAAAGGAAACCCCAATGCTCCTGTCGAGCAAGCCATCCGATATATCGAAAGGCATTATGCAAAAGACATTTCGCTAGGTTTTATTTCCACTTTGGTTTCTATGAATCAAAGTTATTTCAGTACTTTGTTCAAACGAAAAACCGGCACCAGCTTTGTGCATTATCTGCAAGCCATTCGGATAAATAAAGCAAAAGAACTTCTGGTAATGCATGGCGGAAAAACTTATGAAATAGCAGAGATGGTCGGCTTCCGTGACGAAAAATATTTTTTTAAGGTTTTCAAAAACGCCACCGGCTTTACACCCAATGAATACCGCAATCACTATTTTAAGGGGTGAAAAATTCTAAATAATACTATTTTCATTTTTTTCTATTCTTTAAAAGGGAAATAGTATGCCTATATTTATTCACAAAATTGATTTTATTATAAAATTTCATAATCTATTGACATCAATATTTTTTTATGGTTAAATATCAATGTCAAGTTTAGTTAATCTAAACTTATAGTTTAGCAGTCCAATACTTTTTAGAGGTGTATATATGGACATCGGGCTTAAAATTAAACAATTACGCATGAAAATGAACCTCACTCAAGAAGAGCTTGCCAATAGGTGTGAATTGTCAAAAGGATTTATTTCTCAAGTCGAACGAAATTTAACCTCACCTTCTATTGCTACATTAATAGATATTTTAGAATCTCTTGGCACAAATTTACAAAAGTTTTTTAACGATACCGAAAATGATAAAGTCCAGTTTCATAAAGACGATTTTTTTGTACAGGAAAATTCTGAGCAGGGACATGAAATAAAATGGATTATTCCCAACGCACAAAAAAATATTATGGAACCAATATTGATTACGATTAGAAAAAACGGCGGAAGATCCGCTACCTATAGGCCTCATGAGGGCGAGCTTTTCGGATATATTATACAAGGCGGCATCGATTTATTTTTGGGCGAAACAAGATACAGAGTCAAAAAAAATGAATCTTTTTATTTTTGTGCAAATGCAGAATATTATTTAGTCAACAACAATGACAGAGATGCAATTGTTATTTGGGTATCCACACCACCAAATTTCTAAAACCGGGAGAGATTTAAAATGGACAATAGTGAGCATATCATCGACCTCATTAAAATAAATAAAGTATTTGAAAAAGATGTGATTTTGAAAGATATCGACTTATTTATACGGAAAAACGAATTTGTGACTTTGCTTGGGCCAAGCGGCTGCGGCAAAACTACAACACTTAGAATTATCGGCGGCTTTGAAACTCCCACCAGCGGCAAACTTTTATTTGAGGGCAAATCTATTTTGAACGAACCTCCGCATAAACGCCAGTTGAATACGGTTTTTCAAAAATACGCACTTTTTCCGCATATGAATGTTTTTGACAATATAGCTTTTGGTTTGCATTTGAAAAAAATCGAGTCCTCGGTAATTCGTGAAAAAGTTAAAAATATGCTGAAGCTTGTGAATCTTTCGGGATATGAAAAAAGGTCGGTAACATCATTATCCGGCGGTCAGCAGCAAAGAATTGCGATAGCCCGCGCTTTGATAAATGAGCCGAAAGTTTTGTTACTGGATGAACCCCTCGGGGCTCTCGATTTAAAACTGCGTAAAGAGATGCAGATTGAATTAAAAAATATGCAGAAGAAACTTGGAATCACTTTTGTTTATGTAACGCACGATCAAGACGAGGCGATGACAATGTCAGACATTATCGCTGTTATGAACGCAGGCGTGGTACAGCAAATCGGAACTCCGGAAGATATTTATAATGAACCTAAAAACCCGTTTGTTGCTGATTTTATCGGTGAGAGCAATATCGTACCGGGAACTATGATTGAAGATTTGCTCGTTCAATTTTCAGATGTTAAATTCCCTTGCGTAGACAAAGGATTCGGCGAAAATACTCCTGTTGATATTGTTATCCGGCCGGAAGATATTGACATTGTTCCGATAGATAACGCTCAATTACATGGCATTGTCAATTCTATAACTTTTAAAGGCGTGCATTATGAAATGATTGTGCAGACAAAAGACCATACATGGAAAATCCACAGTACTGATATGAGCCCTGTCGGCTCTGAGGTCGGACTTAGAATAGAACCAAACGAGATTCATATAATGAAGAAGGTGTTGAATTGAAAAAATCATTGTCTTCTGTGCCATATTTAATTTGGATGGTAATTTTTATACTTATTCCGCTTTTTTTGATTTTGTATTATAGTTTGACTTACAAAAACCCTGACGGCAGCTTAGTTTTTTCGCTCTATAATTATAAAAAAGCTTTTGATCCGCTTTATTTAAAAATAATGGTGCGCTCGCTGAGCCTTGCCTTTTATTCAACGCTTTTGTGTTTTATAATCGGATATCCGGTTGCGTTTATTATTTCAAAAAAAGAATTCGCCGCTAAAAACACAATTTTCTTTTTATTGATTGTTCCTATGTGGATGAATTTTTTATTAAGAACTTACGGCTGGTTAAGCCTTTTGGAAAAAAACGGAATTATAAATATTGTTTTGAGTTTTTTTGGATTTGAAAAACATAGCTTTCTTCATACGGACGGCGCGGTTATGCTCGGTATGGTATACAACTTTTTGCCGTTTATGATATTGCCGATACACACTGTTTTAAAAAAGATGGATCAAAGCATAATCGAATCGGCGCAGGACCTCGGCGCAAATTCGGTAAATGTTTTTTTCAGAATAATTTTCCCGCTTAGTATTCCGGGGATTGTTTCGGGAATAACCATGGTTTTTATGCCGTCGGTTTCGACGTTTATAATTTCCGCACTGCTCGGCGGCTCACAATATTTATTAATCGGAAATTTAATTCAAACGCAATTCCTAACCGCAATGGATTGGAACTTCGGTTCGGCACTCAGCATAATTCTGATGATAATTATTTTGCTAACTATGACTTTATTGAATTTTGTAGATAAAGATGCTTCTTCAGAAGGAGGTACGCTCCTTTGATTAAATTATTAAAAAAAGCTTATTTAGGCTTAATAATACTTTTTTTATACGCTCCGATTGCCGTTTTGATTTTCTTCTCGTTTAACGAATCAAAATCACGGTCTAATTTTACGGGCTTTACTTTTAAATGGTATATTGAGCTTTTTCATAGCCCAAATATTATGACAGCGGTTTATAATACACTCTTGATAGCTTTTTTATCAGCGGTTTTCGCAACAATAATCGGTACTTTGGCGGCTATCGGAATCCATTGGATGGACCGCAGACTGAAATTTGTAGTTTTGAAAATTACCGATATTCCGGTTTTAAATCCCGATATCGTGACCGGAATTTCGCTTATGCTGCTTTATATGTTTTTCATTAATTTTTTTAATTCTGTATTCCATACCGAATTAAATCTGGGATTTACGACTATTTTACTTTCACATATAACTTTTAATATTCCTTATGTAATAATTTCGGTGCTTCCGAAGCTTCGGCAGATGGACAAAAATATTTATGAGGCTGCTTTGGATTTAGGCTCTTCACCTTTATATGCGTATTATAAAATCATAATCCCGGAGATTTCGCCGGGAATAATAACGGGCGCAATCCTTGCGTTCACGCTATCACTCGATGATTTTGTAATTACATTTTTTACAACAGGAAGCGGCGTAAATACAATTTCTACGTTAGTATACTCTATGACAAAACAAGCGGTTAATCCAAAAATTAACGCTTTGTCAACTATTATGTTTGTGGTTGTTCTTATTTTATTATACCTTATTAATAAACGAGACAATAAAAATATTAGAAAAGAGGAATTTAATTGAAAATAAGACTTTTATTTATTGTTTGTCTAATATCGCTCTTTGTCGGCTGTTCTTCCGGCGGAAACAAGTCGGACAGCGCCGGAGAACTCCATCTATTTAATTGGGGAGATTATATTGACGAGGAATTAATAAAACAATTTGAAGCCGAAACCGGTATAACTGTAAAATATGAAAATTTTGATTCCAACGAAACAATGTATGCTAAAATTAAAAACGGCGGCACAAACTATGATTTATGCATACCGTCTGATTATATGATAGAACGTATGATAAAAGAGGATATGCTCGAAAAAATAAATTTCGAAAATATTCCTAATTTTTCGAATATCTCTGACCGCTTTAAATCTCGTGAATTTGACCCGAGAAATGAATATTCCGTTCCTTATATGTGGGGAACTTTGGGGATTTTATATAATACCGAAATGGTCGATGAAACCGTTGACAGCTGGGAAATTTTATGGAATCCGAAATATGAAAAAAATATTTATATGTATGACAGCGTGCGGGATTCGTTTGCAGTCGCCTTAAAAATACTTAATCACAGCTTAAATACAGTTAATCCTGACGAAATAAAAGAAGCCGAAAAACTTTTGCTTGAGCAGAAACCGCTGGTGTTGGCGTATTACGGCGACCAAATAAAAGAAGCTATGATTCAAGGCGAAGCCGCGTTGTCGGTTGTTTATTCCGGAGACGCGATGTACGCAATCGCAAATAATCCGTCTTTAAATTATGTTTTACCAAAAGAAGGAACTAACGGTTGGTACGATGCTATGGTTATTCCTAAAAATGCTAAAAATAAAGAAAACGCCGAGAAATTTATTAATTTTATTTGTGACGCGAAAGTTTCAGCTCAAAATTCAGAATATATTGGATTTTCAACGACAAACGAAAAAGCTTTGGAGTTTTTGCCTGATGATATGAAAAACAGTGATATTTATTGGCCGTCTGATGAAGAATTTTCACGCTGCGAAATCTATAAAGATCTAGGTCAGTCAATAAAACTATATGATGACGCTTGGACAATGATTCTGGCCGAACAGTAATACTAAAAAAAACAGCACATTTGTGCTGTTTTTTTGATTTTAAATGCTACTCATCAAAGATAAGAGTATATTCGTTCTTTTTCATACAAAAGCACATGAAAAAGTACTCATAATGTGAAAACCGCTGCGCGATTTAAGCTGCTTACGCATTTTGTTCGACTTCGTCGAACTCACATTAAAATAGGAGACTTTACGTCTCCTGATTTTATTAGCTTCCCAGCATGCCGTTCCTATATTTTGACACCTAGCCAAAGCTAGGTGGGCATCGCGATCGGTACGTCTGTCTTCCACTTATAGAGGCTTGACATGTTTACCGGCATTAGATTCCCATAAAAATAATGTAGGTTCAAAATAATAGGCTAGCGAACACTCCAGGAATTTATTTAATTATTATATAATAAAATAAATATTTTTTCAATATTATATGTAAATTTACTAAAGCATTATTTTCCTTTTCTCAAGGATAAAATGAAAGTTCCAATCGAGCCGATGAAGATAAACACATCCGCAATATTAAAAACGGGAGCTTTTTTATATTTTACATACATAAAATCAGTAACTGATTTATTTCTGAATCTATCGTATAAATTGCCGATAGCACCGCCTATAATCATTGCTGTAAAAGATTTTTCGGCCTTGCAACTATTTTCTTTAAAAATATTGAAAGCATAAATACTCAGCATTATTATAGAAGAAAAACTTAAAAGCTTTAGAATTCTTGGTTTATCAGCCAAAAGTCCATATGCCGCTCCTTCGTTTTCTAAATGGTACAAATAAATTTTATCTTTTACTATCTCTTTAGTTTGACCGATTTTATAGTTTTTATTAATGTATGATTTGGTAACACGGTCAAAAATAAACACTAAAGCTATTATTGAAATATATAGCAATAAAACACCTTCTTCATTGTATATTATACAGGCTTCGCTACAGAAATATATGTAAAGCAAGACCGTAGTTTTTGAATAATTTTTAAGTAATAAGTATTTTTGGAAGTTTTAAGATAAAGTAATTTTCATATGTTTTAATTTGCTTTTGTAGAGTAGGATATTTTTCGTATATTTATATCGTCAAAAAAATCTTTTCTTTAATATATTATTTTAATATAGTTTTTTTGTTACAAATAACTTAAAAAAATTTTTTAATAAAATATACTCAAAGATATTTCAGATACAAGATATTTTTTAACAAATAGATGAAAATGTGTAATATTTATAATATTATTGTAAATTATAATACAACAGATTATAATAATTGTAAATCTATTTTTTCAATTTTGGCTTTTGAAGGGAGAATTTAAAATGGCTTTAGTAACAACAAAAGAAATGTTCAAAAAGGCATATGAAAATAAATATGCTATCGGTGCTTTTAATATTAACAATATGGAAATTATTCAAGGAGTAACCCGCGCCTGCAAATCCCGAAACTCATCGGTAATTTTACAAGTTTCTACCGGCGCATTAAAATATGCAAATCCTTATTATTTAAAAGCGATGGTTGACGCCGCTATTATGGAAACCGGTATTGACATTGCATTACATCTTGACCACGGCCCTGATATCGAATCTGTAAAAACAGTTATCAGCCATGGTTTTACATCTGTAATGTTTGATGGTTCGCATCATGATTATGAAACAAACGTTAAATTAACAAAAGATGTTGTAGAATATGCGCACGACAAAGGCGTAGTCGTAGAAGCTGAATTAGGTCAATTGGCAGGCATAGAAGACGACGTGAATGTTGCCGAAGAAAACGCAACTTTTACTGACCCTGACCAAGCAGTTGATTTTGTTTCCAGAACCGGTATCGACTCTTTAGCGATAGCAATCGGTACAAGCCACGGTGCTTATAAATTTAAAGGCGAAGCAAAATTGGATTTTGATAGATTAACTGTTATTACAAAAAAATTAGCCGAAGCAGGATTCAATAACTTTCCGATTGTATTGCACGGTGCTTCCTCGGTTGACCCTGAGATGATTGAATTATGTAATAAATTCGGCGGAAATTTAAAAGGCGCATCGGGAATCCCGACAGAAATGCTCAGACGCGCAACAACCCTTGGCGTTTGCAAAATAAATATGGATACCGATATCCGTTTGGCTATGACAGCCGCTATCCGCAAAGCTTTCGCAGATAAGCCGGAAGGTTTTGACCCTCGCGGATATTTGACAGAAGCCAGAAACTTTATTGAAAAATTGGTTGAAAATAAAATCGATAATGTTTTGGGATGTAAAGATTCAAATAATTAATTAATGCCTTTCAAGCGTGTGAATTTATATAAATTCATGCGCTTTTATTTTGCCTTTTTATCGCCAACGGCGGCTTGACTATGCTATAATTTATATAGATTATTTTGCAGCAATACAGGGGATGGCACCCATAATAAAAAACCGCTGATGTATTTCCATAAAATAATCAAAAATGTTTTTGGGGTGAGTAATTTGAATCAACAAATTGTTGTTTGGGATGAAAACAGAGTTAAGATTGGCAACACTTTCCCAAGACGAGCAAAACAATTGGTTAATAAAAAGAAAGCTGTTTGGCTAGATGAAACACATACAGAAATTTTATTAATATCGGAAGATTCGGAGGGATCAGAATTGAACAGTGAAATTGTCAATTTTGCAAACAATTTTTTTGAAAATACAGCGCATAACAGTAAAATATTAAATCTAAAAGATGAGCTGATCGCAAGCCTAAACGCAAAATATGAATCGCTTATTTCAGAGGGATTGGACAAGGAAAAAGCGCTTTCTGAGGTCATCAATGATAAAGACAGTATAGACAAATTCATTCAGAGCCTTTCCAGAAAAAAGTCTATTGTTAAAGATGCATATAGAGACAAGGCAAGTGTAGTTTTGCACAGCGCTCCATTCGAAATCATTAAAAAGAGCAAAAAGCGCACAAGAGAATTACATCTGGCATTTTCTGCCGTTTTATGGTTTGGGGCTTCGATAATTTATTTTAGTCTCAGCTATATTCTCGGTTACAGGTCATTATCAAGAAGCTTTTCCGAATTGTCTTGGACTTGGCTCATTTTTATTCTTGCCGCAATAATTGAATGTTCTGTAGAAATCTATTTTTCCAAAAAAGAACTTGATGTTTTAAACGAAAACATAGATTTGCGTCAGATTAATCCGCTAAAAAAAGACGGCGATTTGGATTTAAGGAAATATCAAAAATCTCTAACAAGAAAAATAAAAGTCATGTCCAAAGCTGTTTTTTGGATAAGTCTTATATTTATTTATTTCATCGCGGGTTACGCATTTAATTTATGGAACGTCGCATGGATAATTTTCGTTATTGGTATTTTTTATGAGCTTTTGCGAAATTTTCTTAAAAAGCTTAAAGAAAAATTCGAATAGTTTTTTATAAAAAAAGAACACAGTTTATATACTTTTTAAGATATTGACTGTGTTCGTTTATTTATTTTTATACTATTTTCAATATAAAGGATAGAAAAAAATATTTCATTTCGCGCTAGAAACATTGCGCGAAACACTCCGCTGTGAAAAGTTTTTTTCTACTTATCAAAATGAAAATAGTATTAGTTGATAAACTTTTTCATATTCTTTAATGCCGATTTTTCCAAGCGCGAAACTTGCGCCTGACTTATTCCGATTTCGTCGGCGACCTCCATTTGAGTTTTTCCTTCGAAAAATCTCAATTTCAAAATGTGTTTTTCACGTTCATTCAAACGTTTAAGCGCTTCACTCAATGATAAATTTTCCAGCCAATTTGCATCGGAATTCTTTTCATCGCTAACCTGATCCATCACAAAAATTGCATCAGAGCCGTCGTTGTAAACAGGCTCAAACAATGAAATCGGATCCTGAATCGCATCCAACGCAAAAATTATATCTTCTTTAGAAATGTCCAGCTCTTTCGCAATTTCTTCTATTGTCGGCTCTTTTGAGTTTTTGTTTGTTAGGCTTTCTTTTACTTGTAAGGCTTTGTATGCAGTATCTCTAAGTGATCTGCTGACGCGAATCGAATTATTATCACGTAAATAGCGGCGTATTTCACCGATAATCATTGGCAGGAATATACCCAGTCGAAAAAATAAGTATACTAAAATAAATTATAGTGGACATCAAGGTTTTGCCCATTTACTACGACTTTCTCGATTAGATTCCTGACAACATTTTGCCTTTCATTAAAAGTCATGTGATACCAAAGCACATTAATATCTTTTAACATATTCTGCTTTTCATCAAACTTATTTGTTACCGAGCTCCGATTTTTTTCAGAGTCCAGCATTTTCTTAAGTCTCTCAAGTTCTTTTTTATTTTCCTCTATTGTTTCCAGTAAAATCTCATCACTACTGGAAGCGTATAAATTATATAACTTCTTAATTTTAGCGGTTAAAGCAACGTGTTGCTGTTCTATCAGCTGTACCGGTGAGGCGATCTCAACTTCAGGCGATTCTTGGCTCAACATTTTCTCCCAAGACATAGACAATATATCTTTAATAACTATATCTTCGATTTCGTCAGCCCAAAGCCTCAAGTTATCGCAATTCGGGTCTTTGATTAAATGTTTCTTGCTAGTCTGCTGAGAATAACAACAAACTTTATAGCCGTTTTTACCCCATTTTTTGTAATGCATTTTAGCTCCGCATTTACCGCAAACCAATAAACCTTGAAGCAAATGCTCAGATGTGGTAATTCTTCTGGCAGAGCGTTCTTTCATCATGTCCATAACTTTTTCATAAGTTTCAAGACTGACGAGCGGTTCATGTTTACCTTTATATTCTACACCATTATAGCAAATAACGCCAGTATTAGTTTTTCGAGCCAATATCTGCATTGCCAGCTTATCATACTTCAAACCCACCATATCAGCGATTTTCTGGGCAGAATGACCTTGTAAATAAAGCTCATAAATTGTTTCGACAGTTTTCGAATCTTCGTTTTTTACTAAGATTCCGAGGTTTCTGTCATAGTCATATCCAAACGGAATTCTGCCACCGCCCATCCATAATCCGGATTTTACTCTTTCTTTCATTCCCATTCGAGTTCTTTCCCGTATTGTCTCTCTTTCCAATTGAGCGAAAGCAGACATGATTCCAAGCATCGCGCGTCCCATCGGTGTTGAAGTATCCAAACTTTCGTTCAGCGAAACAAACTCAGCTTTATGCATGTTAAATACATCTTCGATTAAATATAGTGTATCCTTTTGGCTTCTCGAAAGTCTGTCAAGTTTGTAAACGACAACTGCGTCGATTTTATTTTTCTTAACATCCTCAACAAGCCTTTGCATTTCCGGTCTTTCAATATTACTTCCGGTAAAACCACCGTCAATATAATATTCATATTCTTTAATGCCTTTGGAGGTACAATAAGCCGCCAGCATTTCCTTTTGAGCATCAATCGAGTAACCTTCTTCCGCCTGAGCGTCCGTGGATACCCTTATATAAAGAGCAGCTTTTTTAATAGAAACCACCTCTTGTTTTTTATTTTTAAAAAAATAAGACCATATTTCAGGTCTTAATTATAGCATATAAGAAATTGCCAATCCAGAGTTATATCAAGGCATTGTTACCAGAAAATCAAGGCGCAATTCCAATTATCACAAGCGGCACTAATTTTCAAACATTTCATAAAAAAATATATCACTTTGATACAAATGGTTTATCCGATTTGGCCAATGAATAATAACCCGTTATGCCAATATTTGTTTCAGATAATTCAATTTGATAAGTTCTAGAAAGAATTCCGGTATAAGTCCAAGTTACACCATCACTTGCACCGGGTTGAATAATCTTATCCGGTTGCCCATCTACCCTTAATGTAACCGGTTTTGAACCTTTATTTGAAAAATAAGCTTTTCCATATTTATCAGTAGTATTTAAAGCTATAGATGATGGAAACCTTGATATGCCATTCACATAATAGCTCGAATATTGATAACTTGGAGTAATTATAATTTTAGTATCTTTATTATTAGTGTCAGTTTTAGTACCAATATTAGCTGTTTTAACATTTGGTGTCTTATTATCAGCAGCAAATATGGCAGAATTAAAAGGAAACGATAGCATTAGACAAGCAATAAGCAAATATATGTTTTTTTTCATAAACAAGCCTCCATAATTTATAATTATTAGTTACTTTTCATGTTATAACATAAGGTGAGCTTTGCTTGAATTATAGCATAAGAATCTACAAAAATAAAGTCGAAAATCTCTCAATACTGCTTATGTCCACAAATCTGATTTAGAAAAAACACTGCCGTTTGAATAAATTTTCTATTAATCTTTACAAACGGCAGTTAATTCATCTGACTGTTAATTCATCATTATTAATTATTCGCTGACTGTTCTACTGCCTCTTCCTCGTTTATCCTACTTTTTATCCTCGATATTATATCAGTAACTATTGAATTATTAATATCTACTTTTTTTAATTCGCTCTCATCAACTTCATTTCCGTTAATATACCGAACTACATTGATTTCAAAAATAAGCTACACCACCTTAAATATCTATTAATAATAATTATTTACATAATATAAAAATCTAAACAATATTTCTTATTATTAACATCACAAAAACTTGAGCGGTACGACCTTATCTTTCCCCTTTAAAGTTACTAAATTATCATACGTACAAATCACAGCTCCTGAACCTCTTTCTGAACCTGCAATCTTATCTAACATATCTAACAAATCAAAAGCCGAAATATCGTCTTTGTTTGGGTCAGCATGTTTTTTAATTTCAATCGGGTGTAGTTTTCCGTTGTCGGCAATCAAAATATCTATTTCATTTTGCTCTTTGTCTCTATAAAAATAAATAGGCGGTTCTAAAATTCCGGCGTTGTAGTAACTTTTCAGTATCTCTGCCAGCACAAAAGTTTCGAAAAATGCACCGGCCATAGCACCGTTTTGCAATGTTTCAGGAGTCAGCCAACGTGTGAGATATGCAGCCAATCCTGTATCAAGGAAGTAAACCTTCGGTGTTTTTATAGCTCTTTTGGTAATGTTATTAAAATATGGCTGCAAGAGATAAACAATATTTGATGTCTGTAATATTGAAAGCCATCTATCCGCTGTTGGTTGGCTGATTCCCACATCACGTGCTACAGACGCAAGGTTAATAAGCTGTCCCGTAGATGCGGCAATTACGGTCATAAACCGCAGAAATTTAACCTCATCTCCAACTTGTGTCAATTCCCGTACATCACGTTCAATATAAGTTTTCGTATAAGATGCGTAAAATGTCTGCCAGTCAAAATCCGTATTAGCAACAAGTTCCGGCATGCTTCCGCGATGTATTATCTTCCAAATATCTTTATAATCAATTTCTTTTATATGTTGCCTTCTTTCCTCGAAATACTCATCGGTCGGCAAAAACGGCTTATTGAAATTCACTTCGCTTATTTCTCTAAGTGACAAACCAAGTAAATTCAATATTCCTATGCGTCCCGCCAAAGACTCGCTCACATTTTTCATCATTTGAAATTGTTGCGAACCCGAAAGATAAAATTGTCCCTTTTTCTTTTCCTTATCTATAAGCATTTTTATGTAAGGAAATAGATTTGGAGCATATTGTATCTCATCCACAAAAACAGGCGGCGGATTATCTTTGAAAAAAGTACCGCTTTCCTCAACAGCAGATAGCAAAAGCATGGGATCGTAAAGATTAACATAGGCAATCCCTTCAGCAATTTCTTTTATAAGTGTCGTCTTTCCAACCCCGTGTGAACCAGTGACCAATACAGCACCAAACATTTTTGAAACTCTTATAAGTGATTCTTCTATATGACGTTTTATATACACACAACCACCTCTGTTGCATTGATTAGTCAATAACTTTTACTTAATTACTTCCGCTCCAACAAG
The DNA here is from genome assembly GCA_031551135.1 of Eubacteriales bacterium. Taxonomy (GTDB): domain Bacteria; phylum Bacillota; class Clostridia; order Lachnospirales; family JAITVM01; genus JAITVM01. The sequence goes on along the minus strand of JAVBOA010000009.1, from coordinate 95,658 downwards.
AAATCCAATAAATTCATGTGTTTTACTCCATCGATGTTATCAAGCCAAAAATCATCCATAGATACAACATATTTAGGATAATGATCTTTTATTGCTAATAACGGCTCAAATTCTCTATCAATAGTCGATTGCTCATTTAACTTATAGCAAACTTGAACATAAAGCTTTTCCTCACGTCTTTCGGCTATAAAGTCAATTTCCTTGTCATCGAGTTTTCCTACATACACTTTATATCCTCTGCGTTTGAGTTCGAGAAACACAATGTTTTCGAGCACACCTGATATATCTCTGTCTTTATACCCCAATACCGCATATTTTAGACCTTGATCGCCTAAAAAGTACTTTTCATTGGTTTTCAGCAATTCCTTACCCTTTAAATCATAACGCTGAACACGGTAAATTATAAAAGCAGATTCCAAGCTGTTCAGATGATTGTATACGGTTTCAATATTCATAGAACGTTGCTGACTTTTGAAATAGTCCGCTACCTTTTTAGCTGAAAAAATATTACCCGTATTTTCGAATACAAACTTGACTACTTTTTCAAGCAGATTCACATTACGAATACTGTTTCTTTCTACAACGTCTCGCAAAATTGCAGATGAGTATATGTCGTTTATAATTTTATAAGCATCTTCATAGGAATAATCACGTGTATGCAGTACCGGAAAGCCGCCTAAACGGACATATCTATCCAACATAGTACTTTGATTTTGCTCTACTTGTTCGCCTCTTGCTTCATTGAATTGCAAGCATTCCGAGAAAGACAGTGGAGTAATATTAAATTCAATATAACGCCCTGCTATATAAGTCGCCAGTTCGGACGATAGGAGTTTCGAATTTGAACCTGTAATATATATATCTACGTTAAAGTCAACCATAAATGAATTTATAGCCTTTTCCCATGCGTCAACCTCTTGAATTTCGTCAAGCAGAATAAAATATTTTTTATCATTAATGATCTTATTTTTAATAAATTCATATAATTCTTTAGCATGGGTTATATAATCAAACTGCATAGATTCAAAATTCACGTAAATAATATTTTCATCAGATTCACCACGTTCGACGAGCTCATCTTTAAGCATCATCAAGATAGAGGATTTACCGCTTCTGCGAATCCCTGTTATGACTTTAATCAAGTCGTTACCAATGAATGGGCGAATTTGTTTTAGATATAGCTCTCTTTTAATCATAAAATCACCTCGTTTACAGTATATACCATAATATAATTATCAACAAGTTTTTATGGTTATAACCGTAAAACTTTTTTAACGAACAATCGATTTTCGATCGACCTTCAATTTCATTCAAACTTTTCCTCTCCAAATCGATATTCCATATAACAATTATTACAAATTCTATCGCCCATTTCTGTTTTTATGTAGTCACCTAAAATATAATCTTCGCAAACAGAACAAGTATAAGCTTCGCAATAAGCCCCGCCACATTCCGGGCAAGCATGATATTCTTCATATGGCGGTGAGTCAAAACCATGCTTCTCTATAAATTTTACCGCATTATTGAACAAATTACTGCAATCCAAACATATATACATCAGCATCACACCTTATCAATTTGCCTTTGAATTTCTTTTATTAATAACGGCTCAGGGTCTACCCATGTCGCAGGCTTCATAACTTTGCCGTCTTCTTTAAAATGCGGCTTGCCGTCATCCCATAATTTTGACATATTGGCTTTTTGAACTATTTGAAATAAATTCTCAGGTTCTACGCCCATTTCAACAAGCGTACCGAGTGCAAAATAAATCAAATCAATCATTGCATCTGCTTGTTCTTCTATAGTTTTAGCGGCAATAAACTCATCAATTTCTTCCCACATCCAATTTACTCTGCGACTTATCCTGTCATAACCGAGCATTTTCGGTTTATCCGATACCGGATGATTAAAAGCTTTGTGAAAGTCCTTGACCATATTCCATTCTCTATTCATAAATGTTCCCCTAATTATTTGTATTTGTTTACTATTCTATGAAATAATTTCAACATTTACTCCAACCACATTCAATACAACTAACGCACGCCCCTTCACTTTTGATTGATAATTTACCGCAATCAGGACAAAGAGATAAATTTGATTTATCGCATTTGAATTCCGCAACATTTTCAATTTTACAAACTGAATCATTCAAAAAATTTCTCTTGATAATAATTTCTTCCTTATTATATGCATCTTCTAAAGCCCTTCCAATAACATCTGCGCAACTTAATCCGGATAATTTTTCACCTTTTGTAGAAGCCTTTGTGCATGCGGGGCAGATTGTACCTTTTAACTGATCGATAATTTCTTCGACTTTAATACCGGCTCTAAGACTCATCGAAATCAATCGGCTTATCGCATTTATATTACTTTGGCACACTCCTCTCTTCCCAGTGTTTATAAAAACTTCAACTAAATTCCCATCCGAATCACGGCAGACATTAGGATATAATTTTCCGCAGGCAACATATTTTTTTGCGTTGATACCGTACGTTTCGCCCAAATCATCTTTCGATACAGGTTCGATTGAATCGAAGATAACTTTTTCTTTTCCGATGTCAAAATCACTCTCAACCCTATTCTTTTCACGTTTAACCGATAAAGTTTGATTTTCTCTTGAGCCGTCTCTATAAACGGTTATTCCTTTAACGCCATATTTCCAAGCTTTAAAATAAATATCTTCTATATCTTCTATTTTTGCATCATGTGGCAAGTTAATAGTTTTCGAACACGCAAGGTCGACATATCTTTGGATTTCTGTTAAAACATCTAAATGTTGCTCAGGAGTCAAGTCTGTTGAAACAAGAAAAACTTTCTGGTCTTTGATAGGAATTTCATTAATTCCTTGGCAACTGCCATTGTTATCTGCAATTTTTTGCAATAAATTTTTAGAGTATAAATTATTCTCTTTTAAATATTTTTCGAATACAGGATTTATCATATAAAATAAAGTTCCGTCGTTCATTCTTCTAGAATATACAAGAGCAAAGTTCGGCTCTAATCCGCCTGAGGTGTTTGCTATAAATGAAATGCTTCCATTTGGCGCAATGCTGATCAGATTGGAATTTCTTATCATAATATTATATTTTGCCCAGATAGACTTTTTCCATTTGTCATAAGTCCCTTTTTCTAAAGCTAATTCCATCGAGGTTTCAACCGCTGTTTCTCTTATTATATTGTAAAGACAATTAATGAAAACAGTGCAACTTTCGCTTCCGTATGGTATTTTCAGCTTATAAAGTGCATCCGCAAAACCCATCGTGCCTAAACCGATTGATCTTATCGACTTTGTTACTCCGCTTATTTGTTCAAGCGGAAGTTTATTCACCGTTATCATATTATCCAAAACCTAACTGCTAATCTGACGGTCTCTTTCAGCTTTTTTGTATTTAAAATCCCACTTTTCTCTGAAATCATATTGGATAAATTAATGCTTCCGAGATTGCAAGAATTATAAGGAATGGAAACGAATTCGGAGCATGGATTAGAAGCGATTGTCTTTCCCAGTTGCGGATTCGGGTTGTCTTTGTTCATATTATCCAAAAAGCAAACTCCGGGCTCTCCGGTCTTCCAAGCGTGTTCCATAATTAAGCGGTATAATTCTCGAGCTTTAATCGTTTGATAGATTTTTGTCGGATAGCCCTTCTCTTTCCAATCGTCAATATCACCATTCCACTCATTGTCATAAATATTCTTGAATTTACTGTAATCTGGGAATTCCAAATTCCAATTTTCGTCTTCTTCAAAAGCTCTCATAAATTTATCTGAAAGCGCAACCGAAATATTCATTCTTTGAAACTTGCTTGTGTCATCCTTGCATTTAATAAATTTCAAAATATCAGGATGAAAGTCCGATAAATCAACCTTTATCGCACCTTTCCTCAAATTATTTCTTGTAACAACATCCGCAGTTAAATCAAATTCTTCCATAAAACCGATTGTACCACAGGATTTTCCTTTTGAGGTTTCAACATCTGCACCTTCCGGTCTTAGCGCACTTATATTCAAGCCCACCCCGCCGTTTTTTTGAAATATCTTTGCCATTTTGGATTTAGCTTCATAAATGGATTCTATATTATCTTTTACATCTATTATAAAACAAGATGATAATTGCTGTGAGTTTGTACCTGCGTTTATTAAGCAAGGCGTACTCGGAATAAAGTCCATTTTCTCAATAATATCTGAAAATTTTTCTGAATATATTTTTTTCAAAGTGTCATTTACTTCCGCTTGAGCTATAGCGTTCCCAACCCTTTTCGCTATATCAGACCAAGTTTTTTCTCCATCTTGAAAATATCCCTTTTCAAGTAATTGCTGTGCGTTTTTTGTAATCATAAATTCCTCCATCATTTATTTTGAGCAATCGTTTTATCAAATTATATACAATTGACTACTCGTAACTTTCACACCTTTTTGCCAGATATAATGAGCGTACTCAATAGAATCCGTTCCTCCATTATCAGTAAAACTCATTCGTTTGTGGTGAACCACTATGTATTTTGGCATATTTTCTTCCCAAAATGCTTTTCTGGACTTACTTCCCATGAAATTAAGCCTTTGAAGCATAATGACAAATCCAAATTTCCTGACATCTTCGATCGCCTTTTTAATGATTTCAAGCGAATTATTGAAAGGCGGATTTGTTATAATTGTGTTATAACGGTTAGTACAATCGAAATTCAAATAATCCATTTTTATTTCAGCAAGGCTGTCATCTCTGATATCCACTGTATCTACTTGCAGCTGAGGAAAAATTTTATTGATTACAGTCGGATAGCTCATTGCATGTGCGTTGTCGCCGCCGGCACAGGAATCAAGAATTTTACCTGTAAAAATATTCGGTACAATTTTATGTATAAAATTAATAAATGTTTCTATTTCGGCAATCGGTGTAACATAGTAATCAAACTTATGATTTTTTCTTGCATCACTTCTGTTTGTAGAACTCACAAACTTCCCCCTATAAAATTTCTAAACTATATGTTTGAAAATATGAGCAATCACATCAACGGTCCAGCCGTCTCCCAAAACATCAGCCGCTTCATCACGCTTTAATATTTGTGTATAGCCAACCGGTACAGTTTGCAAACGCTCAAGCTCGATTTGCGTAAAATAACGAATATTCGCTATATCCATATCCTTGCTTTCGTAAACAATAGTGGTAAAGCCCGTATTTTTATATCTATGCCACATTTTATCTTTGCTTTTTAATGGTCTGCTATCGCTGACAAGTAGAGCTCTCGCCTTTTTTCTGTCTGTATATCCGCTTTCAAGAATGTCCTGAAGCAAGATTCCTTTGTCCTCCGGCGGCTTAATATTCGGAATATTTGACCAATACAAACGGTCTCGCAATTGCGCCGAAACAAGCGACGAATTTATTCTAATCGGCTCAACGCCAAGTGTTTTGGATATAATATTTCTATTTTCAGCATCCATGCTTGCGACATTCTCGAGCAAAAAATACTTTGGCTTTATTTCTTTTAAAATGCGTATGTATTCCCAGAATAAAATTGACTTGTTTCCTTGAAGACCCTTTCGATTGTTCATTCCGATACTTAAATCCTGACAATTATGCACAATGGCGTTATTAGCCGTATAGCTTTCATCATCTTCAACCGATATATTGTAAACTGTGTCATGTCCCTTTAATTCCAAGCTTCTAAAAGGATAGAACATGCAGTCTCCAATCTTTACCGCATGATTTTGCTTTTGGCTTATTTTATAGAAAGCCGTTGAATACACCGTATTTTGATTTACTAATCTGCCCTCTAAAAGCTTTGTTTTTGGAGGATTTAAAACATAATTATTGGACGGTGTTTTGTATAATTTCGTGACTAATAAATTTATGCCCAAAATCAATTCTTTACTCACTGACGACGCATAGAATCTATTATTTTTATCTTTGTACCCATCACCCGTCAAATAGCCGTTCAAAAATTCTTCAGCTAAATTATTCGGAAGTTCATAAATAAAATAAGGTATTCTTTTGTTTTGTGCACCTTCTCCGAAACCTTGTTTTTTGATAAACTTGACAAGCTTCTCAGAGTTTACGCAAATTCTATGACATGAATCTGAGTGAGGATAGCATGTTAGGTGATATTCAGAAATTCTTTTTTTGAAGTCCTCTACTTTATCATTTCCAACCGAATAAATAACACTATAATAGAAACTATTTTTTCTGTTTTTGCGCTTATCGTTTCTTAAATGCCCGTCTGCTAAATATCTGCCAAGTAGCCAGCACTCGTCGGCGGTTAGATTAAAATCGTTTCTATTAGGTTCAGGCAAAATATTAACAGCAATAAAATCATTAGTATCTAAATCTTCTGCGTTTTTCCAATAAGGTTCAGAAAATATTCTTTCATATTTATTATTTTGACTGTTCCATTTTCTACTCATAGTCCGTGCATAAAAGGGATGATTTCCGGTTACTTCAAGCAGTAAAATGCCACTCGCCTTCAGAGTAAAAACTTCTTTGTCTATCGAGTACCCAAAATCAATGACTTTCTTGAATCTATTTTTGTGCGTCAGAACATAGTCATTTTTATTTATATCTTCTATATTTTTATAGCCGTCCTTTGTAAAAATCTTCGTACCTGCCGTAAAACAAGGGCTGCCTCCAATCATTAAATCAATTTTCGGCAAATCCGAAGTTTCAATTTTTGTAACATCCCCTAATTGAATCGTATCGGGATAATTGAATTTAGTTACAGCTATCGCTTTTTCTTTAATTTCACTAGCAAAATAATTTTCAACATTTATTCCGGCTCTATCCAGAGCTATATGTCCACAAGACATACCATCAAACAAGCTTAATACATTCAAAAAAATACCTCCACGTCTGGAGGCGTGCGCACGCTATTTCTATTTCTGCAGAAACTCCGAGTAAAATATAAATCATGTGTTTGTGCAAGAAAAGAATTTATTAACTCATTTACTTCTTAACCAAGTCTGTCTTGAAATATTATTATTTGTTGACATAGCCTTCTTAAAAGCTTCAGGTTCGGCAAGAAGCAAACAACGTTCTTTAGCTCTTGTTATTGCTGTATATAATAAACAAGTATCCAGCATAATATAATGTGATGTATCTATAATCGAGATTACCGTCTTGAAACCGCTGCCTTGAGCGAGATGCACTGTGAGCGCATACGCCAAATCAATTTGGTCAATCTCGTTTCTTGCGTATATTAATTCTTTGCCGTTAGTAAATTTTATTGAAAATAATGTGACTTTTTCGTCATTTTTTATCTCTTGCCAAATGTCAGCTATATAGCCGATTTCACCGTTAAAGACATTTTTATCGTAATTATTTATACGTTGAATTACTTTTGCGCCGACCTTGAATATTTTTGTTCCAAATTTAATGAATGGCACGTTATCCTCAATCAAATGCCCTTGAATTATTTGGTTTATCCTTTCGGAACTGTTCAGGCAATCTTTTTTCCTCGGCACAATAATAACAACATTATCGAGACCCTCTTCTTCAATTGCCTTTAAATAAGCATTTACTGCAATTTCATTTAATTTATCCTTCGAGTCGTCCCCTGTCCTAAACATATATACCATATCTTGCAATTCGCCGGTTACTATTTTTTGAGACGGATTATCAATTGGAAATATTCCTTCCCTAATCTTATTGGCATCTGACAAAATGCCTGATTTTTCAGCCTGCCGCAAAACTTTTGTAAGCCAGATAATATTGAATTTATCTTTCATCCGGAGTAAATCGCTAAAAATATTTCCATAGCCAATAGGCGGCAGCTGTTTGTCATCTCCAATTAAAACAACTCTGCTTCCTTTTTTGATTGCAGATAATAAATAATAGAATATTTCGGAATTAATCATTGAAGATTCGTCAACGATAATCACATCCGAAGATAATGGATTATTGTAATTGTATGCAAATTTATGCCCGTCTGAGCCAAGCAGTCTATGAATTGTTGAGGCTTCATGTCCCGTGGCCTCCGCAATTCTTTGAGCTGCTTTTGCAGATAAAGCACAGAGCGACACAGAAAGCCCCGATGCAATATAAGTTTTTACTATTGCTCTGGCGATTGTAGATTTACCTGTTCCGGCTTTACCTGTAATAATAGCAACGTTATTTTTAAATGAAGATTCGATTGTGGATTTTTGTTCCGCTGTCAATTCAAAGCCCAATTCTTTTTCTGCTGTTTTAATGCCTTCTTCAAAATGTAAATCAATTTTATTTATAGTCGTATCATTTAAATCTTTCAAAATTTCTAGAATATCCATTTCTGTTTCGTAATACTGTTTTAGCCCAACTTTGTTGAATTCAATTTTAAGAAAGAACTGTTTGAGTTTTTCTGATTCGATAAAATCCTTATAAATATCCATACATTCGAAAACATTATCCCGTATGCCGTTTTCGAGTATATCTAATGTTACCCAAGTATGACCTCTCGATTCTCCAATCGACTTAAAAAAATATTTTATATAAGCTATAAGCCTTTTTTTCGAAATAAAAATCTTCGGATTAAGCTTTATTGCCAGTTCATCTACTCTTTTAAACCCTAAGCCGTTAATTTCCGTCATAATGTATGGATCATCTAATAATTTTTCCTTCAATAATATTGGATTAGTTTCATACATCAGCAGCTTTTTTATCATCTTGTAGCTCACGCCCAAAGGCTGTAAAAGCACCAAAATATCAGAAATCACATAGTTATCAATAATATTATTCTTTATTCTGTCCCATGTAATTTTTCCGATACCTTTTACATTTTTCAAATTTATATCTAAATCCGCATTATTTATAACGTCTTCAACTAAATTCGGATATTCATCAAGCAATGCAATGGCTTGATTCGGCGTTACTATTGATTCTAAAAACATTTTCTGTTGCGTTTGAGATTTAGGAACGGTACTTGTAATTATATCCGGAATATATTGATATGACTTATATTTCGCATTATAATCAAGTTTAGCCGTTACTTCGTATTCAGCTCCGATGTGCAGACGCTGCATATTTCCGGCTAATAAACTTAATTTAATTGCTTCTTGGCTTTGCTCATTAGAATAATTGCTAAATAAATTGTTATCGTAGACTATTTTCAAGAATTCCGGTATTTTATCTTTTGTGTGAAAAGTATATACTCCCCAATTCGAATCTTCGGAATAATACCTTTCGCATTGAGGAATAATTTTAAACTTAATCGATTCCTGAACCGACATCCTCCTCTATCACCCGTCCTTTCTGATACTGAGCCATTCTTTATATTCCATTACTTCTTTTACAATCGCTTTATCATCTTTCTTCTTATACAAAATAGAGACCTGCATACGTTTACATAACAGTTCTTCGTATCTTTTAAATTGCGTATGCCAGCAAGTGATTTCAATTAATCCAAAAACTGAATAAAGCGATATAAAGGCAAATTGTTTTCCATGCCTGTCTTTTTTCTTTGTAATATTTGCTATCACGCCGACGATCACGCCTTCTGAATTATTGGGCAGTTCGTCAAAGGAATGGCTTATTAATTTTAAAGCTTCATTAAAAGGATTGTGATTCAGAAATATTGATAATGTTTCGAATTCCCAAAAAGCTTCCTCTTGCAGATACTGATTTTCGAAATCATTCATATGTTTATTGAATTTAAATTCCTGAGTCGATTTGTGTTCGATATATTTTGCTTTGTTATAGAGGCGTAGACGCTCTTCTTTAGTTTTTACAATATCTGTATCAATATTATATTTATCTTTTAATACAGACAATTTGGGTAAAGTCGTGACTTCTTTGAATTCGCTTGTTTTATACAGACTTTTGGCATATTTTTTGAGGAACTGCATTTTGTCCTTGCAAGGTATCGCACCGGATTTAATCAAAGCGACTACTTGAGTTTTTGATAAATTTAACCTACAGTTTAAATCCTCTAAACTTGTAAACACCCCTTTTTGCCTTTCGGCCAACAAATATCTAACAATATTTTCGCCTATATCTTTTATGGCAGATAAACCAAAAAGTATTTTCCCTTTGTAAATTGTAAATTCTTCTATGGATTTATTAATTTCCGGCGGTAAAATTTCAATACCAAACGAGATTGCATCCACAATGTATTTGTTTAAAATTCCGAAATTATTTCTGTTTTGATTTAATAGTGCACAGAAAAATTCAAGTGGATAATTGGCTTTTAAATACGCCGTCTTCAGCGCTAGTATCGAATACAAAGCAGAGTGACTTTTATTGAAAGAATATCCACCCATTGTAGCAAGATAAGAGCTTATTTTTTCTGCAAGTTCTTCTGGATAATTATTCTGAATTATTTCGTCTTTAAGTTTTGATGATTCTTCTTGAATTAATTTAACATTCTTTTTGCCGATTCCACGCCTGAATTGATCAGCACCGCCGTAGCTTCTGCCGCCGAAAGTTCTTACAATGTCCATAATTTGTTCTTGATAAATTATACAGCCATATGTCTTATTCAAAATCGGTATCATATCCGTATGCCAATATTTAATTTCATCCTCATGATGCTTATAATATATATAATCTTCCAACATAGGCATTGAGTCAGGACGATATAAAGCCAATATTGCGGATACATCTTCAAGGTTTGTCGGCTTTAATTGTAAAAGTAAATCTTTCATTCCCTGTGATTCAACCTGAAAAACTCCGTTTGTTCTTCCGCTTTGCAGAAGTTCGTACATTTTATCATTATTGAAAAAATCAGGATTATCGATACTTAAATCTTCCGGCTTGATTCCCGCGTATTTCATTGCATTTTGAAGCACAGAAAGCGTAGAAACCCCGAGAATATCAAATTTGATAATACCTATTTCTTCAACCATGACTTTATCAACCTGAATTATATGCTCGTTATCACTGCCGACTTTCATTCCCATGAAATCATTTATACTGGTATCGACTATCCCGACACCACCGGCATGTATGCTTGCGTGCCTCACTCTTCCGCTGATTTTCGAAGCGATTTCAAAAAGCTCCTCATATTCTTTGTATTCGATTAAAATATTTGTATTGTTAGCCAAACATTCATCAAAAGTAGAGTTAGTGAATTTTTTGCTGATTTTATCACAGATGAAATACGGGATTTTTAAGACTTTTCCTACATCTTTGATTGCGACAACCGGCGTTATATAAGAGAAATTAATAATCTGACATACATTATCAACGCCGTATTTATTCGAAAGATATTCAACAATTTTTGCTTTATCGGAAAAATCCAAATCGATATCCGGCATTGAAACACGTTCAGGATTCAAAAATCTCTCAAAAATTAAATCGTATTTAATTGGGTCAAGCTCTGAAATTCCCAAAAGATAATTTACAAAGCTTCCGCCACCGGAGCCTCGTCCATCACCGACCATAATACTGCTGCTTTTTGCGTAATTCACAAAATCCCAGACAATCAGAAAATATCCCACATATCCCATTTGATTAATAATTTCTATTTCATAATTTAATCTTTCTTTCCGTTTCTCAATCTCCGCTAACGGCAGGTTGTTTATATTTCTGCGTTCCCAACCTTGTTTACATAAATATTTTAGATAATCAAGTTCTGATTTAAAAGATTCAGGAATTTTGAATTTAGGCAGCTTCGGTTTTTGAAATGGCATTTCTACAAATTCAATTAAATCAGCGATTTTATTCGTTTCTTCAAGTCCGATATTTACATTTTCAATTCCGATTTGTTTATCCATGATTTTATGGATTTCTTCCTCAGATTGCAGATAACAACCATCATAGGCTTCTGATATCGTATCGCTGTCATGGGCAATCTGAACATGCCTCGCTTGATATTTCAAATCTTCCTCATAAGCCACATGACTGTCCGTTGTTATAACAAAAGGAGTATCAGTATCGGCCGACAATTTCAGGATTTTCTTATTATATTCTTCCTGCTCAATATTATTCTGACTTTGCATTTCGAGATAAAAATACGGAAAAATCGAATTGTATTCATTTACGTATTCAATACATTTTTTATAATTTTTTTCTCTTGAGAGCTTTGAGGCTAAGCAAGCCGTTAGAATAATTAAGTCGTTCGCATAAGGCCTTAAAAGAGTTATATCTACTCTCGGTTTATAATAAAAACCTTCAAAATTACTTTTTGTCACAATGGAATTCAGGGCTTTTCTTCCGTTTTCGTTCTTTGCAAGCGCAATTAAGTGGAAGTATTTATTATTTTCATCCTTAACGCTCATATCAAAACACTCATATAGTTCAATGCCGAAAATCATTTTTATATCCGGATAATTTTTTTTGATTTTATCAAAATATACCCAGCTGTATTGATTTCCATGCTCAGTAATCGCAAAAGCTTTCAACCCGATTTCCGAGGCACGTTTAAAATATTCTTCGGGCTTAGCAAAGCCGTCAAGAAGGCTGTATTCGGAATGGTTATGTAATGAGCTATACAAGATTCTCACCCGCCGCTTGTAATATTTCGTATTCAGAAATAATTATTTGACAAGTCAGAATTCCTTTGTAATTATTGATATTTGCCGTTCCGATTAAATTAATATAGACCTCTTCTTTTGACTCCAAAGCCTTCAGTAATTCATCATCTTCGTTAATTCTAAATTTAATAATTTGAATGTTATCGTTTGTTGCAATTTTGAAATTGTCTTCGTTTTTTCCCATAATAGAAAACTGTTCTTTAGATACTAATAAATTTTCGATCACAAGCTTTGGTTCTTTAAAACCAGTCCCGAAGAATTCTTTCAAATCGTCAATTTCTCTAATCAAGGTAATCGAAAGGTCATCCGCATAGATAATCAAATCGACCTGGACTGTTTTAAAGTCTGCGTCTTTTAGTTTATCGTTAATTTCTAAAATCGCATTATTTATTTTTTCTTTCTTAATCTGAACCCCAAAAGCCGATTGATGTCCCTGTACAAAATCAAAGGCTTCTGTGTCTTCCAAAAAATCTTTCAAATTCTCAATCGCACTGTCATCAATATTTCTCCCGGAGCCAGCAAACGTGGAATCATCAATTTTTCTAAGTAGCAAACAAGGTTTTTTAAAATAATCCGCAACTTTTATGGCAGCGACTCCGGTTAAATTTGAATTCAAAATATTCGTTACATTTGCAAAAATTATTTTATTTTCATCCAATTTATAAAATTTCACAAAATCTATAACGTCTTGCATTCCTTTATCCTTACTTCTGTTCTGCCTGCTTTTAGCATTAACACAAAGTCTTGCAGCTCTATCATAGACAGTTTCTTTGATTGTATCCTCAGAACCACGTTTTTTATAATCGAAATATTCATCTCGTTCAATAAAAGCCCTGAACATTAAATCTTTTTCGTCGCTGTCACCTGCCCTGACCATTGCGTTAATCAATGGAGTTATCAAAAATTGTATATCTCTTCCTGTGAATCTCTCTCCAAGCGAAAAGGCCTGTTTATTTATAAGTGCTTTAAAAAATTTGTTCCTAATCCTCTTTATACCGGCATTAATTAGATACCTTGTTTCTAATGATGTAACATTCATATTGTCGCTAATCAGCGCAAGTGCCGTTAAATCTAAATAATCATCAGCAAAATTATTCCATGTTTCAGAATCAACTGATTGCAAAAATTTATACACAATCCCTGCTCCGCATAAATATTTATTCGGATAATCGCAGATTTGATTATTAACAACAATTGCGCAATCGTTTACAATATCACATTCGTGATGGTCGAGTACAATTATTTCAACGCCTTTTTCAAATAAAGCCTTGCATTGCTCATAATCATTGCTACCAGCATCAGGAATAATAAGTAAATTAATATTTTCCGGAACATTAATATCATTTGATAATCCATGTCCCTTTTTAGTATGTAAAGAATAAGAAATTTCTATGTTTGGATTCAGCCTTTTTGTGTAAGAATAAACCATAGCCGCTGAAGTATATCCGTCAACATCACTGTCTACGATTATATGCATTCTGCTATTGTTCGCTAAATGCTTAAGATAACAATTTTTAGCATCCTCAATATTTCTAAGTTTTGAATAACTATATAAACAAGTAGATTTAAGGCTAATAAAGTCTTCAATATCCTTTATTCCTCTGTTATAGAAAATTGTTTTTTTGATATTCTCTAAATCATTCAAACTATTTTCAATAAGTTTATATTCCAAATTTTCACCTCATCTGATTCTGAAAAGATTATTTTTAATCAAGAGTTCAAATTTTTCCTTATTATCGGTCGGTGACTCCTTTTCTCCAAGGATGTCATTAGCATCAATTACGGCATATACTTTTTGATTTTCAACAAATCTATCAGCTATTTCTTCCAATTCATTTTTGGATACGTCTTTGTCAAATAAAAAAACAATTTCTACGCATAATCTCGTAAGCTTATTGATTTGCTCTTTCGAAATATTTTTACCGCCGATACCACAAGAATTTTTATAGCCCATACTCCAAAGTTGCTGAACGGCTTTTTCTGATTCCGTTACATAGCAAATTTTCTTTTCCTTTATATATGGCAGAGTCAGATAAATTCCATATAAAATCTTCGACCGGCTGCAAGGCTCTAAATATATATACTTCATCTCATTTTCAGAAATTAATTTTTGAAACAATCTCCCTTTAATTCCAATCAAAGTTCCGATTTCATCTCTAATCGGAATCGCTATGCGATTACTTCGATCACAATACCCGATTTCAAATAAATTTTGAGTATTATAATCAATGCCGTCTTTTAAAAACATATCATTTACTCGTTTCGGATAATAATTTAATATTTTTTCTGAAATAGGCTTTAGAGGTCTGTCGTTTTCAGTTGATTCTATGCCTCTTTGCATTTCTAATATCATTTTTGTGATTTTTATACTTTCCGGAAGTTCTTTTTCGAAATCATGATAAAAGTCTAAATCAATCCAGCCTGAAATTTTCTTCAAAGCCTCGAAAAAGTTACATTTTTCAAAAAATTCTACCAAGGTAATTAAATCAGAAGAATAAATATCATCTCTTAAAATATTTCTGGTGTAATTTTTAGTTGTCAGATTTTCATTTTTATAAACAGTTATAGCGGAAGGATTATCTCCGTCAGGATTGGCTGCCGAAATATAATCGCCTTTATCACGCACATGATGACATCCTAATTTCTCCAATATTTCAATTATCAAGTCATTATCAATTATGTATTTTTTTAAAGAATCGACTTCCAATATTACACCACCTATCTTCGAATCAATTCTCCTAATTCGTACCAAGTGTTATAGTCCAGATTAACTTCATAAAGAATTTTCTTCTTCTCACCAGCTCTGTTCTTATCAACCACACCGCAATAATATTTTTTCCCTTCTTCCAAATTATGAACCGATGGTGTTCCCCAATCAGAATGAAAAGCGATATAGCCGTATTTAAATATTTCTGTTGGCTTAATTTCTTTGAATAGCATCAATGAATCAACAAGATGTTTAAGCTGCTTGCAGTTTGCTATATTCATAGATGTTAAATCATCCGGAGATACATATTCGGCATCGTCGGTTAGCTGAATACTGCCATACAAAAATATTTTCAATTCTTTGGCTAATTCAGATAATTTTGTCGTGGTCTTCTTTAGGCCGGACCAGTCACCGATATTTCTAATATCATCCTTCAAAGTGTCATAAAAAATATATCTCGTTCCGCTTGTTAAAACTGATTTCCTGATTTCAAATTCAAGAGTTTTGTCATCATAAATATTCAGCTCTTTAGAAATAATCAGTCCTTCAGTTTCCGATTCTATCCAGTCGGCAATAGCCATAATATTTCTATATTCCGAAGATTTCGATTCGACTTCAGAAATATGTTCTTCAAGCGAATTAATAAAATCCCCATTTTCATTGGTTTTTCGGTAAATAAAATCGCCATAGTCGTCTTTGTATAAACCCAAAGCAATTTCTTTTTCTTTTTTGTTCAGTTTTATTTTGAACAATTCTTGAAATTCACAATTGTTTATGACCGTTGTAATTAAGCAAAATTTCATCTGTTTTAAAGTCATTTCATTTAACATAACGAATACTTTTTCTTTCAGAGCCAAAGTAATATATGCGATAAGTTTAAACATAAACCTTGATTTTCCTGCGTTTGACAGCATACCAACAACAAATAAATTTTCATCTCGCAGACCGCGGAATATATCATTCCAAAGCGGATAAGGCGTTATTAAGCCCATATCAGGTATATCCATGCAATTTAGTAGCGTTTTTTTAATATTCTTGTTTAAGATGTCAATTTCGCTGTTTTCAATAATCGCAGTATGAACTCTGTCGGCTTTTGCCCTGATCAGCCTATAAATATCAAGTGCCGAGAAAGCTTCGAACTTTGGATGATTCAAAATTTTGCTTATATTAAAGCCTTCTCTTTCGTATTCCCGCAATAAAGAATATTTCTTCAGTACTTCAAAATAATTCTTAAAATTCTCCGGCTCTGCAAGATTACCCCATTCATTTAATAATTTCCATCCGTTGATATCTTTGAAAATTTTTAATCGTTCTTTATCTTCTGCCATAAAAGTAATTACCGAATTTTGATTAAAATTCTGAGTTCTTTTGGAATACATTATTTCCATAGAGTCATATAAAAATATTGTCGCTTTATCAGAAAAATCGTATTTACTTTTAATATATCTACTGTATTCCACTAATAATTCCGGTCTTTTAAATATTGAGCCAACAACAAGAAACTCATTAGCTGTATTAATAGCTTCTGTCGGCATTTTTACACCACCAATTAAATTTCATCCAAATAATCAAATATCGAATTGCTTTTGTTTGGTCTTCTCTGTTTTGAAATCTGATTTATCGCTTCAGTATTTTTGTTGATATCTGCAATCTGTGCTTCAAGGCGCTTATTTTCAGTTTCTTTTTCTAATTTCCATTTGCAGTAACTATCGTATTTACTTAATAAAATACTTAAATCGTAATTTACCCTATTTTCATCTTTAATTATTTTTCCTTTGTTAATATTGACCAAATTTACCGATTTCAAATAATTCGCTTGCCGCTTCCACATATCAAGAAGGTCTTCCGGCGATACAGCATTTTTAAAATGCAGATATCTTCCTTTATATATAGAATCCAATTTTATATAAAAGCTTTTTGATAAATATGTTATCCCATAAAATTCAAATATATAATCTGTCAGAGCTTTTCTTGTATTTTTAGATTTTATTTTAGAAATAAATTCTTCAATATATTTTTCGCACTGTTCCTTTGTCCATCTCCAGCGAAGATTTTTAATCGTAGTCATATATTCGATAAAACAATTATTATGATAAGCCTTGCCGTTTCTTTCAACATAACAATTATTTTCTTTTATAATTTTTTCTTTGCAGAAAGCACACGCTTTCAAAAAAAATCCTCCCTTCTTGCCGCCCATCTTGTGACAGGCAGCAAGCAGAATTAGGTTTAGCCTTTTACAATTTCAAGATATTCCTTAAGTTTATCTATATCAGTAATTTTCTCATATGCGGTCGGATATCCGGCTTCTTTTATCTTTTTAGCTTTTTCAGATTTTTGTGTTTGTGGTAAACCGGTCAAAACAGTTTTTATTGCCGCATGATAATCCTCAATACAGTTCAGTTCGCCAATGGCGTTAGATTTATCATCATTTATAAGTTCATCTTCATATTTAGCATTTTGTTTTTCGATAGCTTTAACTTCGGCATTTACGGATTTGTCTAAATGATTCGACGGTTTGAAATCCTTTTTTCCTTTGTTCTTAGAAATCACGATTTGCCAATCCAATAAACTTGGCTCAATCAAAATTTCATCCTGAACGTGTACAAGCGATCTATCCTTATTTTCAACGAGACCTTTGATAACGCCGTCTGTGTCTTTAAATAATCTGATTACAGTTTTCACGTTGTAACGAATATCTTTAAAGCCTTCCGGTTGTTTTCTTCCGGTTGCCATAGATTTAATTTCACCGGTCTTATCTTTAAATTGTTCTTTTTCGTCAACCTCACGGCAAGTAACCGCAAAATGTTTTCCGCAAGCAAGCAAATCCAATATAAAATTTTGTCCTTCGAATTTTAAAGAATTATAATCTTTGATCTCAATGCTTGCACCTTCAATCGCAACTTCTTTTGCCAAGCCGACAAGTTCATTTTTAGCTGCTCTGACTGTTGCCCGTTTTTTGCTGAATTCAACAAAGCTTTGTTGTTTTGCCACATACAATAGTGAAGCCCCGTCAATAACAATTGCATCTGCTCTAAATGGATTTCCTTCTGAATCGAGGTAAATTTTTGATGTTTCTTCTCCGGTATCATCATCAAATTCGTAAAAATCTTCGTTGTTTTTTGCTCGTCTGATGAACTCTCTAACTTCTGATATACTTTGAGTATATACTATGTAGATGTTTTTTAAGTCAATCCCGGATTCCTCGTATTTATCGAGATAAGAATCTATAGAGCCTTGTTCGGCATCGATATACAAAACTTTAAAAGGTCTTCCGTCCTCATTTTTGAATTTTAAGAACTCAAGTGACATAGATGATTTCCAAGTCCCTTGCTCTCCATAAATCAAAAATCCGAGTTTTGTCTTTATGCTATTTCCTCCGCGTCCAGTTGCCATTATAAATCATCCTTCCAATTCTAATCTCGTGAAATATTATATTTGATAGCCATTTCTTTAATAATAACAATCAAACCTTCAATCAATTTCTTGTCTTCGGCAATAACATCAAGTTTATTCACTTTATCGATTTTAGATTTGCAACAGCCGCTTTGTTTTAGAAGTTTTTTCTTGTTAGTTAGGCGTACACTCAGATTCACTCCAAATCTTTCTTCCAATAATATATGGGCTTCTTCCCACAATGGTTTAATAAATTCAAATCCGCCCAATTTCAACGCCATTTTGTTGATTAATGCTTTGGAATCTTTGCGCCATTCATCCGGTCGGAGTGCCACAATTTCGCAAATATTATCAAGCTTATTATCTGTATCATAAACTTTCGATTCTATGATACTTTGTTTAGACTCGAGAAATTTCTGACTTTCTATGATTTCTTTCTGCTGAGTTTCCATTTTTATCATCATCTGTAGTTGTGTTTGCATAAACTGCAATCCGGGAGAAAGTTCATACGAAATTGAATTGCCCTGAATCTCATCTTCCATCTCATGAAATTTTTCAATATAAGCCATAGAAAACGCTGCACCTTTAACACTGCTTAACTTAGAAGCTATATATTCACAACCATTTCTAGTTATGAGGTAACAAGGTCTAGATTCACCTTTAGCATCCGTATAAAATGATTCTTGAAAAAATTCAACCAAGTAAGATTTTACTTCGTTAGAATTTCTCGAGCTTTCTAAGGCTTTAGCCATATAATCCAAATGTTTTCTAATATCCTTTAATAAATTAGCATGCGTGATCTCTATCATTTCGGCAACTTCTAAACTTGTCAAAGTTTTTTCAATTACAGCTAAATTATTCATAATATCCCTCTTTCTTATTTTAAATAGTTAATTTTTAAACAGATTGTATTTGTTTACGTTTTTTTGCTAAAATATTTCCTTTTACAATATCGTATGATATCAAAGAATATAAAGCGTGTATTCCATACTCGATTAAACGATAATTACTTTCTTCTGAGTCAAGTTCCTCCACAATGCGATTTGCAATACTGAAAGAATTATTTCTATTATATTTCGCTTCCGAATTGATATCTTTAGATTCAATATTTGAATAAAATTTTTCTAAATCACCGAAAAGGTCATCAACAAGATAAATAAAATTTATCAAGGTATTCTTCGCAGCTTTTATTCTGCCCAAATTTTGCGTTCTTTCATTTTCTCCCATTACATATAGTAAATCAAATATTTGATCCGTATAGAACTCCAACATATTTTGGGTAGTCTCAAAATTATTATTAGCATTTAGATTTTTACATGCATTACAAGCGCAGTTATTTATATTCATTTTCATGCAACCCTTTCATCCATAAAATTTATTTACTCATTGTCGCCGAAATTATTTCTTTCTAAAATTTTTTTCGTCAGCTGATTATATTTCTCACTTTCCTTATATTTAATCAGATTGTAAAAAACTATTACACACATTATGTAAATAATCACAACTAAAATTGTTTTAAGTATCAAGACTATATCCAACATAATTTTTCCTCCGACTCTTATTTTAAAATAATCAATCCCAAGGAGTATCCTCATTGAAGCTTTCTCCCGATAAGCCCCATTCATCCGTATTCTTATTCGTACCTTTAAATTCCTGATTTGCGACTGCCGACGCTTTTAATTTAGATAATGCGTTATCAATTTTATCTTGAGAATATTCTTCTTTTTCAATTGAATCCGGGTCAGCTCCGGTTATAATCAATTCCCTTTTAACTTGAGAATTCTGCTTTATTAAAGGATTTTCATTTCCCCAACCATCCGAGCTGATTATTTCTTCCGTATTTTTTTCTACTTTTATATCGCCCCAGACTTTTATTGATTGATATGGCTTTAATACTTTTTTGAATTTTGCCGCCAATGGCTCGTTCATAATTGAAAATTCAGCTTCTTCGATTGAATTATATCCAATAATTTTTCCTAACAGAATAAATTTTGATTTTTCCAGACTTTGAGATATATTATCAAATACAATTGTCTGATTAAAACTTGCCTCCGGCAAATAATTTTCTTCCTCAAAATTTATTGGTTTACATAAAGATATTTGATTTGGTACGAATTTTACCTGCCTTTTGTCATTATATGTACTGTATTCAATTGATCCTTTTACAAAAACGCTTACTCCGTCTTCAAGATTCGAGCTGATTTCGCCGCAAGCATCATAAGGAGTTAAAACTTTTTTATCATTTATCTCATTTCCCTTATCATCCATTATTTTCTTAATTCCAAGATTTATACCGATTAGTTTGAATCCCTCTTTACCAAAAACGAATCTATCTTTCCAATCAACTTTTTCAATAATATTGCTTTTCTTTTTAGTAACTGGGTCTGTTTCAGATTTAGAAAAAAACACTTTTTCCTGTTCCATCCCGTTCAAATTAATATAAATAGTTGAGTCTTTATCAATCTGGACACCAAAGAATACCGATCGAAAAGGTTTATTTGTTCTTGTTAATGTTTCTTTATAGAAATTGCTTGAATTGCAGCCGGTAACAATACCTTTAAGTTGAAACAGCCCTCTTGTTTCGATTAAGCCCAATCCTTTATTTTCAGCCATTAGCACATCTCCTTTTTTTAACTTGTACGACGAAAATTAAAATAAAACTACTTTCTTTTCAAGCTTGTATACTTCAGATTCTGCGTCGTCAGGTAAATAAACACCTTTAATTTCGTTCACAAAATCAAATACTATTCCATATTCGCCATAGCCGTCTACAATCGCTAATTCAAGTAGGTTATTTAGTTCCTTAATTGTCACAAATATACATCCTTTCAAATATTATTTCTCTATTGCATTAATTAACTATTTTGTATTTGTTTATTTTGTAAATTTTTTTAATTATCCCCTTTCGCTACTATTTTTTCTATGTTATTAATGTCTTGAGCAGACAATAAAACATCATATTTTATCAGTTCGCCAATAATATTTTCAGGCAACCCGACAGCAATTTCGATATAAATATTGTTTATTTCATCTAAGTCTTTTTCAAAGCCGCCGCTTAATTTTATAAATCCATTCTCTATAATTGGATTGCCATTTTCGTCTCTTTCTCCGTATTTATCAATGATTTTTTGCATTTCATTAGAATACAGTTTATGTTCCTGATTCAATATTTCAATTATCCGAGAGATACTATAACTTAATTTAATCGGTAAATCGGCCGAATACAATTTTGCAATTGTCTTCAATAAAGGAACTAACTCGCCTGACTTAAGTCTAATCATTATAATAATTCCTCCATAGTAGTAATAATTTTATCAGCAAAGCCGAATTTTACTATGTCGTCAGCTGAAAGAAACAAATCTCTATTTTCAACGACTCCGTATTCCCGTTTAGTAATTTTCGTTTTATTAAACAATAATTTCTCCAGATCCTTTGATAAATCCGAAAGTAAATCCATATGGTCTAATAGCTTTTGAATATCTCCGATAAATTCTGTAGAGCCTTTATGTAGCAGTACTTTTGTGTGTGGGAATACTAATCTTTTATGTCCGCACATCAGAAGTATGCATCCCGCACTAAAACATCTTCCGAGACCAATTGTTATAACCGGTGTTTTAGAAATTTGGATTGTATCAATCAAATTTAACACACTTGTAGCGTCGCCGCCGTCAGTATTTACCCAAATTTTAATAGGCAAACGGTCTTCTTTTTTAAGTCCTTCTTTTTCATCTTCCCTATTCCAATCCATGATATAGAAAGATATATCCACAAGCCTGTCGTCAACAATATCATTCAAAACAATTTCTCTATTATTAAAACGTGTATAAAAATTTATTATATCAGTATTTTGAATACAATCACTCGAAATAAGACTTTCGTTGATTTCCTCCCCTATTTCTGTCATCTTCAGTACTTTGCCGAAATCTCGCCTCATGAAATTCATCATATAGCCACCCCCGCTATTTTCATTGATAGAAGAAAAGATTTTTATTTTCATCAAATATCTTACCTTTTGCTTCTTTAACAACTCCCGTAATTAGCTTGTCCAAACATTTTACACACGCCCTTAAATTTAATATTTCGCCGTCATATTTTGAGCCATAATCAAAATTATGCTTAATATGAAAAGTAGAATCCAATTCCTTTCCACAAACCCCGCACAAATGAATTTCTCGTTCGTGATTTTCGCATTCCTCTTTTGTCAAAAACACTTCGCTACAATAATCACATTGATAAGTTTCTCCATTCAATATCTTCATAAAATATTCCCCTTTTCATTCGACTTTGTTAAGAAAAAAACATTTTAGATCGATATAAAATATAATTATTTAATTTTTAGATAGAGGATCGATAATATCTGTTATCCAATTGCGGTTCTCAAGTGTTGCTTCTTTGATAATATAGCTTTCCCACATAAATCTACTATAAAAACCGTCGAAGTCTTTTTTGATTGTATCAAAATCGCTCAAATATATTTCGATTGTATTTTCATTTTCCGGGTCATCGTCTGCAATTGTAAGTAAATCAGACTTTTCATCGTAAAAGTAGGATAGACTGTTAAAAATAGAAAGTGCTATATTATATTTATACGGAAGCTCAGGATATATGATGTATACTTTTTTACCTTCATATTTTTTGATTGTTTCTAATTTAGATTTGTTGAGTGATTCCATAAAATGCCTCCTTAGATGAATGTTATAAATACAAACTTATTAATACAAATAGCTCATTTTTTACCAAGTTCAATTGTAATTGTTTAACATTTAATCTTAATGTTGGTTTTATATTACTGAGGAGTATTTTATTTGACTTTGAAAAGCAATCATGGTAGTATTTTGACAAGAATATTTTCTCATGTATTAAATTATTAAGAAAATTTTCAAAGAATTTATTCTTTGTTTTTATATCCTACATGATTTTTATTCTAATGTCAAGTCAAAATCGAACGTTTATTCTATACATTTATGGAGGTTATTCCCTTGTTTGACTACAATCGTCTTTTAGACTTATGTAACGAAAAGAAAATTAGTATAAGTCAACTCGAGCGCGAATTGGGTTTCGGTACATCCACAATAAACAAGTGGAAAAAATCAACCCCTAATCTTAAACAGATTGTTTTTGTCGCAAATTATTTTAAGGTTTCTATTGATTATTTATCCGGAGAATCCGATATTAGGTCGAAAGCTGATGACCTTTTTGAAGATGATAAAATCAAAACCATTGCAAGGATTTACAGTGAATCAGACAATCAAGAAAAAAAAATGCTTATGAAAATACTTGAAATAAAATTTGATGACTACTTCAGGAAGGACTGATTTTTTTTGCGAAACAGGCAAGTAGAGTTTGCATACTTAGAGTTTCTTGAAAAATTGCCTAAACACCTAATTAGTTT
The DNA here is from genome assembly GCA_031551135.1 of Eubacteriales bacterium. Classification (GTDB taxonomy): domain Bacteria; phylum Bacillota; class Clostridia; order Lachnospirales; family JAITVM01; genus JAITVM01. The sequence goes on along the minus strand of JAVBOA010000009.1, from coordinate 71,734 downwards.
TCCAATTAACATGCTTGAAATTATTGACCATTTAGAAAATTTAAGCTACGTTACTTATCAGCAATTTTCTAAAGATACCGGTTGTACATTTAAAGACGTAGTTACGATTTGCGAAAGCGAGACCGGTTGTATTCATAAGAGAAATAATCGTCACCTTATAATGTATAATGATGATCCAGAAATTATTTTACAAAGAAAAATTTTTACGCTTGCTCATGAAATAGGCCATCTTCAGCTTGGTCACACCAGTAATGAAATATATTTAATTGCAGAAAATATCCACGATCCCAATTCAATATACGAAAAACGCGCTAATTATTTTGCCAGTTTGCTATTAGCACCAACACCGATTCTATATAAATTGAAATTTAATAATCATGAAGAAATACAAAAATATTTCTTTTTATCTAAAATGGCTGCCGAAGTAGCTTTCAGTAGATATAAAAATTATGACCGCAACTATAATATTCAATGGCATAACCGTGTATTGAAGGCTTTTTCATGATATATCGATTTTTGTTCATCCAATCCTTTGCCTGTGTGCTGAGGATTTTTTTCGTTTGCAAAGCACTGTTCAAAAACTTTTATGTAATTTTTCTATGACCGAAGCCATAGTTTTCATCATTTGTATTTTGAAAATAAATTAATTCCGCTTTATCTTGATTTTTTGTTTAAAAAACAATCTTTTCTTTCCCATTTCGGTAATAACCCAATCTTCTTCTCGATAACTTTTCTTCAATTATCGACAAATAATTTTCTGCCCTTTCTGATCTTTCTGTATTTGTTCTTGAGCAAATCAATCTAGCAAGTTTTATTGTAAGCTTGTATTCAGTTTGACCACTGCTAGGCGATCCGTCGTTTAAATCGAGCGATATAAACTCATTATTTCTGCTTGCCAATACATTATTTTCAATGTATTTTTTACACCATTTAGAATATTTTGATTCCTCAATGCCTAAAAATTGGAAAAGCCTTTTAGCTCTTACATATCCATCATCATCAATCCCCATTATAATCTTAATTAATATTATACCCTTGTTATCTACATTTTTGGCTTCTAATAATTTGCTCACAATAAATTCCCCCTTTTGATTTTTATGATTCAGTGATATAATTTTTATATTGGCTATTTTTTATATATTTAATAATTCTGAAAGCTGGTCGGTTTTATGAACAATGAAGAAAGAATTCTCTCTTTACTTGAAGTGCTTGTTAAAGGTCAAGAACAAACTAATCAACGTCTCGATAAAGTAGATATAGCCTTAGCTGAAACAAAAGCTGATGTTAATGAATTAAAAGCTGATGTCAATGGATTAAAAGCTGACGTCAATGGACTAAAAGCTGATGTCAATGGAATAAAAACCGATATTGATGATTTAAAATCCGAAATAAGCGACATAAAAAACCGCATTGTAAGTATAGAGCATGATACCGGAGAGCGTTTAGATGCTCTATTCGATGGATATAAGCTTCTATACGATATCTCCGATGAAGTTCGTACTGATATTACAAAACTGCGTTCTAGCAACGATAAGCAAGATTTTATCATCAAATGGCTTAGCTTGGATAAGAAGAAACAGAATATTTGATGACTTCTTATAATGTTCGATTGTCATTTGCATTTTTAGCGGATATAGCAATCCGAACAAATAGATCGTATTTGTTTATTTTTTGTTAATTCCTCCTAAATGTTAAACTTTATGCATTTAGGATTTTATTTTGTCAGTTACGCAAACAAATTTGCATATATTTTCAAATAAAAATATTACACTTCATTATCAAAAAAAACCTTTTCGTGAATTGTAATTTCATCTTGAAACGTAAAGAAATCTTTTGGTTCACAATCAAAGATTTTAAACAGCTCTTCACAATTCGCTCTTGTAACTTTGCCGGATGAAATTAATATTTCATGAGCTCCATAAAGCAAACCGGATTTTCTTATTGTTTGTGTTGTAAAATAAGTTTTTTTCTTTTCCTGTTCAAAAATCTGTTTATTAAAACGTTTTAATCCTATATTAAGACCATGCTTAGTGGCTTTACCTTCCGGATTTCTTTTGTCTATATATGCCTTAATAAGATACGGAGAATCTTCGTTTATTAGTTTTAAATCCGAATATTCACCGGTATCTTGTGCGTGAAATATATCGAAAAAATCTTTACCCAAAAAAACCGTTTTGTTTTTGCTCGGAACAAATATGCTCATTGTTTCATTATCCAAATCAGAATCTTTGGCTTCGATTATGTCTTGAAGCGCATCACCATAAACACCTTTATACAATAAAAAGAAGAAAAGTTTATCATATTTCCTGTCCACATATTTGGACAGAGAATCTAAAAAATCATTGTAATCTTTGAAATAACTACGTTCATGCATATAATGAACAAGGTCATTAGAGCTCATTGTTAAATCCCAATTATTTTTTGTAGTGTCGACTTGATTTTTTTCAACGCACCATTGTGTATACAGGCGTAAATAAGATAGATTGGCTACCAAAGTTCTTTTTGATTTTGGTTTTAAAAAAGCCAATAAGCCACGGCACTCTTCATAATTAAAGTTCATTATGTCTTTTCCGATTAGCTCTTCATATTTACAAGTTCGTTTAAAAAGCGAACGATAATTAGACATATTTTCCTCATTGGGACGCTCTTTTAAAAACCATTCTTTTGTTTCTCTATTATACATCTCATTCATTTTGTGCACCACCCATATCAATCTGACAATCTACAAAACTCATCAATTATATTATATCACTAAAACAAATATTTAACTTATGAAAAATAAGTATATGCTATGCCGATAATTGTATTCCGCAGCTTATCAGAAAAGCCTTTTCAACCTCTTTCATTTTGCTAAAATTCAAAGCTCCGATTCGCTTACCAAGTCTGGATTTATCAATTGTTTTAACTTGTTCGCAAAGTACAACCGAGTCAAATTCTATTCCGCTTTCTTCAGCTAAAACGCTCACATGTGTTGGCAATTTTGGTTTTGCCTTTTTAGAGGTAAGTACCAGAACTATTGTAGTTGGAGAAAATTTATTTCCAACATCATTTTGCCAGATAAGCACAGGTCTTTTTCCGCCTTGTTCAGAACCAATACTGCCTCTAATGTCCGCCCAATAGATGTCGCCTCTCCTAATTTGTTTACTGTCATTCATAATAACTCTCCCCCCATTCACTAAAGCGATAAATTTTCCAAATCTCTATTCTACCACATTATATTATGAGTTTGTTTATTTGTCAACCAAAATAAATGTATTTTTTTATTTGTAATTAATAGGTTTTTCTGTATCATCGCGGTTTATTTTTGTAAAATCGTTTTTAAATCTGGAAATCGTTTTTAAATCTGAAAATCGTTTTTAAATTCGAATAGCGTTTTTGACAACACGGTCAATCATTTCGTTATTTTCCTCATTTATGAATTCTTTTAAATATCTCTCCGTCATTGTGATACTTGAATGACCTAATCTTTTGGAAATTTCGTAAATAGGTAAAGGCGGCTTTGCAGTAATTAACAAAGTGGCGTTTGTTCTTCTCAAATCGTGTGTAGTATATCCGTCGTTAGCTCGTCCGACCGGAAGTCCGGCTTCTGAGAAAATCTTTTTAAAATTGCTTGCGAAGGCTGTCGTTGTTATGTGTTTTCCTTTGCAGACTAATGAAGGAAATAGAAATTCGTTTGTTCGTATTTCGTTTTCGCTGATATATTTTTTAATTCTATCAAGAAAATAATTATTGCCGACTCTGAAAGTTCGCCACTTGCCATTTTTGCTATTTTCAGAAAAAACAGTTATAGTCCCCTTCTCAAAATCAAAATTGTTTACTTTCAAGGAAACTATCTCGCAGTTTCTTAAACCGCAAATTAATCCAATTTGAATCATAAGCCAATTTGCGCCGGTAAAATCCGAATCAAGCGAACATTGTTTTATTTTTTTAAAATGCTCTTTAGGAATAACCTTGCCGATTTCCTCATGTTCTTCTTTATATTGTTTTACGCCACGGAGAGTTTTAGCCCGTTTATATGGTATGGGCGTACAATACTTTGAAATGTCTTTTTTATTTTGATGTTCTTCCAAATATTCGAAAAATGTTTTTAAAAGAGAAATATAATTATTAATTGATTTTCCTCCAACGCCTCTTTTAATCTGAATTTCTTTATAATTAATAAATGAATCGGATGTAATTTCTTCAATTTCGTTAATTCCCAATAATATAAAAAAGTTTTTTATTACATTAATCAACATAGATTCAGTATTCTTTTTAGTTAAATTGCTTTTTAAATATCTTTTATAGTTCTCTAACGCAGTTATGTAGTCCATGATAAAACCTCCTATTGCCAAAAATCGTTTTTAATTTTAATTACCTAAAAGATAAGCTGCAACTATTGAAAATAAACAATATGGCGCAAATATTGCCGGCATGAATATGCATCCAACAGCCGAAACAATCAAAGCTATAACTGTGATAGCCTTCATAATATCAATAATTTCTTTCAGCAGAATCACTTCCTTAATTCGTTTTTATTTCGTGATATGAAATCGTACATCCAAAAATCTTTTTAAACCGGAATATAGTAGTCAAATGTACCGTCAGTTACTTCCCAAACATCTAAACCGTATGCATAGTCACTTCCGGATTTATTCCAAGCTTTTTCTCTCGCTTCATCCTCATTGAGAGCCAATACAACGCCGGTAATTACAGCGCATTTTCTTTCAGTTCTGTAACCTAATTTTTCAAGCCTGTAAAAGTATATTTTCGTTTTAGTTTTCATATTAATTTCTCCTCGTTTAATTTTGTTTTTATTTAGATTCCGCGCTTATGTTTGAACATCACGGCTAAACCGGCGCGAATGGCAAAATCGTTTTTAGTTTGATAAACTTAATTCGGAAAGACTGAAACTCTTCGTAAATATACGCCGTCTAAATGATTATATTTTACTTGCCAATATTGAATTATGATTGAATTCTTATATGTTTCGTTTTTGATTTCCTCATATGCATATTTATGAACGCCATTTTCCATAAATCCCAGAATTATATCAAAATCCTTTTTACTTTCAATCATTTCGTTTATATACTCAATATCATAAATGATATCGCTTGCATAATTTTCAGTTAATTTCGCCGTTATGTAAATTAGTTTGCTGATCAAAGATGATAAATTGATTTCATCAAAATTGTATTCACCAATGTATTCGCTATAAGTTTTGATATAGATTTCTTGATTACTATTAGAATAGTAATTCTTTATCATTAATGACATATAAAAACCTCCCAAAATTCTTTTTTAATTAATTACCGGTTTTTGAAGGGATACCGGAAAACCCTTTTTGTTCTAAATTGATTCCAGTTCGATTTCTTGAACAATTCCGTAAATAGTCCTACCAAATTCATCAAAATAATATTTATCGTAATATTCTTTTATTTCCTTCTCTGTGGCATCCGGATAAATATAGTCATATCCTTGTTTCTCCCAATCTGAACATATTTTTTGAAAGAAATTCGTAATAGCAAATTGGAATCTGCATACAAGATCGATATCTACGTTTTTATATTTAGCGATCTCAAGGTTGATTAATAATTCATTTGCGAAATCATAATCGTTTTTATTAAAAAATGTATATCTGCTATTGTTTTTTATCTCTATTGTTTCTAAAAAGTTAATTATATAGTGGTAAAGTCTTTTTAATTCTTTTTCGGTAAATTTCTTTTTAATTTCGTCGTATTCCAAGCACCGGATTAAATCTAATTCGCCGGTTAGTCTCAAGCCGTCGCCTTGACAATATGACAATGAATAATCAATTCTTAATTTTTGTTGGCATAAATCATGTTCGAGTATGTAATTGATATTGAATTGAAAATCATCGTTAAAAGTATACTGTAAATCCTCGCTCATTTTTTGCTTTAATTTTGATTTTGTTGAATTCGGTAATTCCTCATATTTATAGCCATTTACAACTAGTTTTTTCATAAAATACGCCTCCAATATTTTTATATTAATTGTTTGATTTAAAAGTGGTAAATATCCACAGATGGGCAAAATATGCCCATTTCGCTGTTTACAGCTCATCAGTGTGGCTATAATATTCAATTTCATGATCGTTATTGTTTTATATCCTAATATTGATAAATTATCACGCCGTGTTTACCTTCATAATATCCGTCGAGGCTTAAATCTCTTCCAATTTTTTCATAATCCAAATAGTTTATTATACTATCCGGAATATCTCCGTATAATCCTTCGTCTACAAATTGACACGCCAAATCTTCAAATGATTCCGCATAATAGTAGATAACATCATTACCTTCCAATTTTTCCAAAGCTTCTTCAAAATCTCCATAATATTCTATGTACGTATTTATTACCTTTTTATCGTATGTATTTTCTATATTTTCCAGTCGTTCCGCTAATTCGTTAAGCTCTGTTAAATTTGAATATTCAGATATTTCAAAATCTTCGTAATCGCTTTCATAATCGTGAATTGCATATTCTTCATATTCAGTATTAGAGGAAACGCCTATTTTTTTATCGAGCCATTCGTCAAAATCTCCATTGTACGGCAATTCTAACCATTCGCCAACAAGGTAACCTTCGTTGTATTTTCCCAAATTTGCTACATAAATGTTTAACATAATATAATCCTCCTATAAATTGTAATTTTTGTTGTTTGATGTTATTGTTTTATCATTGCATTATAACTTTATAAACTCATCAATATAATATTTGACTCCGAATTTCTTAAAATATAATCTATCATTTTTATCATTGTAAATTTTATTTGTCGTGATTTTATGCCGCTTTTCTGAGTCCGAAATTAAGCCGACTTTGATTTTGTCGTCAATTTCGTAGATAATTTCGAAAATCGCCATAGCACAACAATTAGTAATACAATATGTTGCAATTGGTTTTATTGATTGATTTTTCACTGTTTAAGCCTCCTTAATTTTATGATCGTAGTTGTTTTGTTGATTTGTTGTTTATATTTCTAAACTATACTTATGATTGAACATTACGGCCGAACCGGTATAGTAAAATCGCTATTTGTATAGCTCATTTAAGGATTAATCAATTTTCACAATAACAATTATAATTCCTGACCTTATTCAACGTCGTATCAATATCAATTTTTAGTATTCATTGACTATTACGTACAATTACGTACAAGTTTAAATTAAAACTAAATTGATAGCTCTAGTCAATCGGATTATATCCGATATTTAAAAGCGTTTCAGCTTACTAGTATAATTCACTGCTATTGTTTATTAAGTTTTCAAAGTTCAAATTTTGAGTTAAATTTTAAAGATTTGATTCTAGATTTTTAATTTTAATTTCTTGATTTCTTGATTTCTTGATTTCTTGATTTTTAATTTTACTTTTTTCGTAGTTAATTTTTTTAATTACTTTGTGGATTTAAATTCGATTTGTATTTTGAAATTTGTAATCAAGTTCTTTTTTATATCTTGTTTGTTTTTATAATCATATTTTTTAGATGTGATTGTTTGACTTTTGATTTAAATTAATCTTACCGGAAAACAAAAACATTGTCAATAGTATTTTCGATCTTTTTTTATTTATTTTTTAAATTCTTTTGTGCATCTTGTAAGGCTGATTTTATAGGCTTTTTCGGTATGTTGATTTGAATGTTTAGATTGTATAATTATGTGTGTATTGTATTATTATGTTATCAATGTATAATTAAGTTTGCATTGCTTGACATGGTAGACTTTGTAAATCAATTGTGTAGATTCCTGTTTTCTTGTCTTTTTCTCCAGTCCTCCGGATGCACTTGACGATCTATTTCATCAATAAGGAAATTAGCGACTCTATCAATTTTCTTGTCAAGTCGTTCAATGTCTTTTCTTATTTCTATTTGACCGATTTCGAGCGCTTTTTGACCTTTAAACAAGTTTTCTTGACCTGATTTTAGTTCTTTAATGTCAATAATTATTGATTCTTGACTGATTTCGAGTGCTCTTTGACCTCTATACAATGTTTCTTGACCTTTTTCGAGTGCTTCGAGTCTAGTATTAACTTTTTCTAAACTGTTTAAAATATGTTGCAATACTTCATTTAAGTTATTATCAATATTATCCATTTTTCTGACTCCTTTTTTAGATGATATTTTTTTGCGTGATATTTGTGTTATACTTTGTATGATTGATTTTATAAAGATTCTATAATAAATATAACAAATTTAATTGATATTTTGATTGTAAGCTTGTTAGCTTGCTAACTTGTATTTAATATTATAAATGGATTATATTATATTTGCAATTAGATTTAAAAATAGATTTAAATTTAGAGTGATTTAAAATTAGAGTGATTCAAGGGATATAAAGGATAAATAATACTAATTTGATACTATATCGTTAGGCGATATATCGTATGACTTTGTACAGTGTGACTGTATATTGAATTATTAGTGTATTGTATAGGTTTCGTTGGGTTTATAAGATGATTGAATAGATGATTGATAAGATGGTTGATAAGATGATTGATAAATAAATAATTATTAAAATAAAATAGGTCAAGTGCTCGAAAACGAAGGCTGGATATAGGTTTTCAAGATATACAGTCTGACTGTATATCGGCTGACGATATATCGGCGTTCGAGGTATCATAAAATTTACCAATTTATGGTAATTTTTGACTTTTTCCACTTTCTATAATACAGCATTATAAAAACGATTTAAACCATTTTGAACGCTCTAAAAACGCCGTAATATCAACCTTTACAGACATTGACCGGGGCTATTTTACATTTTTTAAGTAAAAGAATATATCTTTTGACTCTTTAGCCACCTTACACCCACACCACTACCTCTCCCAACCCTCTTCGGCTTCCCAATTTTTAAGCCTTCTGCGACTTATTTATCTAAAACATTACAAATTCAAAACATTCTTCGTTTTAAAAATATACGCAAATTTTATAATATAAAGCCACTCCAATTTGGATATGCTGCCACGTACTAAAATCACCTATGAATTGCCCAAATAATTTGTTTTCAATAAAATACTTAAAATCTCAATTTTTTACGAAAGATGCCCTCCTTGCAAATATATCATAATTATGATATTATTTAGCTGTGGATATTGCTATCCATATCTTTTTCTATTTTGAACGGAGGTTTTGTAATGCCGACCATCAGACCTATTTCGGATTTAAGGAATAACGCAAACGAGATTTCAGAGTTTTGCCATAACGAACGAGAGCCGGTTTTTATAACGAAAAACGGTGTAGGCGATTTAGTTGTTATGAGCATGGAGACTTATGAGCGCCAGCAATCTTTGTTAAAATTGCTCTCAGCACTTTCACAGACCGAAGCCGATATCGCAAACGGAGATGAAGGCGAGGACTTTACTGTTGTCGCCAATGAACTAAGAGAAAAAGTGCATGGGAAGGAATATAGAAAAGAACATGGAAAAGTATAAGGTGCGCATATATAAAGCGGCTAAACAGGATTTAATTGATATAGTTGATTATATCAATACCCTGTCGGAAAAAGCTGCCCTTGCCCAATACGAGCGTATTGTATCGAAAATACAGAGTCTTGAATATATGCCGGAACGATGCAGTTTGCTGAACAACGACCATCTTCGCGCAAATGGATATCGCTCATTGATTGTAGATAATTACTTGGTATTCTTTGTAGTAAAAGGCGATACTGTTCAAATTCGGCGTATTTTATACGGTCGCCGGAACTATGAATGGTTGTTAATCTAATAAACAAAGAAAAAGGATTTAATTCTTGCAACAAAACCTGATTCCATGGCATAATAAGATAAAGGAGTGATTACGATGAGAAATCTTGCCTATAACGAAAATGTAAGAGAAGAACTGCTTGACGGCGTAATCGTCAACATGTCACCTCATCCGACCACAAACCATAACATTATTGCTAGTAATATATACCATATTTTCAGTAATTTCCTAGAAGAAAAAAATTGTCTCCCCTTAGCTGACGGCCTTGATGTGACGCTTTCGGACAAAGATAGAGTTATACCCGATCAGGCCTGTTGATTATCCATAATATTACAATTTAAGTTTTAAGGGCAGACAAAAAATTAGCGAGAAAAATAAAAAGCTCGGTTTGAAATTCATTAACGCGTAGACATCTTATAAATTCAATCATAGTAAGTTTGAAATAATAGCAGCTTTCTGAGCTTTGCAACAGCATCCCACGATCTTAAGCTTCTACACCCTCTTTTACCCTTGCTGTATCAGAATATTTTCACGGTGTCCAGTTTTAGCAATGGGACTGTTCAATTTTATACGCCTCAAGTGTTCAGTTTGAGGCGGCGTATTCATCTAAATTATATCTGGAAATTGATATAGTTTTGTATACAGAATCAAACTATTTGTACAAATTTATCTATCTCCACTAGCCGCATCATATGAACTTTGTCTCTCAAAACTGTACTAATCAAGAGCTAACATGTCCTGATGCTAAAAAACAAGAGAAGGTTCGAAATTCCTCACAATCAAGAATTTTAAACCTCCTCTTGTTTATTGAATAAAAAATGTTGAATACATTTTCTTAGACATCATTTTTGTCTCTCCACCATACTGACATGTACAATATTATTAGTCTCTACAATATTCATACATTCAAGAACTCTCCTATCATTGTTGTAAGAATCATAGAAAGCAGATATTATATTATCATAATCCTTTATAAACTTACCTCTAGGAGAATACAGAATATCTAAATTTGAACATTCTATTTTTCCCATATCAATTGCTTCATAAAATTCGGGGTATTTTTCTAATAAATGTTCGCTATTATATTTTGCCTGTTCATAATATTTGTGCCTTGTATAGCCAATTAAAAATAAAACAAATATAAGAACAAAAAAGGTTATAAATAAGCGATTCAATCTTTTCATTGTACTCACCTACTTTAAAAAAGTTTTAAATAAAGATATAAAGTACTCTGTAAAATTATAGTACTCAATAATCTTATTATACCAATATTTTTTATAGAATAAAAGACTAATTCTATTTTTTAATAAAACTAGTCTTTGAAAAATTTTAAGCCTTAACAGTTAGGCTATTATATATATCTATATAACCGTATGGATATATTTTAAAATCTGTTAAAATTGTAGAGTAACTCGTCTCTACATAACAATAAGCTCCATTCCAGTTTCATTATATGATGGATTCATGGTCGAACTAACAAAAGTATTTAGCAATATCATTAATTAAGCTATCGATTCTTAACAACAAATAAGTATCCACATTCGGAATTTGCCGTTTGTGGTTTTTTTATTGCCGTAGAACATGAGTTGAACTGTGAAGACTGTCTTTCGAAAATATTAATAATTTCTGACATGCCCAATTAATATACTTGTAACAAAAGTATGTTATTATAGTATTATACCGACAAAACGAAAACCTTAATAAATAAAGATTTCAAAATTTGTCAGTATGTTTTCCCATTTTTTTAAGAACATAAAAGTTTCGTTACGCATACTAATTCAAAAGTTCGAGGAGGGCTCAATGATGTTAAAAAATTTCAGAAATTTCGGAGGTTTTATTGCTGGCATAGCAATTACTTTAGTTTTAGTACTTATGGTCAATGTTGTGTTTGCTTCTACCGGAGAGCGAAATATTAGTGTTTTCTTTGACAATATTAAAATATTGCTTAACGGTTCAGAAATTAACTTGAAAGATGTAAACGGAAAAGCCGTTGAGCCCTTTATATACAACGGTACAACCTATATTCCTGTTCGAGCTGTTTCGGAAGCATTCGGGAAAAATGTGATTTGGGATTCGACAGATAAAAAGGTTATGATTAGCGATAAAATAGATAGCCCTTTGTCTGACTTGGGATTTGACACTCATTATGTTCCGCTAAAAGATATAAACAGCAATGTAATTATTGAAAAAACAATGAACGAAAATCAAGCCGAGATAAATGGATATATTTTTGATAAATCGGACATTTATGAGAAACTTTCAGCTAAACCTACACTCAGCAAACTCTTGATTGATGAAAACGGGAACTTCATTGCAATTGAACAAATTACTAACAATGACGGCTATGAAGATATTTGCATTACTAAATATGACAAGAACGGCAAAGAATTATTAAGGAATACCTATGGTGGTAGTGATTTTGATATTGCGTATGCAGCAAAATACAATTCTAAAATGGGAATTGTTATTACTGGGGTAAGCCAATCTAAAGACGGTGATTTTGCCAATGACAATAATAGTCCTTTTGTGGCTTGCATAAATGCACAAAATTTAGAACTTAAATGGGCTTCTCCCGTTCAGATTGCCGATCATGTTTTTTTTGTTACTGATAATTCAGTATTTGTTGTGCGCCATGAAGGTGAGCCTTACAGTGGAATTGGAGATTATAAGCTGTCGGTTGTTAAATTAGACAGTACAGGGCAGAAGCTTTGGAGTACCGAGCCTTTGTCGCAGTGGATTCATTCTATCATTCAGCTTAGCGATGAAAGAATTATTGTCGTTCAAAAATTTATTGATGAGCAAGGTAATATCGAAATTGGTTCAATCAAATGCTACAATAAAAACGGAGAATTGCTTTCAAGCTTCGAAGCTGACTGCTATGGTGAAGCAACGCCTACAGATGATGGCGGATTTATTTCTGTGTCAATACGCAATATTAAGACAGTTCCCCAGCCTATTTATATTTCATCCATTTGGTATGATACTGAAACCGTAGTTACCAAGTATGACAAGGACTTGAAATTGGAGTGGCGAAAAACATTTGATAGTGTTAAGGACGCAATTGGATTCGACAAAATTATTCCACAACCTGACGGAAGTATTGTTGTTGATTTAAGCAATTAGTAAATTATCGTGTAGATGAATCAGCTTGTATTTCGGAAGCTCATATTTTGGAAACTCATATATTTATAAGCTGTACATTCTGCCGATTAACAACAATACCGCTCGTGTTGAATATACAAGCTCTTAATGATATAATATACCTCATAGACTATTCTGGAAGGAGAAATTAAAATGCGTTCGATTGAAATTTGTGCAGGCGCAGGTGGTCAAGCATTAGGACTTGAACAGGCTGGTTTCGATCATGTCGCACTTGTTGAAATTGATTCATCTGCTTGTGCAACATTGAAAAAAAATCGTCCTAACTGGAATGTTATTGAGGGAGATGTAAAACTATTTTCTGCTAAAAATTATACTGATATAGATTTATTAGCTGGTGGCGTTCCTTGTCCACCGTTTTCTATCGCTGGAAAGCAACTCGGATCAAACGATGAGCGTGATTTGTTTCCTGAAGCGATAAGGCTTGTTGAAGAATGTAGCCCTAAAGCAGTTATGCTTGAAAATGTCAAAGGATTGTTCGATCCAAGATTTTCTGAGTATAGAGAAAATATAAAACGCAAACTTGAACAACTTGGATATAAATGTTTTTGGGAACTTGTTCATGCCCAACATTATGGTGTATCACAACAGCGTTCACGAACTATTTTAATTGCGCTAAAAAAAGCATATGCACCATATTTTGTATTTCCTCTTGGTATAGCCTCTCATCCCATGACAGTCGGTCAGCTTTTGTTGAAAGAAATGAAGAGTAATGGATGGAAATCTGCAAAAGAATGGGCTGAAAGAGCAAACGGAATAGCACCAACTCTTGTGGGCGGTAGTAAAAAACATGGCGGAGCAGATTTGGGCCCGACACGTTCTCGCCTTGCGTGGGAAAAACTTGGTGTCGACGGTTCAGGAGTTGCCAACAATCCACCTGATAAGGACTTTGAAGGAAATCCGAAACTAACTGTTAAAATGGCAAGCATTGTACAAGGCTTTCCCGATAATTGGGAGTTTGTTGGCAAAAAAACTCCCGCATACCGTCAAGTAGGAAATGCGTTTCCACCTCCTGTTGCTACAGCAATAGGATTGGCTGTTAAGAAAGCACTTCTAATGTCTCAAGAAATTGTTATAGATTCATATAAAGCCCTTTGAATTCAAAAATCATTGGGCTTTTACATTAATTACTTTTTTACGAAAAAACATTTACATGACTCCACATAATTATATCACCTTCTATTCCACAGTTCCCCTATTACCCCTCAAATAAGCTCTATAGCAAATTTCATTTCATCAGTCGATAAAATCTTCAGTAATTTTTTAAACCTCTTAAAACGTCAAAAATGACCATTATACGACATATCGAAATTTTTTTAATTTATTTATTCTAGAGGTCTATAATAAACATTTACAAATTTTAAGCACCATTCAGTTCCACAATCCCCCTATTGCGTTTCAAATCTTCTTTGTAGCAGATTTCATATCATCAATCGGTAAAATCTTCATCAAATAAAACAAAGCTCTCAAAACATTCAAAATGACCCTTATAAGGCATATCGAAAATTTTTCAAGCTTTGTATGCAAATTAATTAAATATCCTCACTCTTTCCTTACTTCAGCCAAGACTTTTCTGATTTTTTCCTCATTTAATTTTTTATTGATAGTAAAACTTTCCTTTTGTATTTTGTCTAAAACATCTCTAATTTCCGATTCCTCACGTGTTAATGTACTCAAATACAGGAGAGTATCAATACCATAGCTTTTTAAATACCACGGATTAGCTCTGGTTTTTCCATAGTAATTTCTAAATCCCGTAATGTATTCATCAACGACTATATTAAAAAACTCTATCAGCCATTTTACAACTTTTTTCTTATTCGACTCTGAACCTTGATTGACAGAATAACAACGTTCTATCTCATTTGAGAAATCATTGAATAATACAAAGCCCATACCTGATTCATAATCTTCATTTTTTCTGACTATTCTGGTTCTGATGAGCGGGTCTAGATTTTTATTAATCATCATATTGTCAACAATGTTATTCGAATGAGTATCTTGAAGACCGGCTGTATATTCCTTATCCATTTCACGTTCTTTTGATAATTGCGCTATAACGTCCCTTGCCTCAATTATATCGTAATTAAATATTTTCACTTCTTCGTACAAATTAAGATTCGGATTTTTACTGAAAGCTATCTGAAAAGCAGCCAATCGATGATAACCGTCTACAATATCAAAGCTTCCCTTTACTTTTATCTGTTTCTTATTTTCGTTGTATTCAAGTTTTGATTTTGTCTCATCGCCTATGGAATCATCATCACGCAATAATACATTCAGTCTAATTGAGTTGACCGGTCGATATTTATTTTTTAATATCATCTCAACAATCTCATTAACATGTTTTTTATTAAGATCGTTTTTTTGTTCTCCGGTTTTTGACTTTATTGTAGGTCTCTGAGTTAATCTGTTATAGTTTAATTTATTTTTGTTGTCCCAATCAACGATATCTCTAAGCGGCAAAACAACAGACCAAATCCCTTTTTTGACCTCACGAACATCTTTGATAACTATCCATTCTTCTTCCTCTATTTCGCCCTTCATTTCCTCTATATTGCGAATTTCTTGTGAGGTAAAAAAGTCTTCCACAGGAGGCATGAATTCTTTATGAAGCGGCTGAAGTATTTTGTAAACAACGCATAATTGAAGGTTGTCCCATATAGATTCGTCTTCTATATCCGAAACCCCAACCCATAACATATTAAGCTTAGTAACCTGTATATTATATTCTTTAGCACGAGTGCAGAGAGTATCAAGTGTATTTCCGCTATCAATATCGATAACACGCCTGATTAATTCAATTACTCTATCCCTTGCCTCCATAAATTTCATATTTTCACCGTCCAATTTTTTTAAATCCAATTTTTCTAAATCCAATTTATTAATTTATTTCGAATTATAAACACAAAGATCATATCATATTTTTTCATTGTTTTCAATCATTTTTAGTATGTATTTTTTTAATTTAATAAACAAAGATCAGAAATAGAATAAATTCACTTGACAAAATTAATTTGCTTATGTTACAATTTACTAGAATTATTTTATTTGTTTTTTAATAAACAATTACATTTTCACTTTGATTCAATAAGCAGAAGAAGTTTGAAAAAAGGAGCTCAGCCGAAAAATCCCCTAAGCGCCCTGACCAAAAAGCAAAAGCTAAAAGCTTAACAGCCTACGGCTGTATATACATAACCATACGTATACGGGTTATAGAAATTACTTAGACAATTTTAGAAAAGCACTTCTGTATATATGGAATTAGGATTGATTAAAGCAGGACTGGTATCATGAATTTCGCCAAAATATATCTACAAACCTTATAAATACGTTGTCAAAAAAATGAATTTGGAGTCATATTTTTTACAAATAAAGCTTTACCAAAAAAATAATTAGGAGGTTTTTTGTGAACAAAGAAAAACTTATATCATCACTAAAAAATTATTATAATCTACTATTTCCGCTAGAATTGGAAAAAGACGAATATATTCGCCTATTCTTTACTTCAAACAAATACGATCAACCTATCGCCGTATTTATTAAAAATTTTGAAGAATTTCAAAATACTATTGACAAATATAATCATTTTTGTAATTGCTTTGTTAATCTTTCAACTACAAAAGGTAAAAACGGAACGGCAGAATATTTGTTTAAACAACATGTCCTTGCATTAGACTTTGACAGAAAAGATTTTAATTATCAGATCGGATATATGGATATTCTAAATATTGTAAAAAGTAAATTTCCAAATCTTTATTATCACTGTGTTATAGATTCTGGAAACGGATTCCATATTTATTACGCAATAGAAACCTGTGAGGATCACGAACGAATAGCCGATTTGTCTAAATACATTGCGTCGGAATGTGGAGCAGATACAAAAGCCTGTCTAGCGACTCAAATTCTAAGAATACCAACTACGTTTAATTTAAAAAATGAACAAAAAAAACCTGTAAGTACAATTTATAATTCACTTGATAATGGTAATATTAAGAGAAATAAATTAAGCCAATTTGAGTCTTGCTTGTCCAAAATAAAATTACCATCGAAAGTTTCTCAATCCCAAACTTTTGATTCAGACAGTCCGCGTAAATATTATTGCATTAACAGAGTTCTGAACGAAGGCGTTCCAAAAGGCATTCGAAATTTCTGGCTTGGCAGAATAACGAAATACTTGAATCTTATCGGATATCCAGAAAAAGTAGCATTGAAAAAAGTTCTGAAATGGAATGATTTATGTAGCCCTCCGAAAACAGAAAACGAAATTGTACAGGAGTTCAAAACATTTTGGGAGATAAATTATAATTTGTTAGGCTGCAAACTTAAAGACCCTGCTAAGCAGAGCTATTTGGAAATCTACTGTGATAAATATCTCTGCCAAAACAGCTATTCCGGTTCATACCAAGCAAATCAGAAAGACTCTGAATATCCAGATATCATAAAAGTTGATAACAAATACTGGGGCACTGAATGTTTACGCAAATTCGACGGCTTTCATTTTCTACTTGTTATTGTATTGCAACAATCTATCGCAAACAAAGCTTTAAGCTATAACGAGATTAAAAATATTTTAAGATGCAAAGCCAATGGAAGAATAGGTTTGTCGGAAAAAACGCTTAGGCAAAAGCTCAAAGATTTGTGTAGATGGAATCATTTAGAAATGTACAAGCAAAAAGGAAATAACATGAACTTTTACAAATACAAAGAAATCGGAAATTTTGGTAGAGGTTATACATATGTCAGCGTTGATATCAATACAAAATTAATCGACAGAGTCATTTCACAAACTGAATATAAAATTTATCTTTTTATTCTATACAGCATTCAAAAGGCCACGAGAGTTACGTATGATGATATTTATTTGCATTTGAATATAAATAAATCAAATTTAACAGCGCCGATTAAAAACTTGGTTAAGAATAATATAATCGAAATTCAAAAAGTATATACAGAAAGAAATTCCTATTATTACAGATACAAATTGCTCTGTTAAGAATATCTTTAATGCACTAAATAAAACAGCCATTGGAGTGATATTTATTTACAAAAATCAAATATGTATTATGTCCATAGACGCAAAGGATTTATATAACGCTGAAATTCTAATAAACAAAAACCGGGACGGATATAATACAAAGCGGGCTAATGGAGAACAGAATTTGAATAAATACATCAATACTCTCGATTACAGTCTTGAGTCAATTAAACTTCATAAAGTCTATACGAGAGTTTTTAGGCGGAATGACTTTACATTTTCGGTAAACAAAAAAGACTATTCCGAACATGTCATTAATGTTACTTTTAAATATTCTTATAAGCTATATAATAAAAGCTTTAAAAATACATATATCAAAAGCGGATATTCTTTGTCCGAGTTAGATTTTGATGATAATATATGTATAATTGACGGCGAACTTGTCGGAATTACAGTCGATACTCCTGTCGAAAACAATCAGCTCTATGTTTTTAGTAATAAATTTTTTGGATACGACGATGAAAAAAAGATCTATAAACAAATTGCTCAGTTTCCAGTTATTTTAAACAGAAAAAAATTACGAGAGCATCTATATCAAAACGGGTTTTTGGTTAATGGTATAAAATATGTTCGATACAAAAGAAGCAGCGGTAGCAGCCGTGTCGGCAAGTGTTTGTTTATCAACGAAGCCTTGTATAATCGAATTCATAAATGGGAACTTTGCAGTTTGAAAATATCTGAAGGCGACGAAATAGACCTTGCCGCTTTTGAATCATATATCTCGCTTACTTCAAGTTCCATTATTGATACTATCGAAATAAAATCAGAGAATATATTGGTTATCGACGATTACGAGAGTGTTTTTAAAGACAGAGCAGTTTCTGTTGAAATTGACAAAGAAAATCAAAAACTGAAATCATCTGCCAAAGAAGTTGAAATTATTAATAATATTTGGGACGGACAATCTTTGCTTGACGAGTCTTTCTTCGCAGATAAATATTGTAAATTTGGTATGCTATTATTGAGAAACAGATTTTTCAAATCATGTGCCTTTAATACAAATATTCAAAAATACTTCTCGGATAACGGTATTACTGATATAAGTCAGCTTAATGGTTTTACGCTAGCAAATAATATTTCTGAAGTGAAGCTAATTACAACGCCGAGCAGTATTAAATATTTGAAATTCGGAACACTCAGGCAATGGCTCAAAAATATTGAAACAATATTCGGAATTGTAAAACATGAAAAACCGCCCTTTTATTTTGACGGTCGAATGGTTCAGTGTCATTATCAGCTGTTGAATACATTGCAAATGAGTTATGAAGAAATGGCTGAATTTTTAAAACCATCGCTCGATTACATAACTGAAGTTAAAACGGACTCTTGCATTTTAAAACACCATATCAGAACCCCGAAAAATTATATTCCAAGCAAAATTAAAAATATGAATGATATAATTATCGGGCTTTTAGGCTTAAATAAAGATTTTACAAAAACAAAATATTATTTAGATTTCAGGGACGAGCTTGTCAATTCAATGATTAAAAACTTGAAGCGTGGGCATGTATTGGTAAATGGCAATTATTCTACTTTATTTGGAAACGGACTTGAAATGCTTAAACAGAGCATTGGAAAATTTGATGGACGATCGGATATCGGTATTGGAAGCATTATTTCAAAAAGATTCAAAATCAATGAAATAATTTTAGGAAGCAGAAGTCCACATATTACTATGGCTAATGTGTATCTTGCAAAAAACACTTGCAATAAAGATTTCGATAAGTATTTCAATTTGAGCAAAGAAATTGTCTGTATAAACTCTATCGGTGAGAATTTATTGCAGAGATTTAACGGAGCTGACTGCGATTCAGACAGCATTTTATTAACTAATAACAAGTTATTAATATCATCTGCACAAAAAAATTATGATAAATTTTTAGTTCCGACTTCGTTTGTTGAATCAAAGAAAACTAAACGTTATTATACCAAGGAACAACAAGCAGATTTGGACGTTAAAACCAGTATAAATAAAATCGGTGAGATAGTAAATTTATCACAGGAGCTAAATAGTAAACTCTGGCATAATATCAATTCCGGACAAAATATTGAAGACAATCTCGAATTATATTGCGATATATGCAAACTTGCAGTTTTGAGCGGTATAGAAATTGATAAGGCAAAAAAAGAATTTCTGGTTAATAGCGGAAAAGAAATAGAAAAATTAAAGCAGAAATATTTATGGATCGCACTAAACGGAAAAATAAGAAAGCCCTATTTTTTCAAAATGATAACAAAAGATAACGGCTATCAATTAAATCCTAAAGTTGAATACAAATATTTTTATACCTCTATGGATTACCTTCAAAAAATTGTGAACAGATATAATTATAAATTTCGAAAGAAAAAAAGAGCTAAACTGAAATTCATATCACTGTCGTATGTTTTTAAGTCAATTAAATTAGAGAATATATCCGGCTCACATTACATAAAGAAAAATAAAATCATAGATATTATATTTGAATACAAAAATAAAATTTCATTACTGTACAGAAATATGAGAAATATTAAATCAATGGAACACGTTGATAGATTATCTTTATTGAATAGAATTCAAGATTTGAGACTTGAATATATCGAAAAAATACTTGAATTAAAAATAAACAAAAACGTTAGTTATTTACTTTTTAAATCCTTGGACAATCCTGAATATTCTTTTATTAGAAATATGATGTTCGAATGTTTCTTTAACATTTGCAGTGATGATTTTTGGGAACTTATGAAAGAATATAAAAATCCTTCGGAGACCTTAGTTGAAGCCGAAGATGGCGATATCGATTTATTCGGATATAAATTCAAAAAAGTTATCTCGGAAAACAGATGACATCAAAAAATTACAAAAAAACATCAAATTCTGACGTAAATGAAAAAATCGACCCCCGACAAACGCCTGTATCATGGGATTTGTTCATTAGTTTTAAAAAGGCGTATATGGGAGAAGAAACGGAAGCTCCTAAATTTTAGTAAAATATAGCTTTGTAGATTGAATTTTAGGGGGTTGAAATATGGCGAAATCCAGAATCAACGAAACACACCGCAAGACTGTGGCCTGCATATTAAATTTTGCAGACGGTAAAACAATGCTGGAAATCGAAGATATCGGCACAGTTGATTTTTATGAAATGTTTAAAAACTTCGATGGCAAATTAGGAAAATTATCATTTGTTGTGTCAAAAGAAGAATAGAAAAGAATCTTCAAACAAATACATAAAGGTTTATCGATATCCTGTAAAATCGAAAATAAATTAAAATTTTAAGGAGATTCCTAATATGACTAAACCAGAATTAATTACAGCGGTTGCAGAAAAATCAAAAATGACCAAAAAAGACAGTGAAACAATTATCAGTGCCTTTATTGAAGTCATTGCCGAAGAATTATCAAAAGGCGGAAATGTAAAACTCAATGGATTTGGCGTATTTGATACAATTGTGCGTCCAGCAAGAGAATGCAGAAATCCACATACTGGAGAAATGATTTTTGTAGAAGCCAGAAAATTTCCGAAATTTAAAGCTTCTAAAAATCTAAAAGACAGTTGTAATAATTAACTTTCTATGAATTTTTTGTAGTTTTGAATGATGCGGGCATAGAGAATTTTGACCTCTCAAACGATTCTTTAGCCTGCATCTCGGCTACTAAAGACAAAGATAAATTGAGACAATTCGATTATTTTGAGGCTTCATATATCGCTAAACTGGCTGACTATGATGTCGTAGAAGCTCTCGAAAGTAGGTGTATATATGGCGAAAGCATCTTCAAAAAATACGACTAATAACAGATTTAAAGAAGTTAAACAAACGCCGAGACAGACCGCTAATTCTGCAAAATGCGTTTGCTGCGGAGAAAATTATCCCGGTAAGCAAGACCATTTTTACAAAACCGGGAGCACTCTATTCACCGCAAACGACGGATACACGCCTTATTGCAGAAACTGCGTGAATCAGCTTTTCGATTATTATAAAGAAAAATATGATGATGAGATGGAAGCGTTTTATTACGTTTGTATGAGAATCGATTTATATTTTGATGAGAAGATTTATGAACGTGCAAAAATGAAAGCGTCAAATCTGATTTCATTTTATATTGGTCAGTGCAATTTAACTGCTCACAAGACCAGAAATTTTCAGGATACTATTGACAGAGAAATAAAAGAAATGATCGATAACGAGAAGCTTTATAACGAAATGTTAGAAGCAAATATCGATGCAGAGACTTTGGAAGCGAAAAGCAATCTGATCCAAAAATGGGGAGTCGGTTTTTCTGACGAAGACTATTTATTTCTTGAAAACGAATACAGAGACTGGGTGAATCAATATAATTGCAGTGAAAAAAATATGCAATCACTTGTTGAAGAAATTTGTTTAACAAAGCTTATGATCAGAAATAAGCGCAGTAGAGGCGAAGCCGTGGATAAAGAACAAAAAACCCTGCAGGAATTAATGGGCAGTTCTAATTTGAAGCCTACTCAAGATATTGGCGCAACCGCAAACGACCAAGCGAATTTCAGCAGCTTTATCAAGCATATTGAAAACGATAGTCCTCTCGAAGAAGGTATTGATGAAGATTTTGAGGATTTCGACGGAATTAAGAAATATATCGACACTTGGTTTTTGGGACATCTGAGCAAAATGTTCGGTAAACAAAATAGATATTCTTCATATTACGAAACTGAAATGAAAAAATATACCGTTGAATCTCCAAGTGATTTTGAGGACGTTGATTTCGATGATTAAATGCTCAAGTTTTAAAAAAAATAAAATTCGCAATGCCGACTCGATAGAAAGAAAAATCAAGAAAAATCAAGAATTTAAGCATCTTAATAAATCTGAACGTTTCGAATTTGGAGTACGAATTTGGGGCACATTTTACAGAAAAAATCTCCACCGATTTGCGAATGATTATTTCGGAATCAAACTAAAGGCATTCCAGAAAATTTTATTATTTACGATGGGGCATACGGTCAATTTTATTTACCTCGCAAGTAGACGACAGGGTAAAACATGGCTTACCGGCGTCTTTTGCGCAATTATGGCAACCCTTTATCCGGGAATCAAAATTATTATTGCATCAGGTACAAAGGAACAAGGCATACAAGTTCTGAAAAAAATAGAAGAATTACAATTAAATAGTTCAAATTTAAGGCGTGAAATCAAACATTTGACCACTTCAAGCAATAATCCTTATGCTATTTGGCATAGTGGAAGTACTATAACAGCCGTAGCTAGTACGGATAGTGCCCGTGGTCAAATGGCTCATATTATTATTTACGACGAATACCGTATGATAAAAAAACATATCATTGATACCGTCTTAAAAAAATTCCGTGGTAGCGAGCGTATGCCGAAATTTTACGACAAAGAGAAATATATAAACTATCCGAAAGAAAGAAATAAACAAGTTTTCCTTTCATCTGCGTATTATAAATCTCATTGGATGTGGGAACATTTATGCGGATATTTAAATAATATGCTCGATGATACTAAGCGGTATTTCTGTTGCGGTCTTCCGTATCAACTTTCCATAAAAGAAGGCTTGCTCTCAAAAGAACAAGTTCTGGATGATATGTCGGAAGAAGATTTTAGTCAAATAGTGTGGAGCATAAACATTTCTGTGCTCTTTAAACCCATTGAACCCGTTTGCTTACGGGGTGTGTCGCTAACGTAAAGTATACAGCAGGAAATGGCTGTTAATAGTGATGCTAACAGGGAAACTCTAATTGTGAAAACAAACGACAACCCTGTGCTAAATTACATCGCTCAAAGATTTCAAATATTTGAATGATGTAAAAAGTGAAACGACCATCGAAAACATGGCTAATATTGGCTAACAAGTGAGTAGAGTACATCAGATATAAGCACTGATGGAAGCGGTGGGAGCGGATAATCCGCTATGATATGGTCTAAACCCTAAAATAAATACTGCGAAAGCAGGGGTACGAATTAGGAAATGGAATGCCGGTTTTTTGGCGAAGGCGAAAACGCATTTTTCACATATGACTCAATCGATAACCACAGAATTATCCCCTATCCTATTTATCCAAAACCTTTTTATAATTTATTAGACAATAAAAATCTGAAATACACTCCAAAAAATATTGATAGTGGCGAAAAGAGATTTGTTACTATCGATATCGCAACTATGGCTGGAAAACAAAATGATGCTTCAGCTTATATTATCTTTCAATTAATCCCTAAAAATGGACAATACATCAGAAATATTATTTATATGGAATCTATGGTTGGCGGACATACCGTAGACCAAGCTATCCGTATTCGGCAATTATGCGAAGATTTTGAATGTGATTATATCGTGCTGGACACTTTAAATGCCGGTATCGGTGTTTTCGATATGCTTGTACAAGATTTAGTCGATGAGTCAAGATTTTTGGACGGTGCTTACCTTACATATCCGGCCTTAACTTGTATGAACGATTCAAAAATGTCCGAAAGATGCAAATCTTTGGATGCAGAAGCTATTATTTACAGTGTAAAAGGTAATCAGAATTTTAACAGTGAATGCGCCTTGCGGCTTAGAGATGCCTTAAGACGTGGAAAAATAAAATTATTAGTAAACGAAAATGACGGCCGAAAACTTCTTAACAAAATCAATGGTTTTGTAAATATCCCTCACGACGAGCAGCTTATGTTTGAATTGCCGTATATCCAAATAAGAGAATTAATTAATGAAATGGTAAATCTCGATTATGAAACAAATAACGGTTTGATTAAAGTAAAAGAGATTTCCGGCATGCGCAAAGACAGATATTCTGCACTTACATATGGAAATTATTTTGCAAATTTTCTCGAACAAGATTTGCGTTCCAAAGTCTCAGATTATGAATACAAGCCATTGTATAATTAATACTATTTTCATTTTGATAAGTAGAAAAAAATCTTTCACAGCGAAGCGTTTCACGCATGCTTCAAGCGTGAAATGAAATATTTTTTTCTATCCTTAATAATGAAAATAGTATAAATTCTAAAAATAGGCGGTGGTTATTTGAAAAAAAACTATAATGAGCATTTAGAAGAAAAAGAATCCGGAAATTCACATGAATTTAATACAAGAATACCGCCATCGTATTATTCAATAAATTCAGGAAAAAAGCTCCCTTGCTCTTCTGAAATGATTAAAATTTATACAAACGATCCAATGTTTTATAATAAAGAAATCCGTGAATTAGCTTGGTGGGCTTACAACTCGAACGGAGTAATAACGAATACAATTGATTATATGTGCGCCATGCCAACTTTAAACAGTAAAATTGTATTCACAAAAGATAAGCAGAAAAGTAATTTTCAAAAACTGAAAAAACGATTTGAATCTGCACTATCTTCAATCCGGGATTCAGAAATCATTAGAGACTCCATTCGGAAAAATTGCAACGACGGAGTATCATTTTATTATTTAATTACTGACGAACAATCTGCATCAAATAATAAATATATGAGTTCAAATCAGGTTGATTCTATTATAGAATTGAATGAAACAAAAGTAAAATGTTCATTGTTTGCGCTCCCTGTTGATTATTGCAAAATTGTTGGAATTATTAATTCTTCTTATGTTTTGGCTTTTGATTTAAATTTCTTTGACGAAATTGATAATAAAGAAAAAAAACTAAAATCGTATCCAAAAGAAATTCGGGAAGCATATTTGAATCGAACAGAAAAAAACAACAATTGGTACGTGCTTAACAATAATAATACGGTTGTTACAAAAGTCCGAGCCAAACGTGAAGAGCCTTGGGGAAGACCTATTGCTCTTTCAGCTTTTGATAATATTATGTACTCCGATTATTTTATTGATACCAAGAGAAATACTCTTGATGAGATAAATAATAAACTTATATATCAAACATTTCCTGAAGGTAAAGAAAAAGGCACTTCCGCATTAACCAGCACACAACAGCAAGAGCAGCATAATACCGTTAAATCCGCATTAAGTAATAGAAAGCAAGGTCAATTCGGGCTCGCCTTTGTTTCGCTTGCGGCAGATACAAAACTCAGCTTATTGGATGTTCAAACAGATATTTTTAATGATAATACCGAATCCAATTTGCAAGACAAAATTGCCGGTGATGTTGGTTTTGCCGCTTCTCTACTAAATGGAGCATCTAAAGGTAATTACAGCACTCAAATGACAAATCTTGAACTCGTCAGCTCTGAAATTTTTGAATGGATAAAACAATTTCAAACAGAATTGAACAAAGTCCTTAATGCAAATATTATAAAAGATTTGACTTGTTTTATTGAAGTTGATTATTTGCCTATCACTTTTGTGAACAAAGAAAAAATGATTACCTGTGCTAAAGAATTATATATGAATGGCAAAGGCAGCCTGCAAGCCTGGATCAGTGCGTGCGGTTTTAATTTTGACAGTTATTTAGCCATGCTTGACGAAGAAATGGAAGAAGATTATGAAAATAAATATCCTGTCCATAAAACTTCTTATACTTTATCCGGCAATGATTTAGAACCTTCTGATATAGATAAATCCACAGGCAGACCAAATAAAAACGATTCTACAAATGAAAATACCGTAAAATCGAAAACAACGGCGAGTAATAATCAACCGAAGCCCAAAGTCGGAAAATAAATAATTGGGGTGTTAATTTGATACAAAATCATGAATTATTTAGTACACCTCCTGTACTTTGCGAAATTTCTTCTAAAAAGAAAAACGGAAGACGTACCGCAAAATTTGTTTTGCATGAAATATTTGATTCCGCTGAAAATTATCAAGATAACGGTATTTCATGGAAAAAAGAATATACAGAAAAAAATATGTATTCAGTTATTGGAATGTCTTTAAAAGCTGAATTTCTTGATAACGAAAGAAACATACCTTTTGGTCACGGAATGACCGGAATCGAAGACGGCAAACCCAGATTTAAAGATGCCGTCGTTTTGGGTTCTTTTAAAAATCCAAAAATAGAAAATGTAATAATCAATGAAAAATCAATTCTTGCTCTAACCGCTGAGGCTGATATAGATGAACTCACCTACCCTAATTTTGTAAAATGGATGGAAGACAAATTTTTGAATAACGAAGTAATAACCGGTTCTGTTGAGATTTTCGGCTCTGAAATCGAAAACCCTATTATTTATGAAAATGAGTACAAAGATAAAGGTCGAGTTCCAATGGATTATATTTATGGCGGCTATGCAGTTATCAGCATAGAACCGGCTGATAAATCGGCGGTTGTTCTCGAATTGAACGGAAAGATTGACGAGGAGGATTTAAAAATGGATAAAGAATTTGAAATTGCATTTCAAAATATTGAAGGAAAAATATCCGAAATTTCTAATCTTGAAACAAAGATTGCAGAAATTACTACACTTAATGAAAAGATCACTGAATTAAATAATACCATCGAAGCTTTAAAAACTCAAGTCACCGAAAAAGACAATTCCATTGTTGAATTAAACGAAAAAATCAATACTCTAAATACTAAACTTGTCGAAGCTGAGAAGCAGTCAATAATCAATGAACTTAATGAGCAAATCAAAAATTTTAGTGATGAGCAAAAAGAATGTGTCAAAGAAAAAATCGCAGCTTTCAACACTTCTCCTGACAAATCCGAAATTAACTCTATTGTAAATGAAATTTATATGAATATTGGGAAAAACGCCCTTGAAAGCAAATCCAACAGTGGGCCGGAAACTGAAATAAATCAAAAAGAAAAAGACATTTACGGCGATATTATGGAAATCAGTAAAAAATCAGATTTGAAAAATTATAGCGATTTATTTTAATTGGAGGCATCTTAATGATTAAATATGAAACTATCGGAATGATCGAAAGCTCGGAAAAGAACTTTCCAAATATTAAGGCACATGAAAATATTAAGAATTGGTCTTTAATTACTGTGGACTTCACAAACAAAGTAAGTTCATATGCTGATAACACAACAAAAAAAGCTGATAATCTTTTCTTAGTTGATAATACAATTTTAGGCGATTTATTCAGCTATAACGGAATTGCTAAAGATGAAATGCTTAATTGCAAATCTTTGAAAGCATTAGATCAGCAATTTCTTGTAATCGATAATTGTCATATTACGTACGCATCGGGTATTGGATACAGCGACATAGATGCAGGCACTACTTTGCTGGGCGTTGGCGCAGACGGTAATTTCGAAATTATCTCCAGCGAGACCGGTTATTCTATTTATTTCAAAGTAACAGAAAAAACGCATTTAAACGAACACGCTGTTAAGGCTCAGATTATTGTGGCCTAAATAAAATTGGAGGAAAATTAATATGGATTATACGATCGAACTTAATAATATTAGAAAAGACTCTGATTTTTCTAATACTCAGATTAAGAGAACATCTCCTATTGTAGAGATTTTCTCTTCTTTAGTTGAAGGAAAAGATTTGAGCAAATTCGGAAATAAAGCGGACAAAGGAATCGAATATATAAAATCCCTTGGTTCTCGTGCGCTCCACGGCGATTTTTCCGCAATGTCAGAGCTTAATTCTATCCGTACTTATACCATTCAGCCAAAACTTGAGCAAGAATTAAAGCTTCTTGGGTTCATGGGTAATTTTGAGGCTCTTGGATATAATGAGAGTATTATCGTCGAGTCGAAAAATATGGCAGGAGAGAAATCCAGAGTCCAAACCGCTAACGGTGACGTTATCTTCCCTACTTGGAACAGAGAAAGATATACTGTTCCTACAATTTCTGTTTCGGGTGGTTATGTTGTTGATTATCGAAAAGTTGAATTCGGCGATTTATCCGAAGAAAATATCGGTATGGAACAGGTTCGCCTCGACATTAGAAATAAAGCCGCAGCTTATGTAATCGAAGTTATTCAAAATTCCATAGCAAATGCAAAAGGTGTGAAATTCTACGAACAAAGTAACGGTATTACCAAAACTCAGCTTGATGACATAATCAAAAAAATCCGTCGTTTTGGAAAAATAACTTTGCTCGGTGATTATTCTATGATTTCGCAAATTTGTAACTTTGCCGGCTATAATGGAACTGATCCTGTAATTTCCGGAATTACTGAAAGCGCAATGGACGAAATCAGAAAAACCGGCCTGCTTGGAATATACCTTGGTTCTGTTGTTCAAGAAATTGAAAATATGTATGACGAAGCCAGACCATTGCCTGATAATTCTGGATTCGAAACAGTATTCCCTCAAAACCTCATGTTTGTGATTCCGACCGGAATGACTTCACCGGTAAGAACTTGGACAAGAGGCGGACTTACAAGCATGACCGGAACAGATATCAAAACAGGAAAATATTTAACCAGATTCGACCTCGAAATAGCCGCTGACGTAGAAAGAGGCAGTGAATATCAAATTGGTCTTTATAAAGATTTGAGTATTTAATGTTATTCTATTTTTTACATTCTTTAGAATGGAAATAGTATAATTAATTCGGGGAAGCAAAATTTGTTTCCCCTATTCTATTAATTTTATTTAGGGGTGGATTATGGAGCTAGATTATAACAAAACTGTCGTGGTTATGAATTTAAGCAATGCCAATACCGGTTTCAAGGCTATTGAGTCAACAAGAGATATTGTATTTCCGCCTTTTGCGAAAAAGACTCTGAAGATATCCGAAATCATGGCGCAAATTTATGCCGGTAATATTTGCTTCGTCGGTGAAGACGGCAAAGGCAGCCACGCTATATTTTACATAGATGATAAAGAGGTCAGAATAAATGCCGGTTTCGAAAGTGATAGCGAAAATTCGAAGCAGCTAATTATTGACGAAAGTATAATTTTAGATTTATTCAGCAAATCCAAAAGTATTTTCAAAAAATCTCTGAGTGACATTATAAAAACGGAGAATGAAAAAATGCTTTTACAGCAAATGATTAAAGATAATAAGATTTCTGATTACGAAAAAATTAAAATCGCTTCTGAATTATTGGGTATTAATGTTTAGAATGGCGGTGCAAAATGCCACAATCAGACTATGAAAAAGTTATAGATATTTTTCATTCCGAAATCAAAGATAAATATATTATCAACGAGGAGCTTGAAAAAATATGGTTTGAAAAAGCTTGCGCTGACTATTCTCTGGATATATGTGCATTGGATTTTGATGATGCAAGCGGAAATTTCAAAAAATCAAATCCTCCGATAACTACTCTCGGACTAATGATTACAAGATATTATTTGAAACAGGAGTTAAGCCGCATTAATAAATTAAATAATATTATTGGCAAAGATTTGCAGCTAAACAGCACAAGTCAAGCTAAAACTGCCACTCGGGAAGAATATCTCCAAGTTTATTACGAAGTTGAGCAAAAATTACATAAACAAAAAAATCATTGCTTTGGCTAAAATTGGTGGTGCCGAATGTCAAAAGATTGGTATTTAATGAACTCAAAACCTTATTTCAATAGCGGTTTTGAGAAACAAGAACATACTGAT
This sequence comes from Eubacteriales bacterium, assembly GCA_031551135.1. GTDB lineage: Bacteria > Bacillota > Clostridia > Lachnospirales > JAITVM01 > JAITVM01. The sequence goes on along the minus strand of JAVBOA010000009.1, from coordinate 41,441 downwards.
TACGCTTATGATGGATTTAATGAAATACTTGATACCACGGTTTTAGGCGAAGAAATTGTTATTTTCTCAAACGGTGATATTAGTGAAAAAAATGGCATTAATCTACTTGCCATTGTTCAAAATAATACTACAAATGTTATTAACGGCGATAATATAAAACAGATTCTTTGCAATATCGGAACTTTTAAATATGGTCAATATGTATTATACAAAAATGAATATTATTTAATCACCGATATTCCGGGTGACAATCAGTTTTATGAAAAAGCAGCAATGACCCGATGTAACCATTTGCTTAAATGGATAAACAACAGCGGAGAAATAATTGAACGTTACTGCGTTTTTACTGATGCAACTAAATTATATGCATCCGGTACAAGAGTACGCGGGGAACTTGTTATTGGCGATATGACGACAACGATTTATCTTCCGCAAGATAAAGAGACAATTAATATTCCTCGTGATTTCAGATTTATTATTGAAAATGAATTGCGTGCTAAAAATCAAGTGCCAATGACTTATAAATCTACCAAAATAAACGCTGTAGAAAAATATTTAAATAATTCGGGTCTTCTTATTTTAGGTATGGCGGAAGATGAGTTTAATGAAGAGGTCGATAACAGAGAGCTGCTTATAGCAAATTATTATGACCGTATTGCGAATTATTCTTTAAAATTAATTACTCCAAGAAATATAACACTTAAAATCGGAGATATATTTCAAATTCAGGCGCAGGCAAAAAATAAAGATATAATTCTTGAAAGTGCCATAACTTTTTCTACTGACAATAAAGAAATCGGAATCGTGAGTGATACGGGACTGATCGAAGCCATTTCAATTGGTGAATGTTCAATTGAGGTTCTTTCACATGGAAACAAAGAAATTGTTAAATTGAATGTTATTCCATCGGATAATCCTTACCAAAACGCTTGCGTTATCGAATATCGAGGAGAAGCAGCATTAAAAATTGGCGGAGTCGCCAAAACTTTTTCGGCAAAATTCTATAACAGTAGTGGAGAGTCCGTTAATAGCGTAGCGCAATGGGAAATCATGAACAACCCTTCATATATAATAATAACAAAACAAAATGACAGCAGCATCAGCCTTAAATGCCAAAAGGATATATCTTTAATCGGAAATATTGTGACTCTTATATTAAAAAGTGAGAGAGGTTTGTCACAAACAAACCTTGAATTAGAGATAGTCGGCTTATTATAATCAAGAAAGTTGTGATAAAATGACAAAAAATTGTTGCAAATATAATTCCGATAGAATTTATACCGAAGGCGTTTTATATAAAATAAAAACTAATATCGTCAATTTGTTGATGGAAAACGAAAATATTTTCAAGCTTCTTTGGTATGTTGATTGGAAAATCGACCCTTTAAAACAAGATATTTCAGATGAGATTATATCTGATATTGTCACACAATTCACGCCGACTCACGAGTTAAATCCAAATTGCCGTATTTTCGCAACAAGCTTTGTTGGCACAACGGAAGACAGACAAATTGCTCAACTAAGAATTTACCCTAAAAAAATTTATGCTAACGGTAAACACTTTGCCGATTATTATATAAATATTGATGTTATTGTGCATAACTCTGTAGAATATTATCACGGCGGCCATATAAGAAAAGAAGAATTAGTTGATTTAATTATTCAAACATTGAACGGAAAATCAACCGAACTGATTCGAGATTTGGAACTAAAAGGCGTTGACTTTGCCGATACAAAAGGCGGTTTCGATATATCTACTATTGTATTTAGGACTGAGGTGGGCTCGACTGGAATCTGCTGAATTTAAATTTTTGAATATGGTTTCAAAATTATGTGCCAAAGAAAAAGCCTTGGCATTTGATGAGCCTATAGAATTTAAAGGGGTTCAGTTTTATCCTGTTGGTTTAGAGTATTTATATGAATTTTATATATCTTGCGAAGTCCTTAAAATCAAACAAGAACGGATTAAAAATAAAACTCTCATTAAAATGCCCTATTTGTGGTTTTTATTTTATACTTGTCATAATTATGAAATCGTAAACGAGCCGAGATTCGCCGCCAATCTACATCTTGTTTATGCTTTATTTGAAATGATTACAAAGCAAAATGATATAGATTTTGCATATTTGTATGATAATGAAGGTAATCTAAAAAAATGTAATCTTGTTATTTCAGGAGTAGAATTTAATTATAAAGATTTCGAAAAAATCCGAGCAATTATTTTTGAGCAGAACGGCATTGACTGGAATAATAAATTTGTTCACCCCGATGCCGAAGAGGCTTTGAAAGAATATCAGGAACTTATAAACAAAAAATCTTCATATATATCACCATCATTGGAAGATTTAATTGATTTGGTCGCTATGTATTTGCATATGCCAACCAAAGAGATTCGGTCTTTTTCTATTCGCAAATTTAACAATTTAGTCAGGCGCATGTCGTCTTTTGAAGAATATAAACTTCTTCGTGGTGCTGAACTCGGAGGTTTTGTAACGTTCAAAAAACCTGTTCGCCATTGGTTAACAGGTTTGGAGAAACAAGATGAATTCAAGGATGTCAATATTAACTATCAAAATAGCGAGTTTCTAAAAATCTAGGAGGCAAATTAATGGCAAATAATAAAGAAAAACCGATTACATTTTTGAAAGATATCGGGAACGTTGTAGCTCGTGACCCATCTTCTTCTGATGTAATCTTTTATGGAAAATTCCTTACGAGTACAAGTACCGAAATAACTGTAAATTCCACTGATATCACAGGTACAAACGGCGTTTTGCTGATGCAAAACAAAACCGGTAAAAGAGTAAATATTAATTTTGTGATTACCGACTGGGATATTAAAGCAATTTCAATGCTTGAAGGTAATAAAATTCAACAAAGTATGTATGATATTTTCGAGATAAATAGCCCTGTTGCTATTGATGCTGCCGGAAAAGGCATTTTAAATAAAACAGCAATTGGAAAAGTATATGTGGTTACGCCGGATGGACTTGAATTAAATATTTCTCCAAATGCTGATAATACAATTGATTTGAACAATTATGGCGTATCAGAAACCTGCGTAAAAACAACTTATCTTTATTCTGCAAAATCTGATGCTGTTCGTATTGGCGCAGATGCAACACCAATGATTGTTGAAGTTGATATGGTCGGCAAAATAACCAATACAAATAAAGGCGACTGCGGCAAAGTAACCGTAAGAATTCCGAGATTACAGCTTGACGGCGGTTATAATATAAGCACAAACTCAGACGGTACGGCAACAGAAATTGCTGTTTCCGGTGTGGCTTTGGCTCAAGACGGTCAAATCTGCGGTGAAGGCATGACATATGGATATATAATCAACACTCCCGATGATTTTATTGACCAGCCTATCATTGAAATTATAGCATCACCTTCTCCTGTAGAGCTTTCTGTCGGAGAAACAGAAAATATTTCTGTTGTTGGAGACCCCGGAGGATTATACGATATGATCGGCATTATGAATTCTGAATGTACGTTTGCAAGCGACAACCCTTCTGTGGCGACTGTTGATAATAATGGCGAGATTACAGCCGTATCTTCCGGAAGTGCGATTGTTACGGTTACTCATAAAGGATTTTCTGACAATATTGATATCCACGTAATTTAATAATTTCTTTGCGGATATAGTTTGTATATATCCGCTTTATTTTATTGAAAGGGGGAATTTCCTTGGATGAAATTTACTCTTCTGAGCAAAATTATGAAAATCTTGAAAACGACAAAAACGAATTTCCTACAGAAGAAGTCAAAGACGCAAAACAAAAAAAGACAAGTAAAAAAATATTTAAGGCCAAAATAATAAATAGAAGTGCAAAATATATTGATATTGATTTTAAAGGCTTTGGAATCCGAATTTATTCAAATAGCGACACCGACGGAGATTTTATAAATATAGAATACGAATCCGATATCGGCAAGCCTGATTTCAAATACAAAATTAGAGGCAGGTGAGCAAAATGGCAATAGGAGCTTTGGAACATTCGGGATACGTTACTAATTGGGGCTGGAACGGCGGAACAATATATTCTTCTACCGCTGTCGACGACGAAGCCGTTGATTTGCTTAATTTATTTAATCATAAAAATCCTGATTCTAAAATGAATAAACTTTCTTTCAATGCAAGTTTTATAGAATCTCCTGATATTGATGTAGGAATTATCTTATTAAAAAGAAACGGAAACGGGCTATTAAAGCCTGTTTGTAATGATATTATTCCTGTTCTTGCAGGTTCTCGAATAAGCGATATCAGAATAAGCTTTGACGGCTTTAAAATAATTGCGCCGGCCGGAACTCGCATCAGATTTGTAATGTACTTTTATTAAGGTTGTGAAAAAATGCCTCATTTTGAATCAGGAGTTATTTCTGTGAACTCAAAACCTATCAGCGATACTTTGGAGATTACAAAGTTTACAAATGATAAATCCGTAAATCTAAAAGGTTCTGTTGTTACAGCTATTAGATTTAACTGGTCTTTTTTCGGTAATCCTGACTCACAGCGTATTGAGCCATTTATCGGTGAAGTACCGAATAATATTCGATCTTTTACATTATCAGAACAAGATATAACAAATGACACAATTTTCACACTAAAAGCCACACAAGGAAACATAACAAAGTCAATTGATACCTCTATAAATTTTTACTATCCGGTATATTTCGGGCTGGTTAATACGACAACTCCAACAGCCAGTGAACTGCTTTCCTTGAGCAAAGCTAAATTAGGATATGATGATTTTATCGCAGACTTGATTATTGACGATCAGAGAACTTGTATTTGTGCACCTTTGTCAAATCCCATAACGGATATCAGAGACACATTATTTAATACATCTGTTTTGGATACGTTCATAAGTGCAATTGTAAATATACCACTTTTAAGCGGTCTTCCGCCGATTCCTTGCAAAGTCTGGATAAAATCCAGTTTAGAAAATACACTGGGAAATAAGATAAGCTATAAATTTGTATTTTAAGGCAGGTGAACTGAATGGCTATTATTAGCCCAGCCAAAATTAGAACATCGATTCAAGGTTATTTGGATGATAAAATAATTTTTCCGACGCTGACTGATTTATATTTATTGCCAATCTCACAGCGGGAAAGAGGAATGAAATTTATTGTCCAATTTGGCGAAGGCGGAAATACTCAAGAATTCTGGCTTCCAACTGACGACTTATCAAATTCGGGATTGGTTGAATATAATACTTCAACCTCAGATTCTGCACCAAGATGGCAAAGCTAAAACAACATAAAATAATATTAATTAAAGGAGAAATTTTAATGGGAAAAGTAAATTTTTGGTCTAATACACAATCAGCTTTTGACGCTATAGTAACAAAAGATATTGAAACTTTATATATAGTTGATAATCAAAGGATTTACAAAGGCGATAATCTTTTAAACGACGTTTTCTATACGACCGCCAATCTTCCCGCTGTTGGTGTTAAAGGCAAACTTTATGTAAAATATGATAATGTTGAAGATAAAGCGATTTTATGCGTATGGAACGGATCGAGCTATAATGTAATTTCCGGCGATAATTCGATTAATCCTGTAACAAATGTTGAATTTGATCCAAGTACACAAAAATTCACATTTACATATTTGGACGATTCTGAAACAGTAGTCGATTTAGTGCTTGAAAGCGTTATTAAAGATGTGACCTATGACCCAGAAACTCATAAAGTAAAATTCACTTTAGTAAATAATTCTGAAACCGAAATCGATTTGAGCGATTTAATCGATGTTTATACAACTGAAAATACTTCTACAATTCAAATGACAATTACAGACGGTAAAATTTCGGGAACTGTAAAGATTTCTGCCAAGTCAAATAATATTGTAACAGTTGAAAATGATGGACTTTTTGTTGACGGCTCTGTATTCGTGAGAAAAAACGAAGCCGCTGCTGCCGGTAATGTTGCAACATGGGATGCCTCAGGAAATCTGATTGACAGTTCTTATAAAGTCAATAATACTTTCGACGGAACAAAATCCGCCGAAATCCCTACTATGGCAGCTGTTCAAGATGGAATCAACTCAGCGTTGACTTGGCTTTCATAATTATAGAAAATTGCCTCCGTAATCATAGAATTACGGGGCTTTTTCATTTTATTGATTGGAATGATTAATATGAGCTTCGTTTCTTTTAGGCGTACTTCAAGGCACGAATTGAAGAATAAAGAAATAGAAAACGGCCAACTTATTTTCACAATTGATAATCGCAGAATTTATTTAGATATAGATAACAATCGAACATTATTTTCAGATATTGTCTTTTGCGATACAATTGAGGAAATGAAATCTGAGGGGAATCCGTCTGTAAATCTTATTTATATAGTAGGAAATAATCTATTCAAATGGAATGGCGTAGAATACATATCACTTAATGTATCGAAAACGATAATTGATATTGTCGGCAACGGCATCAGGACAGATTTCATAGTAAGTCACGGCAAGAATGATAAATACATAAATGTTGAAGTTTTTGACTCCAATAACAACAAAGTATATCCGGATATTATATACATAGATAAAAATAATATTTCAATTAAATATTTATACCCGCTGGAAAATTCTCTGCTACATTATGTTGTAATCACTTGATTGGCGGTGAACTTATATGACAATTGAAATCACAGTACTATTATCCGTTTTAGGCGTTGCCGTTTCTGTGGCGACTTTTTTTATCGGACGAATGACTTCTGTAAAAAAATCCGGCGAGCAGCAAGGAAGGCTTGAACTTAAATTAGAGCATATGGCAGAAGATATAAAAGAAATCAAAGTTCAAGGCCGCACTAACAGTGAACAATATTCCGGAGTTCGTACCGACATAGAAGTTTTGAAAAGAGATATAAAAAGGATTGACCAGCTTGTCGGCGAATTGCGAGAGTTGTTCAATAATTCCCGTAATTAGAAAGCCAATGTTTTTAATATGAGGCTTTTGATTTACCTTATTTTAGAATCGAGATGATTAAATCGAAAAAAAATAAAAAAAAATTAGAATTTGCTAAAATAATTTTAGCAATATACGCTTTTGCTTGTATCGTATGGGTTCAGCAAAATTATTTTCTCGCTTTTTTAGATAAAATGCAAACAAACGAATCTGTAACCATTACGATTATCGGCTCTCTTGGAGCGGCTATTATCGGATATTATACAAAATCATTGTTAGAGAAATCAAGCAGAAATAAATACGGTATTTCCGAATCCGGTTTGCCTTTTGAATATTCTGAATCATCTAAAAACAGCAGTAAACGAAGGGGCTCCCTAAAAAATAATGACGGTGATGGTTTTGAATCAATGTAAATACGCTGAGCGGGAAAATGAAAAATTGATTTGTAGATATAACAATAATAAAACAATCTGTATCGCAACAAAACAATGCAATCTTTTAAATCAAAGGGTTATGCACGATAATGCAGATAAAATATGTAAAAATTATATTGGGATTTAGCAGAGCTGTCAATTTTGGCGCTCTGCTTTTTTTTGAAAGGTTGATATTTTGAGTGAGCTGAAACTTGTTATAGACAATGATATTTTAAAAAAATATGAACGGCAGTATTTCCGAAAACATCCAAGAGCCAGAAAAAGACCCATTGAAAATCCATACCATCCAAGCGTTAATAATTGGATGATTATGAAACGTCCGATGATGAACGCTCTAAAACAAAAATACAAAGATTTTATTCTATGGTTTGTGAAATATAACAAATATCAAAACTTAAATATTGAAGAGTGCGATATGGAATTTATTACTTATTTCAAAACCAAAATCCGTCATGACGTAGATAATACAGTACCCAAATTTATTCTTGACGGGTTAGTTGATAGCGGCTTCATAGTTGACGACGACAGCAAACATTTGAAATCTTTAACCCTTAGATGTGATTATGACAAAGACCATCCTCGAACAGAAATATTAATCAAAAATATTAAATATTCAGAAGGGGCTGATTCATTTGGACAAAAAAGTTAATTTATCTGAATTCTCTGCAATTAAAAGAGAAGTCGATCTTAGCCTTGACACAAAGAATACAGTTATAAAAATAAAAAAATGGCTGACTCTGGACGAGTTTATTAAATTTACTTCTGAGTTTGAGGACTTTTGTTTTATAAACGAATCCTATACTCCGGCAATCGGACTAACTCGATTCAAAGTGGCGTTGGTAGAATATTATACAAATATAGAATTACCAGAATCTCCGTCTGAGGCTTACGACCTTATTGTTTCCTTGAATCTCGACGAAAAAGTTCTTTCTGTTATAGGTCAGTCACAGCAATATATGGATTTAGTATCCGCAATCACAAAAAGATTGGAATTTGATAAAGAGCAGAAATTGGGCTCAAACTGTTTCTCAAATCTTTTATCAGCGTTAATTACAGATTTTTTGAAAACCGATTTAGCCAATTCAGAAAAAAATTTAAAAGAAATTCTCACTGCTCTTAATGATAAAAATAAATAGGATGATAATATGCCTGTATATTCGAATTTCAAAGATTTAGAAGAAGCCATTTGCAAGAAAGTCTCAAACTCACTAAACAGTGATGTAGCAAAAGCCATTAAAGTCGAGGAATCAAAGGAAATAAAAAATACAGTTTATGACGTGTATACGCCCTCTTTCTATGAACGCCGTAAAAACAATGGCGGTTTATCTGATGTAAATAATATGCATCACGAGGTTTTCGATGGAATATTAAAAATCACGAATGAAACGCCGGTTAATCCTATTAGGAAAGCTGAGGGTTCTTTTTACGATAGAGCTTTTGATTATGAATTGGACAAACTTGTCGAGTACGGAAATACCGGTTTATATCCTATGCCGGAACGCCCTTTTACAAAAAATACAATTATAAAACTAAATCAAAATAAAAAGCATGTCAAGGTCTTGAAAAAATCCTTAAAAAATCAAGGTTTGGATGTGATATAGGCAAATGGTAACTATGGATAAGTTTGAAATTAAAGAGAAAAATTCTTATTTATCTGAAGAATTAGTGGCTCAAATTAATCCTCAAAACGTGGACTTGATATCCTGCTTTTTGGAAAAATGGAGAGTCGTTCGAAAAGGAAGAAAAAGAAGATTAAAATATTCTTCTAGAGGTAACTACAAAAATGAGTTATTGCATTTATTTGCATTTATTTTGCAAAATTATCACAATAAATTCCTTTTAGATTTTACGGATGAAGAGACTATCGAAATATTGGAAGATTTTATTGCTTTTTGTGTATACGAATTTAAAAATGCACCATATAGAATCAGAAGACGCTTGAATTGCATTTCATCATTTTATCAGTTTTTATTGAAAAATAAACAAGTAATAGAAAATCCCACCGGTATTATTGGGAATATAACTCGTAAAGAAGGGCTTTATATTTCCAATAGAGTTTTTTTGATAAGAGAACAAATTGAAAAAATTCGTTATTATATGGAGAAAGATAAAGCCAATTTGAATATCAAATTATTTTTTGAACTTAGTATATTCTCTATGGCGAGACCGAATGTTTTAGCAAATATAAAAATGAGTCAGATTGATTTTGATAACGGAATAATCAGAAATATATCCAACAAAGATGGCTATGTATTAGACATTCCGTATAATAAAATTTGCGAAATCCTGATTTTAGAGCTAATAAACGAAAGAAAGAAAAAGCGCATTTCTACTGAGTATTTATTCTTTACAAAATTCGGCGGCTCTGCATTATATTCTATGGAAAATAATTGGACAAATTATATCGGTAAAATAATTAATTCACCGAATTTAGTCTCAGATGATTTAAGACATAGTGCTTGCAAATTAAAGCGTGAGGCCGGAATGGATATCGAAACATTATCCAAACTTTTGTATTTCAGAAAAACTGATGATAGTGAAAATTATGAGAAATATTACAAAGAAGCCATAAAGAAAAAATATCAGATATAGGATGATTTCAGATGAGCTATTCATTGAAAAAAAAGATATGCCCTTCTAATCTAAAAAATAATCCAAATAAAAAAATGTCCAATATTGAATATATTACAATACATACAACCGGAAATCCAGTTCTGGATGCCACCGCATCTGCCCACGCTAATTATTTGTATACCGGTTCAGGCGGCGGACAAACATCCTGGCATTATACTGTAGATGCATTAGAAATATGGCAAAGTTTCGAAGATAATTCCGCCTGCTGGCACGCCGGAGATGGTAACGGAAAAGGAAATAGCGCAAGTATCGGCATAGAAATATGCGATAGTGATAAAACTAATTTCGTCAAAGCCTGTGATAATGCGGCACAACTGACAGCTGATTTATTGGCAAAATACTCACTTCCATTGGACAGGGTGGTACAGCATAATAAATGGAGCGGCAAAGACTGCCCAAAAGAAATCCGGGCCGGAAATTGGGGAATCGATTGGAGCGGTTTTATTGAATTAGTAAAAAAATATCAAAAGAAGAAAATTCAATATACTAAAAACCGGGAAACTCCAATTCAATCCAAGCCGAGAGCAAATATTAATCAAATGAAGGAATGGGCAAAAAATAAAGGCGCAAAGCCTTTTTTTATTGAGCTTGCGGATAAATTTTATAAAATATCCTCTTCTGTTGGAATCGACCCAATTTTCGCTTATTGTCAATCCGCTAAAGAAACCGGTTTTGGAAAATTTGGTGGAGTTCTCGACGAATCATATTGCAATCCTTGTGGTTTAAAAAATTCGCAAGGTGGCAGTGACTTTGATCCAAATGCACATATGAAATTTTTGAATTGGGAAGAAGGTATTACTGCCCATATCGATCACATTGCTTTATATGCCGGAGTTCTCGGATATCCTAAAAAGAATTCTCCTGACCCGAGACATTTTCCGTATTTATATGGAGCTGCAAAAACAGTTGAATCTATGGGCAGTAAGTGGGCATCTTCAAATTCGTATGGGAGTGATATTGTAAAAATGATGAATGAATTGATTAATACGAATCCTAAGTCAGAAATTAATGAAAATGAGCTTGACGTTTTATTAAATAGTTTTGTGGAGGCTGGCGTAATGTTTTCGCCAGAATATTGGAAAAATGTGATTACTTCTAATAAAGTCCCATATTTGAAAGATTTACTGATTAATATAAGTAAAAAATTATAGTGGATAATGAGACCTGACTATTAATACATAAATCCCTATTTCCAAACTCTAAGCGAGGATTTCCTCGCTTTTTTTATTTGTAAATGTATAAATTGGTTGACTATTGCTATATAATATATATATAATTAAATCATTATTTTGCAATATTTTTGCAGAATGGAGGTGTATTGTGTTACTTGAATTTAGGACAAAAAATTATAAATCATTTAAGCAAGAGTTAGTTTTCTCTATGATACCTGCTCCAAAGCAAAAAGGTCAAGATTACAGTATACTTGAAAAAAAGATTGGAACAAAAAAGTACAAAGCATTACCAACTGCGGTTATTTATGGAGCAAATGCATCAGGAAAGTCTAATATAATCGGTGCGATGGACACATTTAAATCTATTTTGCTACGTGGAAACATTCGTAATTCTACGAATAATTTACATCCTAATATCGCATCTGATATTTTGGAACTAATACCAAATATTCATGACGATTCGCCTGAACCATTGTTCTTTTCAATGAGCTTTATCAAGGATGAACTATTCGTCGAATATGAGATTTCAATAGATATTGGCAAATTTCTTGAAAATAACTATGAAAGAAAAATTATAAATGAAAAATTGTCCATTAATAAAAACTTAATCTATAATCGTGGTGAAACGCTTGAATTTGGAAATTTAAAATCAATTAAAAATTACTGGAATAAAGGATACGAAGATAACGCCAACAGCGCAAAGTCGCTTGCAGAAAATAATTTAAATGATATTGAACTATTTCTTACAACTGCTTTCAAGTCTATGTTCAGTTCAAAATTGGTTGATTCGATTCTAAACTGGATAGAAAATAAATTTACTGTAATATTCAGAGCTGACTCAATTACACTTTCTAGAATTTTGCCTGAATATAAAAGACATACTATTTATATTGATGACTTAATTAATTCCGCTGCAAAATTGTTCGGAGTAAGATCAAACGATTTAGGATACATTGCTTCTGATGACGAAAAAGAATCTAGATTATGCTCTATTTTTGGTAAAAAAAATGTAGTATCGTCAGATTTTTTCGAATCTTATGGCACTATACGCTTTATTAATATTTTCCCAATAATATTAGACTCGATATTATATGGTAAAACTCTTATAATTGACGAACTTGATGCGTCGATTCATCCAATGGCTATCATGAGTATAATTAACGTTTTTCATAATGACGACATTAACAAAAATAATGCTCAGCTTATATTTAACACACATAATACTTCATTTCTGAATTCGAATTTGTTTAGAAGAGATGAAATTAAATTTGTCGAACGTGATGATGAAACTCATTTTAGTACACATTATTCACTATCTGATTTTGGAACCACTGGTGAAAATGGAGTTCGTAAAAATGAAGATTACATGGATAAATATTTTATAAATAGATATGGCGCTATAAAAGACATAGACTTTACGCCTCTCTTTGAAGATTACATCGAAAATAAAAAAATGTAAGTGAAGGTGTAGATTGATGGCTAAACTAAAACAGACAAATAAATATTATTTTACAGTTGAAGGTGAAACTGAGTATTGGTATTTCAAATGGCTTGAAAAAAAAATAAATGACGTTCCTGAATCACTCTATAAAGTTTCCTTCGACTGTAAAATTCAAAAAAATCCGATAAAAAGAGTTAAATCGTTGGTCGCAACAAACAAGACTACTATAACACATATATTTGACTTTGAAAGTAACGAAAAAGTTCACGAAGAGCAGCTTGAAAACACCTTGGCTTCAATGAAAAAAGCTCAAAATTTAGGTAAACAAATTATATATGATATGGGATATAGTAGTTTTACATTTGAGCTATGGATAATCTTGCACAAACTGAATTTTTTCAGCCAGCTTAATCATAGAAAACAGTATCTTAAACCTATAAACAAAGCTTTTTCCGAAAAATTTTCTAACCTTGATGAATATAAACATGAATACAATTTTAAAAAGATATTGAGTAAATTAGACCTAGACGATGTAAAAAAAGCAATAGAACGCTCAAAAGAAATTAAGAAATCTAATATCGAGAAAGGCCTTACTTTACATAATTACATGGGATACTCTTATTTCAAAGAAAATCCCTCACTTAATATATGGGAAATCATAGAAAAAATATTTGCCGATTGTGGTATCTTTAAATAAATCACTATTTCCGAACTCTAAGCGAGGACTCCCTCGCTTTTTTTATTTGTAAAAAAGGTGTGTGTGAAAACTTGGCTGATGAGTTACAAATACTGATAAAGACTTTAGTAGAGGTAAATAAAAAGCAAGCCGAAGAACAAAAAGCAAAAATAGAAAAATTTTTTAATTCCGGCCCGGGCATAAAAATACCACTAAATTTCGATTCTCCTAATGTGTCGGATTTAAAAAATGTAATCTCTGGCGTAAAGTCCGAATTAGAAAATAAAAATACGACAGGTTTAGAAAATTGGGTTAAAAAAATTGAAAACCAGATTAAAACAGTCAAAATGTCTGCTGAAAATTTTCAGCGCTCTTCAAAAAATCTCTGGGAAATCGAATTCGGAAATTATAGTATTCAGGAAAAAACGGACAGTTTTAGAAAATTAAGTGCTGAGCTTTCTAACATAGGCTTAAACACAGGCATTGAATCCAGAATTTCATCTTTAATTACATCAATTGAATCTCAATTTGATAAACTTCGTGATATCGATGGTCTAAAAAAATTAAGACAACAATTAGAAGAAATTGATAAAACTAATATCTCCAATTCGACCGTAAAGCAATTAGAAGATTTATTAAAGTCCTCAAAAGATTTAAATATGGCTTCTGAAAATTTACATAAATATGAAGTCGCTATGTCCCAAGTTAATTCTCAGCTTCAGACTTTAAATTTACCTAAATCTAAATTAGCAGAATTTACAGCTGAGTTTGAAAAAATAAAATCCTCTGATCTCGGAATATCTGCTAAAACTAAGCAGTTCGGCGAATTATCCAATTCAATAAAACAATCTTCTATCGAAACCGTAAATTTAGGCAATTCAGTAAAGCATCTCTTAGCTCAATTTATATCATTAAATTTAGTAATACAAAAATTTTCGGAAGCATTATCCGTTATGAAAAAGGTTGACTCTGAGTTAGTTACAATTCAGAAAGTTACCGACATGACCAAAGAATCTATCGATGCTTTAGCAGAGTCATCATATAAAGTCGGCAGTGATTTCGGTAAATCTGCTGATAAATATTTAAATGCTGTAGCCGAAGCGGCAAAAGCCGGTTATATGGACAAATCTTCTGAATTCGGTAAATTATCGCTCTTGGCACAAAACGCAGGCGATGTGAACCAAGAAACCGCAAATAAATTTTTAATCGCCGCTGATGCCGCTTGGACATACGAAGGCAATGTAGCAAGCTTAACAAGTATTCTTGACGGATTCAATGAAGTTTCAAATAAAAATGCAGTTTCGGTTCAGGATTTATCCGAAGGTATTCGAGTAGCCGGTAGTATGTTTGCACAAACCGGTTTATCCGCACAGGATTATACCGCTATCGTAGGCACAGCTGTAGCCTCAACCCAGCAGACCGGAAACGAAATGGCCAGAGCTTGGCGTACAATATTAATGAATATGCGCCAAATTAAAGGGACTGATGACGAAGGCGGAATAATCGATGAAGCCACTCTGGGCAAAGGTGCGGCTGCTCTTGAATCAATCGGCGTAAAAATTACTGAAGTTAAAAATGGTATTACTCGTTTACGTGATACCAAAACTATAATCGAAGAATTGGCTGCGGCTTGGCAAGCTTTAAGTAAAGAACAAAGAACAGTCAAGCAAGCCGAGTTAGTAGAAGGTCTTGGCGGCAAAGTTTGCCGTTATGTACAGAAATGTGCATAAAGTTCAGATTTAATTGCAGGTAATGCCTAAAGCCTTACACCAAAACGGAATTGGAAACAATAAACGGCAATGGTGCGAAAGCAGAAAAAACGTAAGGATGGTATATGGTCAAAAGCCTAAGTATCACAAACAATGGCTGTTCATGCAGGTAAGTTCCTAAGTCGATTATGATATGGAAAAACTTCAACGACTATTCCCGTGAGGGCTGCAAACCGCAGCAACAGAAGTACGGCTCAATCACAAATGGAGTGGGTGAAATCCCCTTAAATGGAAAAGGTCTGCCCTTAACAGGTTATGCTGAAGGTGAAGAAATAGTCTAAACTCCTACAGAAATGTAGGGATGTTATTAATCGTATACCTTGATTAATAACTGGTGAGAGTTGTGACCTCACTGAATATATTGAAGCAACGTGCTAACGCATTAATTAGCGTTTTAGAGAATTATTCCAAAGTTCTAAAAATGGAATCAGAATACGCTAACTCAGCCGGCTCTGCTATGAAAGAAAACGAAGTTTATTTAACTTCATGGGAAGCTAAGGCAGAGCGACTTTCTAACACATGGGTAGAATTTGTCGCTAAAACTGCAAATGCGGATATGTTTAAAAATCTTCTTGATAGCGGCACTAAAACATTAGAGTTTTTCGATACTTTAGGAAACGTTTTACCCGTCATAGCAGGCATTCTTCTGACCTTGAAAGCCGATTCATTATCGAAAACTTTATCTTCTGTTTTTGGCTCTTTTGATAAAATAAAAGATGGTTTTACCGTATTAGGTACAGTGATAAGCAATTTAAAGACAAATATTCGTAATTACGCCACAAGTCAGGGAATCGCTAATACTCAAATGGAAATCGGCTCTACAGCCGCAAAAGGCTTATCACTTTCCCTAAACTCCATTCTTGGGATAGCCGGTTTACTTATCACCGGATTTTCTTTAATAAAAAATGCTGTTGATAATAACGCCAGAGCTATGTCCGAAGCAAGAGAAAAAAATATTGAATATGCTAAAAGTACAACTGAATATTTCACAAAAACAATGTCTTTATCTGGTGAATACGATTCACTAATCAAAAAGACAAATCGTACTACCGAAGAAAATTCCAGATTGCGAGATATTGAAAAAGAATTAATTCCGCTTTTAGGCGAAAAGAAAAGTGCTCTGGATAAATTGACTGTAGGGACAAACGAATACGCTGATGCTATTTCAAATGCTTCAAGAGAATCAGCGAAATCTAAGCTAGCTGATATACGTTCGGGATTGCTTGATGCAGAAAAAGAGTTAGAAAATTCGGTTAAATCCGGAATTTTCAAAACAGATACCAAATCCATTTATTTAGGATATAGCAAAGAGCTTGCAATCTTTGATAGATATATCGAAAAATATAAAAAGCAAGTTTCCCAATATTCCCCTCTTGATATAAAAATTTCAGCGCCTAAAGATTCTGACGAAATAATTCAATTTTATTCTGACTTAACACAAGCTGTCTCCGAATATAAAGAACAAGCCAATAAATATTTACTTTCCGGCGATTCAAAAACAGCCGATAAAATGCTTCAAAGCGAAAGCTACAAAAATATTATTCTATTATTGGACGAAATAAAGCCGAAAATACAAGATGTTGTTAAACTTAAATTCGCAGAATCATTATCAAACGGAATACCAAAATCCCAAGAGGATTTAGAAAAATTAATTTCTACAGCCCTTAAAGGCACAAACACATATGAGGCATTTGGAAATGAAGCCAAAGAATTAGCATTCAGCATTTTCCCAAATTTAGCGGATTCAATAATCCAAGTCGGAGATTCCTCTGATTACGCCAATAGCGAAACTCAAGAACTCAATGATACAATAAAACAACTGCCTCTAAGTTTTGAAGAATTTAATAATTCTATTTCTCTTATTGAAAGCGGTTTGAAATCCGGTATAACAGAAAGCTCTGAATTTCGGGAAGCGCTTAAAGCAGTTTTTGGCGATGCGCTGCCTGATGATTTAAACTCGGCTTTGGAAACAGTAAAATTATTATTTGATAACGGTACAGATTCAGCTGTAAATATGTTCGATATTTTGTCAAGATATTCCGATGAAAGCAGTATTTCTTTCACTAAGCTCCAAGAAGATTTAATGCTTTCGGATTCCGCTATGGCTACCCTGATTAACAGATTAAATGAAATGGGCGTTATGCTCCCGACAATAGCTTCATGGGACACTATCGGAAATGGTCTTGGCTTGATGGCAGAAGAATCTTTAAAATTAGAATCAGAATTAAAAAATTTATATTCCGCTTTTAATGATGGTATAATATCAAGAGAAGCTTTAGAAAATGAACTCGATTCTATTATCGAAAAATTCGGTATTACTTCCGAGGCAGCCGCTGATTTGCGCAGAAATTGGAAATATCAGCTTGATGGACTGTCAGAAGAAACATTAATATCGTTTACCGGAGTCGGCGGTGCTGTCGCCGATGAACTTCAAACGCTCGCTGAAAACTCTATTGATAAATTTAAAAAAGCTTTATCTTTAGAAGCTTCGGATGCTTTAATCGGGGATTTAAGATTAAGCGGACTTGTAGATGCTACGGATTTACAGAATGATATTGCCGAAAAACTTAAAGAGACCGAAGATTTCACACAAGCCCAGATTGATAGTATTTCAAACGTTATATCCGAAAATGTTTTCGCAATTAAATTACAAACGACCGTAGAGACAATTGTTGATCAAGTCGCAATTCCTGAATCGGAAAAGAAAAATGTTGAACAAGAAGTCCTTAATCAATTTAACTCTGAGACAAAACAATTCGATATAAAAACCGCTCTTGAGGCTGTTATTGAGCGTGTCGGCGTTAGTGATGACGAAAAGGCAAAAGTGAAAAGCGCTATACAAGAAAGTCTCAGCGAAGACGGCACAATTGATATTTCTCTGTTAAACACAAATTTAAACGGACTCGGCGACGGCGTGTCAAAAAAACTTCTGCCCATTGCTGAAGGTCTTCAAAATATTAATAAAATAACTTTTGATGAAATTCAAAAAGAAGAAGAAAGTTTAAAGACCCAACTTGAAAATTCTAAAAAAGAAGCTGAAGATTTAAAAAAACAGCTCGATAATGTAGATTCTGCTACAACGGCCAAAGTTAGAGCCGAATACGATTCTTTAATAAGAAAAATTGATGAACTCGTAAAAAAAGCTTCCAGCTTAAAAAGTCTTGTTATCCCTAATGTAACTTCATATGTTTCGGATTCAAGCAAATCAACATATAAAGCACCGAAAAATGTTATGGCAAATGCCAGCGGCTCAATAAATAACAGGCGTTCCGGTGATAGTATTGTCGGAGAAGAAGGCGCAGAACTACGGATTTCTAAAGACGGCAAGTCCGAAATCATCGGCAAGAACGGACCGGAAATAATTCAAGTAGAAAAAGGCGACACAATTTTGCCTGCTGATGTCACTGAAAGAGTTTTGCGTGGGGAAATACCAATGTACGCAAGCGGTAGAATTCCAAAAAACTACCCTACTTCGTCTTCATCTTCTAAATCGACTTCCTCTGCTGTATCAAATTCAAAATCCACTTCATCTACAAAAAGCTCTTCTGATGCCGAAGAAAGCAAAATAACTAAAGTAGATTTGGATAATCTTGTTTTGTATGAAAAAAAATATAAAGAGCTTAAAAATGATTTGGAAAAAATTATTAAGCTTAAAGATGATCTTTCTAAATCAACCGAAGAACAAATTGAATTGGCAAATAAAGAAATCGAGATTTACAGACAACAACAGAATATCCAACATTTAATGAATGAAGAACGCCGCAGTCAAGTTCAAGATATAATAAGCAAGCTTTCGAAAAACGGAATAGAAATAGAATTTAATCCCGAATTGAATGAACTTGAATTCATTCAAAGTATTGAAGAAATCGAAAACAAAATCAATTCAATTGACCTCGGCGACACTGATAAAACAAATGAGTTAAGAGAAAAACTCGAAAAATATATAACCGAAATTATTCAATTAAACGAAGCCAATATTGAAAGCAGTAATACTTGGGCTGAACTTCGAGAAGAAATCTATAAAACAAATCTGGCAATCGCAAATATAGATTATTCTGATTTTATGAACAATACAAAAAAATCAATTGATAATTTGGAATATTTAATCGATCTGATTAGCGATAATGAGCTTAATTTCTTTGATAAAAAATTAGAACTTCTGAATAGTCAGCTTGAAGCCCAAAAATCTATCGTTGAAAAAGACAACCAGCAATTAAAAATTTTACAGCAATTATTTATCGAAGGTAAAATAAGCAGTTCACAATTCAAAGAAGAAACCGATAAGCTTTATAAATCTATGCAAGAAGGCACTGCTGCTTGTAAAAAATACGCGGAAGCCATTAATTCTTTAAAACTTGAGCAATTGAATAAACAAAAAGAAGCCGTTTTTGATATTGTTGATTTGACTAAGGAATTGATTAAACAGGAAGCTGATGACCAAATCAAAGCTCTTGAAGGCATAGCTGACGGATATAAAAAACAAAAAGACCTCTTGGATGATATTATTGACGGTCTCGAAAAAGAGCTCAAAAAAGAAAAGAAAATTGCTGATAATAAGAAAAAGGCGATTGATGATGATTTAAAAGCTTACAAAGAAAAAATCGATTTACAAAAGAAATTACTCGACGGGCTAAAAGAAGAACGAAGTTATAAACAAGGTCTCGACGAAAAAAATAAAGACATTACGAAAATACAGGACAGACTTACTGAACTTGAAGGTAATGATTCGCTTTCGGCAAAGAATGAGCGCAATAAATTATTGGAAGAACTGGCAGAAAAGCAATTAGACCTTGATAATTATGTATTTGATAATAAAATACAGCGAGAAAAAGATGCTCTCGATTCTGAATACGAACGCTATGCTGCTAACAAAGATAAAGAAGCAGAATTGATTGAACGGAATTTTGAAATTTTTGAAAACTCTCTAAACGCCAGAATTGACGGCTTAAAGCTTGAAAAAGATCAATACGACGAAATGGCAGAAAATATAAAAACTCAAGTAGAAGAAATTCAAGCAAATATTCAGAAAAATGGCGAACTTACAAGAATGGCTATGGATGAAATTGACAAACGAGGCGAACAATTATATCAAGACCTTCTCGAATGGAATCGCATTTACGGCACAGGAATTGACGAAGATATTGCCGGTTCGTGGGAAAATTATTTGAGAGTCGTTGAAAAAGGAAATGCCACAACCCTTGAATACACAAGGCAAATCATGCGTGATATTCTTGATTTAAGCCAGCAAATTTCTATGGCAAATGCGAATATGAGCACGCAAACTATCGGTATACGCTCATATTTTGAAGGAACAGGTCATACTGTGGATTGGAATGATAAAACAAAACAATTCTCTATTGATGGAAATTATTTTGATTCGGCCTCTTATGAAAATAAAGACAGCAGACTTTACGCCACATATGAAGAACTTCTCGAATTGGAAAAACAACTTGCGAAGCTTCCAAAATTTGATACAGGCGGCAGAATTAAAGCTTCCGGATTTTCAATAATTCACGCAGACGAACAAGTGCTGACCGCAAAACAAACTTTAATTTATGACCAAGGTATACCAATGCTTTTGGAAGGTCAGGAGATTTTAAACACGGCTATTGAAGATTTACATAAATCGCTTAACATATCCTCAAACAAACTCGATAGCTCAAATTTAAATTCCGCTTTACCTGAAATTAACATATCCAGCTCTTTTAATATCGACGGTATAGCAACAGATGAAATAGCAAGAAATCTAAAACGAGATATAGAAATAAACAATATCCAGCTTGCTAAAGAAATCAGTTCTCAAATCAGAAATACCGGAACTCCTTTGGTCAGAGCTTATTAATTAGGGAAGTGATTTTTTGAACTTTATTTATGATAATATCGCCTCACATACTGTTGGTTTGGTAATCGGTTTATTAGACCCATCGCCAATATCAAATAAAAATACATATGGAAGTGTGGAAGTTTTGTTTGATCGGGCCGGGAATAATTCTCTGCCCTTTTATTATGGAACAACAAAGCCAGAAAGTTTAATAATTCCAGCGGAAGTATATAACAAACACGGATTATACTATGAACAGTACGAAATTGAGGCAATCGAAAAATGGCTTTTCAATAAACATTCGCCAAGAATATTAAGCCTTTTGTCTCCCGGAAAAAGCAATATTTCATACGAATGTTGGCTCGCCGGTAGCACGAGAATAATTAATGCAGACACACGTGTAATCGGCTGGTCGTTCGATATAATCTGTACCTCAGCTTATGCATTAGGCGATGAAGTCGAAGTCATTTATGAATGTCCAAATCAAGAAAATACTTTCAAATATTTTAATCTTTCGAATATCAACGATTATTGCCGTCCCGAATTGAAAATTGAATTGCTGGATAATACAACATTTTTCAGGATTGACAATCAGCAAGACCCGAACAATCCAATGATTTTGTCTAATTTACTACCAAATGATATTATAACTGTTGATTGTAAAAATGAAATTTTTTACTCAGAAAAAAACGATAATATTTTGAACAAATCTAATTTCAACTTTTTAAGACTTGTTGATGGTTGCAACAATCTTAGTATAAGCGGCAAAACCAAAGTTACGATTAAAAATAGAATTTTAAAGACAGGGGCTGGTTTCTAATGCTTAATAAATTTGATATTTATGGGCGGCTCGAAATCCCGCCCCTAATTCTTTGCGAAATCAGTAAAGAGAAGATATGCAAATTATATCTATCGGGAAATCCTGAATTTGACTTGAATTTTATAAGTATATCGAAAGTTTCTTTTACTATTCCTGAAATTGTAAACGGCAAAAAATATTTGTATTATGATGAAGTCAAAGAATTAAGAATGATTTATGTTCCTGATTATGGTTACTTTCAAATCAGAGATATTGATGAAGTTTCTGACGGAATAAAAAGCTATAAATCTTGTGTTGCCTATTCCGCCGAATCTATGCTCTCCGGAAAACGAGTTACCAATATCAAAGGTGAATATAAACTTTGGAATCCGATTAATAATGACGAGACCTTGATGGGTATATTACTTAATATGATTCCCGGCTGGGAAATCGGTACTGTTGACGGAATAGTTGCAACACGCCAAAGAACAGTCGATATAACCGAAAGCGATTTATATAATATTTTCACTAATGAATTTTATCAAATTTTCGAAGCGATATTTGTATTTGATTATAATAATTTCAAAATCAATATCTATGATGCAAATAAAATTTTCAAAGATACTGGTATAATTCTTTCGTTTGAAAATCTTTTAAAAGAAGTCTCGATAACTCCGCAAACTGATGAAATAATCACCGCTCTCAAAGTTATCGGCGGCGACGGTTTAGATATATCAGGCGTAAATCCTACCGGAGATACAATTTACAACGTTTCATATTTCAAAGACCGAATGTCAGATGCATTGCAAAATCAGCTAAATAATTACGAGGTAAAATACAATTCACTGATAGGAAAATTCTCAGATTTATTAATCGGTTATAAAAATAAAAATACAGAATTAGCGTACTTACACAGCAATGCTCCTGAATATAATGTGAACTTTCAAGTAAACCAAGATGGAACAGCAAAAATTATTCCAAGTTTATCAAACGAAAGCGGTTTAGACCAGCTTAATGCTCTGATTGATACATTAAATGGCGTGAAGTCCGTTAGAATCGCACAAGGCAATATCCCCTATTCTGATGTAAATTCGATTTTATCTTCAGTTCAATCTATGATTTCCGCAAAGGAATCGAGTATAAATCGGATTGAAAAAGAGCTCGAAATTATTATGACTCAAATATTGGATATCAAAGAGCAATTGAAAATGGAAAATAATTTTTCCGAAGCCGAATGGATCGAATTAAACGGATATTTCATTTATGGGACTGTACAAGAAAATGGCTACACGATTTATGATAATATGACACAGGAAGAAAAACAACAAATCAGAATGGACTTATTGGATTATGGTAAACTTGTTTTAGAAAAATCCTGTGTGCCAAAATATTTATTTAAGATTTCTTCTGTAAATTTTCTTGCCCTAAGTGATTTTAAAAAATTTCAAGACGAATTCGAGCTCGGAACAACATTTACACTCAAAACAAAAGAAAATCAAATCGTTAAACCTTTACTTTTAGGAGTTCATTTGAATTTCAACGATTTAAGTGATTTCACGTTGATTTACGGTAACAAGACAAAAGTAAATGAAGGCTTTGATTTCAGCCCTTTCAGCAACGCAATAAGCGTTAGCAGTAATATTTCTTTTGACTTAATTAAGCTTGAGGCTATGAAAAAACAAGCCAATGATGTTACGAAATTCTTGAACAATTCGCTTATAACTGCCGTAAATGATATAAAATCAAACGAAATTCTGACCAAATATGAAATGAACGAACACGGAATCCGTCTTTATACATATGATTACAATACAAATGAACAATTAGGCTTTGAATCTTGGTGGACAGGTTCTATTCTTGCTTTTTCGGATGATAATTTCACAAGCGCAAAATTGGCATTGGGCAGAATAAAAGCTCCGAACGGTGGTTATGTCTATGGGCTAAACGCTGAGGTTATCGCTGGAAATATAATGATTTCAAACGAGCTTCATATTCAAAATGACAGTAATACTTTTAAAGTAGATGCCAGCGGAGCAACTCTTGTAAATGCTTCATTGACAGTGAGCAAAGGTCAGAACACGATAAAAATTGATCCGAGTAACGGTTTCACAATATATAAGGGTTCGATAAGCGATTCAAACAGACAAATTTATCTTGGCACTGATGGAAACGTTTATTTCAGAGGTGCTGTTAATATCAATAATAAAGCGGTTATCGACGCAAACGGCAATGCTTCATTTGCTTATGTTGACATTTATGGCGGAATAATCAGACTTGGCGGCACAGAAATAACGCCCTCTTCTTTTTATACAAATTGCGGATTATTGGAACACAGCCTGATGGATGAAACCTGTCTTTATTTAGGAGAAATAAACGGAAACCAAATCAGAGCCAATTCTATCACAGCCAATCAAATCGCCGCCAACACGATTACGGCAAACCAAATTTCCGCAGGAGCTATTACAAGTTCCAAAATCGCTGCCGGTGCTATAACAGCTGTAAATATCGCATCCAAGGCTATTACCGCTGACAAAATAGATGTAGATAGTTTATATGTAACAAGAATATACGGCTCAAAAGCCGGTGCTAACAGCGGATATCTGCGTGTAATCTATGGCGGAAGCAGCAGCGGACTTGAATTAATAGGAAGCGGATATAACAGATCGGTTTTCAAAGTCGAGCAATACGGCGGAGATGGTTACGTTGATTTTTACGCACAAAACAGCCGATTCATGACAGTTGAAAAAACCGGTGGTGTCGCTGTTTCATGCAGTGGATATTGGACTTTTGAAAATATAATTGTAAACGGTAGTATTCAAGGAAATGGCTTATCTGCTAAATTCGAATAAAATAGTGGTGATAAATTGGCATCTTTAATATTGATTGAAGGCACGAATAGTTTCAGCTGGATAATAAACGGATTAAGCAGTTCATTCAATTCAACAAATTATTTAAGAGCCGGAATAAGCACGTCATCTTTTCAAAATGGTGCAAGCAGTATTTCAAATATCTTCGATTTCGAAACCGCAGGAAATTATTCGGCAACCTCGACTTCGATAAATATTGTAAACTGTGCGCCTAAAACATATACATTTTATGGCTTTGCTCAAGCTAAAAATGGATTATATTATACCGCCGGAAGCGCTACTGTTACTGTAAAAGACACAAAACCAAAGCCGACAAATTTTTATTGGAATAATGTTTATTCGGGCGCAAACATGATTTCAGCTTCCGAATGGAACAGATTTACCAATAAAATCAATGAATGGAATGAATATAAAAATCGAAGCCAATATAGCTTTACAAGAGCTTACAGCGGAGATAAATTTTACGCTTATATGTTCAACGAAGCTTCAAATCAAATATATTCAATGAAAACTCACAATGTTGGCAGAAAATATTCCGGCGATACTATCTATGCAAGGGATTTTTTAGATTTGGAAAATGCTCTTAATAATATTTCATGAATAAATAATTCTTCAATTTGGTGAGGTGAGAAATGGCTGTTCAAACAATTCGTGATTTATTTGACTGTAAAACTTTATATATGATTGGCGGCTCAACTGAATATTTCAGATTGAGCCTTTTAAATATATCCGGAGAACCCATCGATTTATCAAGTGTAAGCGATATCGAATGGTTTTTTGGTCTATACGACATTACATCAAATCAGGCAATTCTTTATAAAAGCCTGAAGACAGGCGGCGTTACAATACTCGCAGATTCAAAAGGCAAATTAACAAATGTGATTCAAGTTTGCATTGAAAATATTGATACAATAAACCTTTCGGGTGGTTTCAAACATCAAATAGCAATTATAGACGGTGACGGCAAACGTTTCGTTCCCTTTCAAGGCTTAATCGTCATAGACAGGGCAATTCTGATACCGAATTAATCGAGGAAGGTGAAATTTTGATTACGACATACGCTTCACATACAATATTAAATTTTTTATTGGGACGCTCGACGACCGTTGTTCCGACTTTATGGAAACTTGATTTATCTACAGCTCCGTTGGGCTTTAATGGTGTCGGATTAGTTAGACCGGCTGATACTTCATACGCACCACTAACAATCCCGAATAATAAATCTTCGTTCTCGTCTGCATCAAATAAAATTGTAACATTTATTAAAGAATTCCTTTGGCCAAAATCAACCGTCGCTTGGCTTCCGATTACGCATTTCACATTATCAGATGAATTAAATAATATCTGGTTTTATGGCAGTTTAACAAATTCACCGTTGACCGTGCCCGAAGCCTCTTGTGCCGCAATTGACGCAAATGTAAATCAATTCAAACTCGATATTTGCGGAGGAAGCTCTAATTTAATGTCAATGCCGACAATTAAAGCAAATGCTATATTAAATCATTTTCTCGGAAATTCGCCGTTTTTGACTCCGCCAACGAATTGGTATTTAGGAATATCCTCAACTCCTCTCAATACTGAAGGCGTTGGCATGACTGAACCGGCAGCTTCGGAATATCATAGATTAATACTGCCAAACAATAAAAATACATTTACGGAAGCCGAAAATTTCTCAGTCACATTAAAAGATACTTTTAAATTTTCCAAAGCAATCGCACCTTGGGGAATATATAAGTATTTTTTTATTTCAGAAAGTTTGACCGGAGAAAATGTCTGGTGGAGCGGAAAGCTAATTCATGAACGTTCCGTCGAAATAAGTACAACTCTTGTAGCTTCAATGGACGGATTTAAATGGGTTTTAGGAAATTGTACATAATGGGGACGTGTTTGAATGAATGACAGAAGTTTGTCCAGAGGAATCGCAAATTTAACCGAATCTGACGCTTTAATCAGAAATAATATACATATGTACACCGCCCATTTATTTGGCATACAGCAAGACAAGAGCTTGGACGCTAATATTCCAATGCATATCGAAACCGCAATAATTCTTGAATTGCTCAAATTTCTTGAAGGAAACACTGTAACCGGTTTTGATATGAATGATCTAAAAGCCTCTGTATACAAATATATGGAATCAAATATTCCAATGGATATTATTTCCGAAATCAGGCCATCTCTCAGGCAATTTTTATCATCTAATATAAATCAGACTTTCCTTACTTCTTTGGCTTTAAGTATTTCCAAAGAATTAATTGGTGAGCCAATATTTATGAATTGCGAAATCGGGCAATTTGATACATTCCGTTATGTTGATGAGGCTGATGTTTTCGGCGAATTTGTTTCTGACGTAGACGAGCATACTATTGAAGAATGGATAAGAAAAGATGATGAAAAATACGGTCTTGCAGTTTCGGTTAGAATTATCTGAAAAAAGGCGGTGAAATCCTTGGCTTTTGATAAAACACCAAATATTGAATTAGAGATTTTGGATACATCACAATATGCAAATACAAAAATAATTGATTTGATTAAAGTATTATGCGGAACAAGCTTCTCTAATATGATTAAGCTTGATTCCGTTATAAATAATTTACAAAAATTCGGAATCGGATTTAAAGCCACAATAACCGGCGACGATTCCTCTACTGTTTTCAATATTGAGCACGGGAAAAACAATTCGTCTCCTCATGTTTCAATATTCACAAGCGATGGTATCGAAATCTTTCCCGAAATAAATATTATTGACAGTCATAATATAGAACTTGTTTTTATTTATCCGCTTCCGCAAGGAAATATATATCAAATAAATATAAATTAAGGAGGTTTTCTTCAATTGAGCACTTATCAAAGAAATATCTATTCTGAAGGAACTCTTGGCAGTAATTTTGCGGTCGAATCTCTAAATACAAAAATTTTTTCCGATAAAGGCACAGAAAATAATATCGTTATTGATATCCTTGGAATAAAGACAAATGTAGTGAATAAGAGAATTATTGATAATTATAATCAAATTAAAGACATACCGATTCATATTAAGAAAAACGGCGATATGGGAAATTATACGTCATTGACAATTACGATTGACGGTTTGACTCCTATTCCTTGCTATTATAATTCGAAAGACGGTCTTACCAATGTTTTTCCTGAAAATGTACTGAAAAACGGTGCAATAATTAAAGCTTTATATAATGGTACATATTTTATTATTGAAAATAATTCATTGCTTGCCCGTGAAATATCCAAGATTTCTACTGATTTAAATAGTCATGTTTCATCAGAAATGCCTCATATATTTACGCAAGATTCCAAAAAATATAAATATGGCTTCAGGGTAGATTCTACAGGACAAGTTTATTTTAAATACGAGGAGCTGATTTAATGCCGGAATTTAAAATTGCAAATCAAGATACTTTAGTTGATGTAAAAGATTCTCTTGGAAAATCAACAGATACATCCAGTTCAAACAGTAATTCACTTTGGGGCATACTGAAAAATTTCTTCGGAATTTGGTCTCAAAGCAAAGCTGATAATTTGGACGCTAAAATCTCCACAAGAGCTTCAGCCTCAGACGCAACTGAAATTAAATCAAGCATTTCCTCTGTTAAGTCAGATACAAATTATTTAATTTCCGAGGCCGGAAATATTGTATTAGAAACCAGCGGTTTACGAATAGTAACCGGTAGTAAAGATGATGCGCCTAATAAAGACGGAATTACTTTATTCTCTAAAATTAATAAATTGCTCACAGATTGGACTACGGCTAAAGCGAATTTTCTTGATACAAGTATTTCCTCAAGAGCCGAAGCAAATGAATTAGCCGCCGTCAAAAATTTAATAGGAAAATCCAATCCGGATATTGCTGATTATTCAAACGTAATGAGTTATTTGAAAAAGCTTGAGGAGAAAATCGGCTCCGGCGGCAGTGACAGCCTTCTAAATGTATCAGATTTAGGCTATTACTATTTTGGAACAAACTCTGGGAATTCGGTAGTTACATCGATTTTAACATGCTTTAATGCTGACGAGAAAAATTTATACGTTTGTACTTTTACCTCTGCAACAACAGTGGAAGTAAATTTTGTTTCACTCGCTAATATCATGTCCTATTATAGTAAATCCATTACTGTAGACTCAGGCGCAAAAATCATGAATATTTTTACGGACAAAAATTACCTTTTTATTTACTTGTCTAATGGGCAAGTCCGACGTTATAGCAAAGGCACTCCTATGGCGAGTGAAGCGATTACTTCTTCAAAAAGCACTACGTTTACAGACCCATGTACTGCATACAATTCAATTTCACAAGATGAAAATTTTATATACGTCATATCCACAACGGGAATTACTAAGCTAAACAAAAGCACAATGGCTTGGACATCAGGCTCAGGGACATTTTCATATGTATATTCATCAAAAGTTATTAATAATATTTTGTATATTGCTACTACAACAACCCTATTTAAATATAATCCCACAAATTTAACTCTTATAGAGCAAATCAGCTATCCTTTCAGCGGAATAATCAATGCATATCCAGAAGATGCTTATTTGTATATAACACCGTACAATCAAACAGATTTGCGAAGTAAATTACATAAATTATCATTGTCGGATTTATCGATTGTGGCGGTTTCAGATTTGCCAGCCAGTTCTTCAGCAAATTTTACGATATGGAATGATTACAGTTTTGTATCTGTTAATGAGAACCTTAATCTTAATTATCCGGAAGCTCCTATTTTTCCGCAATTACTTTCATGCTTTAATAAGAATACTTTAAAAAATTATCCTATTATAAACAATTCGCCTGCATTTTATCCTACATGCAGAAAAGTTTACGGAACAAATTTTCCATTGATTATTCAAAACGGTATTATTTTTAGGTATCAGATTTTATTTCAAAATACAAGCACCGGAGCTAAATGGGATACTATTTTGGCTACAAAAATTGTTGAGTAAATCTAATTTTTAATTAATTCCTGCCGTCTATCTCTGCTGAAGACAATAGATTTATACTGAAGAACGAAAACAATCTTCACATCCGTTCCTCCCAATCTATCAAAAAACTCGGAATGGATGTGAAAATCTTATTGTTCATAAGTATAGCTGGCAGGTTTATAGTCAGCAAAATTTACACTATTCTATTTCAAAAGGAAAATTTGCTAAAATTCCCGATGGAAGAATTATAGTATATAAAATTTATTTGTAGTTGAAAAATGCGTTGGCCTTGTGTATAATACTCTATATAGGAGCTGAGCGGTAATGAAGGACATAACAATAATTAACTATCAGGGAAGCAAATCAAACTTGCTTGATTTCATTTCTGAAAGTATAAAGAATTATGTAGATATTGGCGATGGTGTACTTGACTTATTTTCGGGTTCTGCTATTGTTTCCAATATGCTAAAATCTAAATATAAGGTTGTATCAAATGATAGCGAGGCTTATGCAAGTATGATCGCCTCATCAATACTACAGCCACCAGTTTTTGATCAAAAAGAAACATTTGACTCATTTCATACTTTTTATCAAGAGCACTATAAAGAACTTGCAATCAAATTAGAGACATTTTTGTCAAGTGAATCTGAATTGATTCAGGCTTCGGACTCAAAGCAACTAAAAGAATTGTATAATAAGTTGCCCAGTGTATGGAACACTTTAGATAAAAATATTACACCAACAATGCTCAGAGTAGAGAATAACTTCAATTTGTTCAGCTATTACTATGCCGGTACATACTTTAGTCTATCACAAGCAATGCAAATTGACTCGGCAATTTATGCAATATCTAAAATGGACTCTACACTAAAGGCAACGCTATATAGTTGTCTTTTTTATGCCATAAAAGAGATTGTATTCTCAAAAGATGGGCATATGGCACAGCCTTTGAGTATAGATAAATACCCGCTGCGACATATTACGCAACGCCAAAAATCTCTGCTTCCATTTTTCAGAAAAAAATTATTAGAATTTAGTGAATTAGAACATTATAGGGTAAATGAGAACGAAGTATACAATATGGATTTTTGGGAATTACTTTCAACTGAAAAACTAGCAGGTAAAATATCTTTAATATATGCCGACCCACCATATACTGACATGCAATATTCTCGATATTATCATTTATTGAATGTTGCAGTAAAATATGATTACCCTGAATTGACAAAAAACGCCGGAAACTATACAAAAGGCCTATATACTGAGGGAAGATTGCAATCGCCTTTAAGTCAACGTGGTTCTGCAAAAAAATATCTGGAAAAATTATTTAAATACTGTAATGAAAACAGAATAAACTTGGCATTAAGTTTTGCATACCCTCAAAATTCAGTGCGCCAGCCTACTGACAGGTATACAGTTACTATTGAAGACCTTGTGCATATGGCTAAATATGCATTTGGTCATAATAGAATTGAAGTTAAGCAAATCGACTATAAGCACGCAAATAACAGAAATAGTACTGCAAAATATGTAATTGAATATCTTATTCTTTGCGGAGATAAAAAAACTCCAAAGGTTTATAATATAGAAGCTTTAAAGAAAAATTTGTCTGAACTATCGCCTACAAATAAGAACGCTATGTATAATTCACATTTATATTGGTCTCAAAAATCATATAATATATGTGAAACGCTAATAAAAGGCTTAAGTGAAGAGGGAGATATTGTTTTCGATCCTTTTTTAGGTTCAGGGGTTACCGTACTTGAATCTATAAAAAAAGGCTGTAATCGAATAGGTATCGGATGTGATGTAAACGAAATGCCGCTGTTCATTTCAAAAACTCTTTTGAGTGGCTGTTTTGAAGATAATTTAAAAGCTTCTATAGACGATTTTATAAAGAAAATATCGAAATTAGAAAATTTCTATGTAACAAATTGTTCTGTCTGCGGAAGCAAGCAAATTATTAAAACTACAATATTTGATAAGCCTGTACGTAATAGCAATAATATTACTATAAAATCAATCAACTTTGTTTGCGAGCATTGTAAAGCGAAATACAAAACTCCGGACGAAGAAGATTATTCGCGTATGTGCTCTGAACATTCATTCAAGAATGTCCAAAATATTCATTTACTCCCGAATTCAAAAATAGCCGTAGGAGATAATGACAGCATAAGCGACATATTTACTCAAAGGAATTTGATTGTACTTGATGAAATAATATCAATCATTAATGAGTATCCTCAAAAAACTAAAGATATTTTTCGCTATATCTTAATGTCAATACTTCATTTATGCAAAATTACAGACAAACATTCTAATTCGCAATGGCCACTGTGGATACCGAAACTTGATTGTGTTGAGAAGAACATAGTTGACGTACTCACAAAAAAATGTATTGCATTTTCT
This sequence comes from Eubacteriales bacterium, assembly GCA_031551135.1. Taxonomy (GTDB): domain Bacteria; phylum Bacillota; class Clostridia; order Lachnospirales; family JAITVM01; genus JAITVM01. Next base: position 9,565 of record JAVBOA010000009.1, on the reverse strand, counting down.
AAAACAATAAATTATGTTCAAAACAATTATATGGAAGGCAGTATCGTAAATAGATACAACGAGCTTATAAACAATAAATGTTTGCTCCTTCACAAAGGAAGTCAATACATTACAAATTCTGATATTCCGGATAATTCCGTATCCCTTATAATAACTGATCCGCCATATTTGGAACAGGTGCTTTACTCCGAGTATATGCAATTATATAAACCTTTTATTGATTTGAACTTTAATCTTGAAGACGAAATTGTCGTTTCAAATGCTTCTAACAGAAGAAAAAGCAAGGAAGACTATTTTAAATTACTTGAAACAGTATTTCAAATATGTTCCAATAAACTAAAGCCTGGGGGCTTTATGTGCCTATTTTTTCATGATAGTAATTTAAATGTTTGGCTTAGATTAATTAACATTCTTAAAGCATGTGGATTCGAATATGTTTCTCAAACACATATAAAGAAAAGCCTAACACTAAAAAATATTATCAGTCCAAAAAAATCGCTTAATGGTGATGCCGTTTTATTCTTTATAAATACAAAAAGCAAGATTTCTCCACCTTGTGCAACTGAAAGCATAGAGGAAATTGAGATTAATTTAGTTAAGCAAGTTAAACATTTAATTAGAAATTTCAAATCTCTGTCTACACCCGAACTATATGACAACGGATTGATGGAGATGCTTATCCAAAACGACTGGTTAGAAAAACTATCTGAGAAATATGATTCTCTTGTAGATATATTTGAGAAGCATTTAACTTGGGATATTGAGAGTGCAAAATGGAAAATGGCAGAGAATTAATCTTCTCTGCCTAAATTTTTTATACCAATCCCCCATTGAAGTACTCGCCCGGAAAGTGCTGATTCAGTAAATCTGATAATTCTACTCCGTTTATTAACTTAACATCTTGGGCTGATGCTATCATTTTTCCATCAGTTGTATAGTCCGAAGTAGTGACGCAGACAGCATAATCAACATTCAAACGCAATCTTTCGGCCACAAGCCTTTGAATTGGCGAAGAGCCTACATTCGCAACCCAACGTTTACATTGAAATATATAATGTTTGAGCATAGAGTTTTCAAGTTTTGATGCCGTAATATCTACGCCTAAATCTCCAGCCCCTCCCCTAACATCTATATTTAAGTATCCTTCGGCTAAGAGTAATTTTTTTGTAAGCTGCTCAAACTCCGGTCCTTCTAATTGTGAAATATCTATTGCACTCTCTGCAATTGTTATAGAACGAACTTTTGCAACCCAATATTTCCCTTGCAATTCACAATAATTTTCAATTAAATGAGTTATATCAGCTTGATGTTTCGGATTTTCAAGTAGTTGAATTATCGTATTAGGGTCTCCATTACAAAGTGAATTAATCAATTCGAAAAACAGGTCTTCAAGTACGAATTTCCCTTTTTCTTTCAAAAGGTTGCCGATATGAATCGGAATTAAATCATATAATTTAATATAAAGGGATGAATCGTCCTCTATTTCCAAATACAATCTATTAGGACTAATCTGGACAATACCATTGTCAAAAATAAAATTCTCTTTAATTATTTTGGTAATTTTTTCGATATCACTTTCACTAGAAATATATTTGTATCTGGATTTTAAATCGTTTATTATTAATCTTACTGCAGTAGTAAGAGTTACTATGCTTTCTTTTTGCAATAGACTATACACTTTTTTAGTAAGTTCAAATTCGTAATTTGTTGTCTCCATATACCAATAACGATCGCATTCATCAAGTTTGTAAAAGAATACTATTATCTCATTGATAAATGTATTTGCATACGCAGATTGCTTTCGAAGAGTTGGATCATTTTTTTCAATCCCAATTCTAGTAAAATACTCAAATCCGTTTTTTCTTGCTAAATTGATGATTTGAATATAAGTTTTAAAATATTTTTCTTTTCCAAGTTTCAATGTAAATACCGCTGTTCCGCCAACTTTGACATACTTTGAAAGATAGAAGAAAAATGTATCAATATCTTTATAATAATTGTCAATTTTCTTCTTTTGTGGCCTTGATTGGGCATTTGTCTGCACAACTTCATTTGCGAGCATTTCATTGGTAAGTTTGTACTTTTCTTTATCCGAATATTTTTCCAGCCAAACACGAAAAATTTGGTTGCGTTCTAAATATGGAACTTGATCAGTGTAAGGAAAATCCGTGTACACCATATCAAAAATTGTATTCGATCTGTCTAAGAATTCTTTGTAGTCACAATTTACTATTTGAAATTTTTCATTTGATAAAACATTTTCAACTTGCATAAAATCATAGTTATTTTTAAACTTAACAAAATTATCAAATTTTTGTTTAAAAAGAAGCCAAACATTCATTTCTTGTGCGCCCTGCGGAACAACATGATAAAGAATATCTGTGCTGCTTCCATACATTGCTATTCTTGCGAGGCTCAGGCTTGCGACCAAAGCATGCTGAATTAACTCTTTTTCTCTACAATCCGGAAGCGAAGAAATAGCCTTTTGTATATATAAAAGAGCGATTTTATTTCTTTTAGTAAATATACGGTCATATCTATCAGCGCCTGTGGATGCCGTTATATTAATTCTGCTGTTCTCAATATATCTTGTTTGCGGAAAGTCACTGGTATCGATATTCTCAAGTGCTTGCATTTTATCATAATCTGAAGTTTCAAATTGTTTTGAAGTCTTCCCACATATTGGGCATTTAAAAGCCAATTTAACATTTTTGCCATCTACTATTTCTCTATTTGGAGTTGGGTGAAAGTATTCTTGCGATTGTGGATCAAATAATAATTTACTGATGTAGTTTTTAGTAGAACAACATGACGTTTCATACAAATCCATTACTTGCTGCTTAACATTATTTTCAATTTGTTCAAACATATTTGTTAGTGTGTCATAATTGCATCTGTTAAATAATGATTTTACAGCATTGTATGTGTAGTTATCCAACTCAGTCGCATAAATTTTCCTTCCTGCAGAAACTGAAGCTATCGCAAAAGAAGCCCCTCCCATGAAAGGTTCAAATATTATATCATCTTCGTCCGTTAGTTCATTTATTACAGTGGAGGCTATCGAAACAGATTTTCTCCCCTTAAAAGAAAATGTCGCTTTCATATCATGGGGAACAGTATTCTCGATATTCTCTAACATTGTAAACGCATTTTCAATTCTGGTTTTTAATTCTATTGGTACAGTCTTTTTCATTAAATATATCCTCCTTAATCAGAAATTCGACTTGTATTCCTAAGCATTCTGCCATTAGAGAAATTCTACCGAGTGAAGGCACTCTTCTATTTTTATCTCGTGTATATGACATAAGTGCTGATTCACCAAAAAATCCAAAAAACAAAGCCTCACGATCCTTCCATGTTGTTTTGCCTCTATCAATGAAAATCCTTTTCAAATTCACAGCAAGTACATAACTGGAATCGTTAGAATAGCCTAACCCATACTTCATTTCATACTCTTCTTTAAAATTTTCATATGTGTTCTTTTTTATAAGAAAATATGAAGGAAGATGCAAATTATCAGCCACCAAATCAAGCATTCTTATTGAAATATATCTGTTTTCTGATAAAAATGACTTGATAGTATTTTCCTTAACTCCTATAAGTGCTGATATTTCACGATACTTTGTCATATTGAAACTTTCCATTAAGTATCCAATATTATCTTGAAAATTTTTCATAGCTTGCATAAAACCACCGCCTATTGATATTAAAACATAAATCTATATGCAAATGTTTGACAATTTGCAACTATTAAAAATGTGATACGGGATAGATATTATATTTAATAACAGCATGGTTGTCGAGAAATACAAAAAAGACGACGGTTCGTATATTCGAAGCAATACGAGCCATCGCCTTATTTATTCGTGATATTTTAAATTCTAAATTTAATTATAAATCGCTTCCATTATAGCTGTAAAATCCTAATTCCTTTAATTAATGTCGGCAAATTGCTTAGCGTCTGCCGGAATCCCTGATAAATAAATCCTTCTGATGTATGGGTTTTGACGGATACGTTTAATCTTCAAAAAAATCTTTATACTCCATATTTAGAGCCATTTTAATAACATTTAATTCCTGAATGGATATATGTCTGATGCCTGCCTCTATTTTGGCTAGAGTGCCCCTTGACATATCACAGTTTAAAACTTGTAATTGAGCTGCTAATTGTTCTTGGGTAAGTTTTTTAGAGTTTCTTGCTTTTTTAATGTTATCGCCGATAGTTTTATCTTGTTTTATAACTTGCTTCATATAATCACCAAATTAAGCTCCCAAAACGGAGCATTTTTATTGATTATATAATTTGAACATGTTATAATTGCTCCATTATTAGAGCATTGGAGATATATATGGATAAAAATATTGATAAAATAATCAGCGACGATGAAATGAAAAAAGATTTAAAAACAACTTTCGAATTCTTAAAGTTAATCATTAGAGAAAGTCATTTGCAATCACTTATAAATACTCCTCAAGACGACTTATGTGTTTACTATTTTACATTGGGTTTATGGTTAAGAAATAGTATTCTTAGCCCTGACACGAAGCTTTACAGGCATTTTATAGACAGCGGTTTAAAAAACAAGGACGATATGTCGACATATATTGTGTACGAATTTTATAAATATTTAAAGGTTAAATGGGATTGAGTTTGATTTGAAAAGTCGCCAATGAAAATAAATTGATTGCAGAAAAATATGAATTTCAGAAAAAACTTTTAAATTATAGAACTTTTTTCTGTAGAGAGAAAAAACTTTCAAATTATTGAACTTTTTTCTGTAGAGAGAAAAAACTTTTAAAATATTGAACTTTTTTCTGAAATGAGAAAAAACTTTCAAAATATTGAACTTTTTTCTGAAATGAGAAAAAACTTCTCCTAGCAAAATATTTGGATTTAAATATTTTCGTTGTAAACACTACTTAAAACATATATAATAATTTTGGGTAATTTTGTCTACTCGTAACGGATTATAAACCAGGAGGCTATCAATGGCTAAAGCAAAAAAAGAAGCAACACCAGAACCAATTGAGCAAATTCTTTGGGGTACAGCCAATAAATTGCGTAAAAATATGGATGCCGCAGAATACAAGCATATTGTACTAGGGCTAATATTTCTAAAATATATTTCTGACAGCTTTAATGAACTATATAACAAACTCAAAGAGGGCGAAGCAGAATACGAGGGTGCAGACCCTGAAGATATAAACGAATATCGAGCAGAGAATATATTTTATGTTCCGCCTCAAGCTCGTTGGGATTACCTGCAAGGCAGAGGTAAACTTCCTACAATTGGAAAAGATGTAGATGATGCTATGGATTTGATTGAGAAAGACAACCCGTCACTTAAAGGTGTTCTTCCTAAAGAATATGCTAAAGAAAAACTGGACAAACAAAGTCTTGGTGCTTTAATCGATATGATCGGCACAATAGCTTTAGGTGATGCAAAGGCACGTTCAAAGGACGTTTTGGGTCAAGTTTACGAATATTTCCTTGGTCAATTTGCATTAGCAGAGGGTAAAAAGGGCGGTCAATTCTATACTCCATCCTTCGTTGTACGATTGCTTGTTGAAATGCTTGAGCCTTATGAAGGTCGAGTATTTGACCCTTGCTGCGGTAGTGGTGGTATGTTTGTTCAAAGCGAAAAATTCATAAAAGCTCATGCAGATCATTACAAAGGTAATGCAAAAGAGATAGACAATCTTTTCGACAAGGTTGTTTCTATATATGGACAAGAAAGCAATCAGACCACATGGAGATTGTGCAAGATGAATTTGGCTATTCGTGGAATTGATAGCTCAAATATTAAGTGGAACAACGAAGGCTCATTTATAAATGATGCGCATCCAGATTTAAAAGCGGATTTTGTTATTGCTAACCCTCCTTTTAACGATAAAGACTGGAGCGGTGATTTATTACGAAAAGATGGTCGCTGGCAATATGGAATACCAACAGGAAACGCAAATTATGCTTGGATACAGCACTTTTTGTATCATCTTTCCCCAAAAGGTACAGCAGGCTTTGTTCTCGCCAAAGGCTCATTATCGAGCAAAACAAACGGTGATGATGTTATCCGCAAAAACTTAATCGACTCAGGGCTTGTGGACTGTATTGTCAATCTGCCGACAAAGTTATTTTTAAATACACAAATTCCTGCTTGCCTTTGGTTTTTGTCAAGAGAAAAAGCGGGTGGCAATCGCAACCATAGAGATGAAATTTTGTTTATGGATGCAAGAAATATGGGAATCCTTGTGAACCGCCGTAATCGTGAGCTTGTAAGCGAAGATATAGAAAAAATCGCTTCTACATACCACAACTGGAAAGCTGAAAACGGATTATATGAAGATGTGGCTGGTTTTTGTAAGTCGGCTAGTTTAGATGGCGACGGTGGCGTTCGTGCTTTGGATTATGTGCTTACACCTGGTCGTTATATTGGCTTACCTGATGATGAAGACGATTTTAATTTTGAAGAACGAGTGGCTACACTGACTAAGGAGCTTTCGGATCAGATGGCGGAATCGGCTATGCTTGATGAGAGAATTAAGGAAAATTTGAGGAAAATTGGGGTGGAGATGTGAGTGAATGGAGAGAATACGCTCTATCGGATATTATTAGCATAATAGGTGGAGGAACACCAAAAACGTCAAATTTCGAATTCTGGAATGGAGACATCCCGTGGTTATCTGTTGTTGACTTTAATAATGATAGCAGATATGTTTATTGTACCGAAAAAATGATCACTCAAAAAGGTCTAGAAAACAGTTCAACTAAGATTTTAAAAAAAGGGCAAATCATCATATCTGCACGAGGTACAGTCGGCGCTATAGCACAATTAGGTACAGATATGGCTTTTAACCAATCGTGTTATGGTATTGACTCCAAAGCTTTAACAAATAACGATTTTATTTATTATTTATTACGCTATTGTGTTAACAATTTACAACAACAAGCAAATGGTGGTGTATTTGATACAATAATAAGAGAAACTTTTGACAATATCATGGTTGTTATTCCAAGTATAGATGAACAAAAATCCATCGCTGAAATTCTTTCAAGTCTTGACGACAAAATAGACCTGCTCCGCCGCCAAAACAAAACCCTTGAAGCATTGGCAGAAACGTACTTTAGGCAGTGGTTTATTGAGGAGACAAATGATGATTGGGAAAGTATGCCTATACAAAAGATTATCGATGTAAGAGATGGCACACATGATTCACCAAAACCTGCTGATAACGGTTACTATCTCATAACATCAAAACATCTAAGTGAAAACCAAATTGATTTTTCGTCAGCTAACAAAATTTCATATGATGATTATATTGCTATAAACAAACGTAGTAAAGTAGACAAATACGATATTTTGCTGTCTATGATTGGAACAATAGGAAGATTACATCTGGTTACAGAAAGCAATATAAAATTTGCCATAAAAAATGTTGCTCTTTACAAAACTTCCGAAAAAGAACTCTTCTGCTATTATATTTACCTATATTTGAGAAGCAAAAAAGGTGTTGAATATATTAATGAAAATATGGAAGGCTCTACACAGCAATATGTAGCATTAGGTAATTTACGGTCAATGGAGATAACTATACCTAGTGAAGAATGTTTGAAACAATTTAATAAGTTCATAACACCACTGTTTAAGAAGATTGAAAATAATACAACTCAAATCAATTCTACAATGGCACTACGTGAAAAATTATTGCCCAAATTAATGGTCGGTGAAATAAAAATAAGAGATGAGGACAACTAATGAAAACACACAAGTTAACGATGTTCATTTCATTTTCAATATCAATTATTATGCTTGGGGTGTCATTATATTCTGCGCACTTGTTCGGATTAGATAATAATCTCACAAATCATTGGATTTCCACACATCAAAACATCTGCATTGGGTTAATGACTAGTGCCGCTGTGACAGGTTTTGTTTCGCTGGCACTTTACATAAACACAAAAAATTTAATTATCAGCCAAATATATAATTCGTTACAGTCAATATATAGTGGTCTAAATTACGTAAAAATACCCGCGACAAACTTACTCATTTTGATATGGCGAAAGATGTTGCAGACTGGAAGAGGTAATGAATATTATCAAACTGCAAAAGAATTTTTTTAATGTGTACGATTATAGCTATATACTTAGGTCGGATAAAAACTTAGTGATATGTGAAGCAAATGATATTCAGATTAAACTTTTTGAATTGGAAAATTTACTTCAATCTATAAAATTTGAAATAAGACAAATTGACAAACTCCAGCGGAGGCACCCTTATCACCTAGTTACAAAATAACCACGCCAAAACTACATGATTATTTTTCTAAATTTGAACAATCAGTAAAGTGGACTGCTATAATTTTAATTGACTCCTAAAATTGGTGGAATATGATAAAATATAAAAAAGGGGTCGATGGAAATGGCAAGCAGAACAAAATACGAGAACAATTTTAAGGAAGAATCAGTAAAATTAGCATTGGAAATAGGTACGAGCAAGGCAGCGCGAAATTTAGGAATACCAGAGAACACATTGCGAAATTGGCTAAAAAATAAGGAAATAAGACCGGAGAGACCGTTTGTTGGAAGCGGAAATAAATATGTATCTCAAGATGAATATGAAAAAGCAAAGATTATGAAAGAAAACAAGGAACTTAAGCGTGCGAATGAAATATTGAAGGAAGCAATGAGTTTTTTCGTGCAGAGCTGGAAAAAGTAGCGAGAAGGCTGATTTACGAGTTTATCCGTAAAAAGTTATTGAATTACACAATAATTGAAAAATGCCGAGTTTTATGCGTAACCAAGCAAGGATATTATTGGTATTTGAAAACACTCGAGAAGCCTTATAAATACGCTCTTCTTCTGGCAGATATAAAGAGAGTTCTTGATGAAAGTCCGGAGAATAGAGGCAATTACGGAGTAAACCGCGTACATTTGCGACTATGCCAGCCTGATTTTGGCTATACGGCTTGTTACTCAACAGTATATCGGGTAATGAAAGAAAATGGTTTATTGAACGAAAAACTCCGCAAACCGAACTCTTTGACAAAAGAGGATCGCAAAGCGGAAAAAAGTGAAAACCTTTTAAAACAAGACTTTACAGCAGATATGCCAAATACGAAATGGCTGACAGATATAACAGAGATTATTACAGCCGATGGAAAGCTATATATTACACCTGTTTTGGATTGCTTTGACGGACAGATTGTAGGGCTTTCTATGGATGACAATATGAGAAAAGAACTTTGTATCGATGCGTTCGAAGAAGCCTGTAAAAGGCATAAACCGAGTGCTGTGATTCTGCATTCTGACAGAGGTTCACAGTTTACGAGCCATGATTTTAGAAAAAAACTTAAACAATACGGCGCAATCCAGAGCATGTCGGGAACAGGCAGATGCTATGATAACGCCCGTATGGAAAGCTTCTTTGCCACATTAAAAAAAGAAAAACTTTATAAAATTAAAACTGAACAAATGTCCATGAGTCTTGTAAAGTCAATAGTTTTTCGCTGGATTTTTACATATTACAATCGAAAAAGAGTCTACAGCAGCAACGAGTTTGGATAT
>JAVBOA010000014.1:0-33215 GCA_031551135.1 Eubacteriales bacterium | reverse complement strand
AAACAATCAAGCCGAACGCGATTTGCGTCCGTGTAAAACGAAGCAAAAGGTATCCGGCTGTTTTCGTTCTTGGAATGGCGTTATTTGCTATGCAAAAATACGTTCCCTCATCTCCACATCAAAAAAACGTTCTCATGATTTGTTCTGCATCATCAATTCCCTTTTTACTAATCCTGCTCCTTGTCCTGCTGAATAGTAACCTATAGCCAAAAAAAATTTTTTCCTTCTATTACAAATCTATTGACTTTTTTTATTTGCAGTGATATATTTTAAATTAAAGTTGAGTACTTTACTATGAATTAAATTTCTATGCTGACAGACAATACTAATTCCCATTTGATTTGTAGAAAAAAATTTTCACAGCGAAGCGTTCCGTGCAATGCTTCAAGCGCGGAATGAAATATTTTTTCTATTCTTTACAAGGGAAATAGTATAAAATAAATTCACAATATGTTTGCCAGTATACTGCGTTTGTTTTATTGCTTGTGATTTTTACAGGCTTTAAGGAGTGTTTTTATGAAAATCTCTACCCGAGGGCGGTACGGTCTGCGCGCCATGGTCGATATCGCTTCCCAAGGCGACGGACAATGTGTTAATATAAAATCTATTGCCGAAAGGCAAGGAATTTCGGAGCATTATTTGGAGCAGCTTTTTTCACCTCTGAAAAAATGCGGTTATATTAAAAGTATAAGAGGCGCGCAAGGTGGTTATGTTTTAAATATAGACCCTGACTCTATTAGTGTCGGCGATATTTTACGGGTTATGGAAGGTTCGCTTTTTGTTACGGATTGTATGGACACAAATAACGACAATTCCGTTTGTGGACGTGACGATAATTGTAAAACCTGTGTCACAAAATCCGTCTGGGAAAAAATACAAAATTCTGTTGACGAAATTATCAACGGCATAAAGCTGTCTGAACTTGTAAACGATTATAAATTACTCAATTTAATTGATAGTTAGTTGGCATTTTTATGAACACACAAAATCCAATCATAAAAATGCTATCTTAGGGAGATGACTGTTTTGATTTATTTGGACAATGCCGCCACAACTCAAGTGCGGCAAGAAGTTTTGGACGAAATGCTGCCTTTCTTTACTGAATTTTACGGCAATCCGTCGAGTGTATACGAGCTTGCACGCAATACAAAAAAATATATTGACATTTCCAGAGAAAAAATCGCAAAAACTTTGGGCGCTGATTTAAATGAAATCTATTTTACATCCGGCGGCACAGAGGCCGATAACTGGGCTATCCGCGGAATTTGCGAAGCAAATAAAACCAAAGGTAACCATATAATTACAACAAATATTGAGCATCACGCCGTTTTGCATACCTGTGAATATTTAGAAAAAAACGGATTTGAAATAACTTATTTGCCTGTGGACGAATTCGGAATAATTAATTTGGAAGATTTGAAAAATGCTATAAGACCGACAACCATTCTGATAACAATTATGTTCGCTAATAACGAAATCGGCACTTTGCAGCCAATAGAAGAAATCGGAAAAATCGCAAGCGAGCATAAAATCCCATTTCATACGGATGCTGTTCAGGCAGTCGGACACGTTCCAATAGATGTGAAAAAAATGAATATCGATTTGCTTTCGTTATCGGGGCATAAAATTTATGCGCCAAAAGGAATCGGTGTTTTATATATAAAAAAAGGAATAAAAATTAAGCCTTTGATTTACGGCGGCGCACAAGAAAGAAACCGCCGCGCCGGTACTGAAAATGTTGCCGGAATAATCGCACTTTCAAAAGCTATCGAACTTGCAACAGACGAAATGGAAATAGAAAACGAGAGAATCCTTAAATTGCGCGATAAATTAATAAATGGAATTTTGGAATCCGTTCCTCATTCACGCTTAAACGGCTCTGCCGAAAAAAGACTTCCCGGAAATGTTAATATATCGTTCGAATTTATTGAAGGCGAATCCCTCCTTCTTCTGTTAGATATGCAGGGAATATTTGCTTCCAGCGGCTCGGCCTGCACTTCCGGATCTTTAGACCCGTCGCATGTACTTTTGGCAATCGGGCTTCCGCATGAAAAAGCTCACGGTTCGCTTAGATTAACAATCGGAAAAAATAACACAGAAAGCGATATTGATAAAGTTATTGAAGTTTTGCCTGCTATCGTAACACGTTTAAGAGAAATGTCACCTTTGTATGAAGATTATTTAAAAAGATAGGAGAAAATTTTATGTATAGCCAAAAAGTTATGGATCATTTTATGAACCCAAGAAATGTAGGAGAAATTTCGGACGCAAGCGGTGTCGGAACAGTCGGCAACGCAAAATGCGGCGATATTATGAAGGTTTATTTAAAAATCGAAGACGAAATTATTAAAGACGCAAAATTCAAAACTTTTGGCTGTGGAGCTGCTGTCGCAACCAGCAGCATCGCAACCGAAATGGTTATCGGAAAATCCATTAAAGAAGCTTTGGAAATAACAAATAAAGCTGTTATGGAAGCTTTGGACGGGCTTCCGCCTGCAAAGATTCACTGTTCATGTCTTGCGGAAGAGGCTCTTCATTCGGCACTTTGGGATTATGCGGAAAAAAATAATATTATTATAGAAGGACTTGAAAAACCAAAAACAGACATCGGTCACGATGATCACCAGCTTGCGGAATATGAATAAAAAAAAGGTAGTTGTTGGAATGTCGGGCGGTGTGGATTCTTCGGTTGCGGCATATATTTTAAAAGAAGAAGGTTACGAGGTAATCGGTGTAACTATGCAGATTTGGCAGGACGAATGTCAGGAAGATTTGGAAACAAACGGTGGTTGCTGCGGAATTTCGGCCGTTATCGACGCACGCATGGTCGCTCAAAAATTGGACATACCCTATTATGTTTTGAATTTTAAAGATGTTTTTAAGGATAAGGTAATTGATTATTTCAAAAACGAATATCTGAACGCAAAAACGCCGAATCCCTGTATTGCCTGCAACCGCTATGTAAAATGGGAATCGCTTTTGCAGAAATCGATTCAATTGGGCGCGGATTATATCGCAACCGGACATTATGCACGCATAATCAATATAAACAACCGCTACACGCTGAAGCAATCCGTAACCGCCGAAAAAGACCAAACTTATGCGCTTTATTCGCTTACGCAATATCAATTGGAAAAAACTTTGATGCCTTGCGGAGATTATACGAAAAACGAAATTCGTGAAATCGCCAAAAAAATCGGATTGAATGTCGCCGATAAAAAGGACAGCCAAGAAATCTGTTTTATACCCGATAATAATTATGTCCGTTTTATTCAGGAAAACTCCGATAAAGAAATAAAATCCGGAAATTTTGTGGACAAGCACGGAAAAATTTTGGGCCGACATCAAGGAATTCCGTTTTACACAATCGGTCAGCGCAAGGGTCTCGGAATCGCACTCGGAAAACCGGCTTTCGTTTCAAAAATCGATATTGAAAAAAATGAAATCACTTTATCGGATAATGAGGATTTATTCTCCAGCCGGCTTTTTGTGAATGATATTAATTTTATGTCATGCGATAGTTTGGATTCCGAAATTGAACTAATGGGAAAAATCAGATACAGCCATAAAATGTCGCCGTGCAAAATAAAAATGAACGGCGATTATTTGGAATGTAATTTTGACACGCCGCAACGGGCCATCACGCCGGGACAAGCCGCAGTATTTTACAAAGATGATTATATCGTCTGCGGCGGATGTATACTCTAGCGAAAAAAATCCGAAACAATTTCTTAATTTTTTCTTAAATCTTGGCTTTATTGCTTTTTATTTCAAACCTCGACATGATTACACCGTAAATATTTAAAAAGCAACAAAGGGTGATAGATTTGATTGAAAAAATTTTAGGATTTGTATTATTTATATTTTGCTTATTTTTAGTATTTAATCTTTTTTCAAATAAAAGCAAGGAGCTTTCTTCTGCCGAAATTAAAGAAGCTTATGCGATTATTGAGCAAACTGAAAATCAGGATTTAAAATCGCTGATGGATACCGCGACTTCATTGGTCGGGTTTACCGAATACAAATGGGGCGGAAAATCCTCCGCCGGCGGAACTCCCGAAAGATTGGACTGTTCCGGATATGTAGACTGGGTTTACAAAACTGCGCTTAACAAAAAAGACCTTTCTATTGGCGGAACTGCACAGCAATTTTATGTCGGCAAAAAAATAGATTCCGAATCGCTCAAAATCGGAGATTTAGGTTTTTGGAAAAAGCCCGAAGATGTTCAAAATACTCCGTTAAGCGCCAATCACGTTGGAATTTACATAGGCGAATTACAAAACGGCAAACATGTTTTTATACATTGTTCCAGTGACAAAGGCGTTAATATCTCGGAATTTCCTTTTTCTTATTTTAGAAGAATTGTTTAAAAAAAATCGGCTTGTAGCTCAACCCTCCCTTCTTTGCTCGCAAGTAAAGAAGCAAAAGATTTTTGGAGTGGTTTGGCTACAAGCCTTTTTATTTTTTATTTTAAATTTCTGCTTCCCGGTTTCACCGCCGGAGTTTTTCCTTCTTTGCAAAGCGGACATTCATCCGGATTATACGCTACAACGTCGGCCTTATAACAAGAAGCGAGTTTTGCGCCGAATTCCGCTTTCCCCATAGATCTGTCAACAAAAACGCCAACGCCGACTACTTCCGCACCCATTTCCTTAACCAAATCGATAACTTCCTGCACAGAGCCGCCGGTTGTAATAACATCTTCTGCAACAACTACCCTATTGCCCTCTTTCAATTCAAAGCCGCGCCTTAAGGTCATTTTTCCGTTTTCACGTTCGGCAAATAAATTTTTTGCGTTCAATTGTCTTGCTAATTCATAGGCCACAATTATTCCGCCGACAGCCGGTCCGATTACAACATCAACATTATCATCTTTAAAATTCTCAGCAAGGATTTTGCAAAATTCCGCTGTATATTCGGGATATTGAGTTATTTTGGCGCATTGCATATAATGATTCGAATGTTTGCCCGATGTTAAAATAAAATGCCCGTTTAATAAAACTTCTGTGTCTACTAAAATTTTCTCTATTTTATTCATTATGCCACTCCTATAATAGATTTAATATCATTTATTTTATTGTCTCGTAGATATTTGTTGATTCCGTCAAGAATTTCGATTGTTACAAGCGGATTTGCAAAATTTGCACTTCCCACGGCGAACAGTGACGCTCCTGCCATCATAAATTCGATTGCGTCTTCGGCGCACGAAATCCCACCCATTCCGATAATCGGAATTTTTACATTTTTCGAAACTGTATAAACCATTCGCAGAGCGATAGGCTTTATACAAGGCCCGGATAATCCCCCGATTTTATTCGCCAAAATCGGTTTCTTTGTTTTTATATCTATTTTCATTCCGATAAGCGTATTTATAAGCGAAAGCGCGTCCGCGCCCGCTTCCTCGGCTCTTTTCGCAATTGCAACAATATCACTTACATTCGGACTTAATTTTACAATCAGAGGTTTTTGAGCGGCTTTTTTGGCGGCGGACACAACCTCGAAAACAAGTTTTTCATCCGTTCCGAAAGCTATTCCGCCTTCCGAAACATTCGGGCAAGAGATATTTAATTCATATAAATCAATATTCGTGGAGTTTAATTTTTCGATTACATCTACATATTCTTCTATGCTGTGACCACAAACATTAACAATCTTCACCGTATTATATTTATTTAGAAAAGGAATATCCTCTTTAATAAAATTCTCAACACCCGGGTTTTGAAGTCCGATACTATTCAACATTCCGCCGTAAACTTCCGCCACTCGCGGCACAGGATTTCCGTTCCAAGGCTCAGAAGACACACCTTTAACCGTAATTCCCCCCAATCTATCGAGGTCGATTAAATCTTCAAATTCTCTGCCGCTGCCGAAAGTTCCGGATGCTGTTATTAACGGATTTTTAAAATTTATTCCACAAAAATTTATCTCTGTATTATTCATCCCAAAGCACCTCTTTACTTTCAAAAACAGGACCGTCTTTGCAAACTTTTTTATATACAAAAGAATCGCCGTCTTTTATTTTAATAACGCATCCGACGCAGACTCCGAAGCCGCAAGCCATGCGTTCTTCGCAGGAAATCTGACATTCTCCGCCGTTTTCCTTTGCGAAATCCGAAACGGCTTTCAGCATCGGTCTTGGCCCGCAAGCATAGATTATATCAAATTTTTTGTTCAGCGATTTTATATGCGAAACAACATTTCCATGATATCCGGCAGAGCCGTCATCCGTAGAAATATGCACTCTAACGTCATTAAATCCACTGCGAATTAATTTAAATTCCTCGTTCAAAAATAATTCATCCCGATATCCCAAAAAAATATCAATATTTGCGCCGGCAGATTCGTAAACAAGCTTTTTCGTCAATTGCATCAATGGCGGAATCCCGATTCCTCCGCCGATTATTGCAATATTTTCTTTTTCTTTTAGTTCGAATCCGTTCCCCAAAGGTCCTAAAATTCTGACTAACTTACCTTTTTTTAATTGTGAAATTTTTTCCGTGCCTTCGCCCACAAGCTGATATACTAAACGAACAGCGTCTCCGTCTTTTCCTACATCACAAATCGCAAAAGGCCGCGGCAGAAGATTTTTATAATTGTCCAGATAAATTTCCACAAATTGTCCGGCTTTACAGCTTTGCGCAATCATTTTATTTTTAATTACGATACTGAATATATTTTCTGATATTCTGTTATTTTCTAAAATCTCCGATAAGCTATAATTTTTCATATTAACCTCACAGATTTATATATTTAAGCAATTCCGATTTCATATCCAGAACTGCCTGTCTGGAAGCTTTTTCGAATTCATTCTCCGAAAAATCTTTAGAATTTTTGTACGCCGCAATAATTCCTCGAGAGTTATTTATAATCGCTCCCAGTCCTTTTTGATTGAAAAATACTGCTAAATCTTCAGCTTTTCCGCCTTGAGCGCCGTATCCCGGAACAAGGAAAAAAGTATTCGGCAAAAGTTTGCGAAGCTTCTCGGCTTCTTCTTTATATGTCGCACCGACAACCGCTCCCAATGCGCTGAAGCCGTTTTCGCCAATCAGATTTTCACCCCATTTTGCAACAGTAAGTCCGACTTTTTCATAAAGCTTCATTCCTCCGACATCCAAATCCTGAAAATCGCCGCTCATTGGATTCGAAGTTTTAACAAGAATGAACAAACCTCTATCAAAATCTTCGCAATTTTTCAAATACGGAATGATTGAGTCGCCGCCCAAATAAGGATTTACTGTAATGATATCCTCATCAAAAACCGCAGTTTTTTTATCGCCGATTGATATTTGACCGATATGCCCGTCCGAATACGCTTCTGCCGTAGATTGGATATCCCCTCGCTTAACATCACCGATTACAATTAAATTTTTTGATTTCGCATACTCGATTGTACGAATATAAGCTTTTATACCGCAAGAGCCGTACATTTCGTACATCGCAATTTGCGGTTTCACGGCCGGAACTAAATCATACACTTCGTCGATAATTTTTTTATTAAAATCAAAAAATGCATTTGCGATAGCTTTTGGCTTTTGACCATATAGTTCAAAATTTTCATCAAGAATGTATTTCGGTATAAAATCGATTTTCGGGTCAAGCCCAACTACCGTAGGATTATTGCATTTTTGAATTTTTTCGATAAGTCTGTCAAATATCATTTCTATTCCTCCTCATATTCCACACCGTTTATAAATGTTTTTATTACTTTTCCGTTTACTTCAAAACCATTAAACGGAGAATTTTTTGATTTCGATTTAAAATTATTAATATCGATTTTATATTTTAAATTAGGGTCAATTATATTTATATCCGCTTTTTTTCCTATCGATAAAGTTCCTCTGTCTATGCCGATAATTTTTGCGGGATTTATTGTAATCTTTTTTATCAATTCAAAGGGAGACAAAATATTTTTGTTCACTAAATATGTTATCGCAAGCGGTAAAGCTGTTTCAAGCCCGACAATTCCGTTCATTGAATTTTCAAATCCGCAATTTTTTTCCGCTTCGCTGTGCGGTGCGTGGTCGGTCGCTATCGTATCAATCGTTCCGTCTTTTAAACCTCTCAAGATTTCCTGAACGTCTTCTTTAGAGCGTATCGGCGGTGCCATTTTAAAATTTCCGTCGTCTTTATTTATCATTTCATCATATAAAACAAAATGATGCGGGCAAACTTCCGCTGTGACCTGAATATTCTCTGCTTTCGCCGCTCTTAGCATTTTCACGCTGTTTTTTGTGGATATATGGCAGATATGTAATTTCGCATTTGTCGCAGAAGCCAGAATTATATCCCTTGCAATTATGCTTTCTTCGCAATCCCGGGAAATTCCCTTTAGTGCGAATTTTTCTGCAATGTCCTCATTTATCACACCGCCGTTTTTTAATTCCGAATCTTCACAATGTGAAAGGATATTTAAATCATGTTTTTTTGCTTCGATAAATGCGTTTTTCATTAATTGTGAACTCATTACGGATTTTCCGTCTTCGCTTAAAGCGATTATTCCGGCCTTTTTCATCCCTTCAATATCGGAAAGCTCTTCGCCGTCTTGCCCTTTTGTGATACTTCCGACAACTAAAAGATTTACTTTGCTTTCGTTTTTGGCTTTTTCCAGAATATAATCTACAATTTCCACGCAATCCACAATTGGTTTTGTATTCGGCATAGCACAGATTGTTGTAAAACCTCCGTGCACCGCCGCCTCCGATGCCGTTTTTATTGTTTCTTTATATTCAAATCCCGGCTCTCTTGTATGAACATGCAAATCAATAAAACCCGGAGTCACCCACATATTTTCAGCGTCAATAATTTTATCCGCCGCAGCTTGAATATTTTTTTCAAGCTTTACAATTTTATCATCTTTTATTAAAATATCATAAATATCATAAATATTATTTGCAGGGTCTATAACTAGACCGTTTTTAATTAGAATGTTCATTCTAAAACCTCACTTTTACAAAAAAAACAATAACCCCAGCCTGCGCCACGTTATTGTCCAATAAAATCGAATAATATATATTGATAAAGCATATTAATCCCCCTACTGTATTTTCAGAAACAGTTTGAAATAAAATCAAACCATTTTATAGAGTTTTATATTTTGTGAAATGATAACATCAAAACGTGATTATGTCAAGCTTTTCTCAAAACAACAATATTAAAGCAGTTTCATTTTTCTTGATTCTGTAAATTTGAAAAATAAAATCTAATTATTATGTTAAAAATGAAACTGCCATATTTGACAATAGCACCTACACGATGTAAATTTATTATAAGATTAAAAAAACGGAGGAAATTTTATGGTTAGAACAAGATTTGCGCCAAGCCCGACAGGCTATATGCATATTGGAAATTTGAGGACAGCTTTATATGAATATCTTATTGCGAAACATAATAACGGAAAATTTATTTTAAGAATAGAAGATACCGACAAAGAACGTTTTGTAGAAGGCTCTATAGATGTAATTTTTGATACTTTGAAAATCGCCGGCCTAAATCATGACGAAGGGCCGGATATTGGCGGAAATTTCGGGCCGTATATCCAATCCGAACGTAAAAATAATTATTTGGAATATGCGAAAAAATTAGTAGCAGAAAAAAAAGCGTATTATTGTTTTTGTACAAAAGAACGGCTGGACAGCCTGGCAAAATCAGTCTCGGATGAGGAAATCGTAAGTTATGACAGGCATTGTTATAATCTAAGCGCCGATGAGATTGAAAATAATTTAAAAAATAATCTTCCGTATATAATCCGCCAATTTATTCCCGAAGGCGAAACCGTTTTTACAGATTTAGTTTACGGCGAAATAAAAGTAAACAACGCCGAACTAGACGATCAGGTTTTAATAAAATCAGACGGTTTGCCTACTTATAATTTTGCGAATGTTGTTGATGACCATTTAATGGAAATCACGCATGTAATCCGCGGAAGTGAATATTTATCATCAACCCCGAAATATAATCTGCTTTACAATGCGTTTGGCTGGGAAATTCCGACTTACATGCATTTACCGCTGCTGCTAAACGAAAACGGGCAAAAGCTTTCTAAACGCAAGGGCGATTCGTCATTTGAAGATTTATTGAATGAAGGATTTCTTCCTGATGCGATTATAAATTATATCGCTCTTTTGGGCTGGAGCCCAAGCGATAATCGAGAATTCTTCTCTACGCAGGAATTAATTGAAGTTTTTGACGGCAGCGGAATCAGCAAATCACCCTCTATTTTCGATAAAGCAAAATTAATTTGGATGAACGGCGAATATATCAAGCGAATGGATTCTGATTTATTTTATGAAAACGCAGAGCCTTATTTAAAAAATATCAAAAATGAAAACATGGATTTAAAAAAATTAGCTAATATGATTAAATCCAGAATTAATTTTTATCATGAAATCCCCGGCTTAATCGAATTTTTGAACGAACTTCCGGATTATTCGACCGAGCTTTTTGTCCATAAAAAAATGAAAACCGATTGCGAAAACTCCTTGAAATCTCTGCAAGAAATATTGCCTTTAATAAAAAATACGGACGATTTTTCGGAAGAAAATCTTCACAATTTAGTCAGCAGTTTGATTGAAAAAATGGATGTGAAAAATTCTATCGTACTTTGGCCGCTTCGAACAGCCCTGTCCGGTCAGCCTACTTCGCCCGGCGGCGGAAGCGAATTGCTTTATCTTTTGGGAAAAGAAGAAGGTATTAAAAGAATCGAAAAAGCTATAGAAATGCTTTCGAATTAATTATTTAAAAGCGGATTGATTTCTAATTATTAATAAAAATCAATCCGCTTTACTTTTAGAGCATATCCGACATAAATGATTTGCCTTTTTTCATAAGGTTTTTGCTGTCTTTCATCGCCCTATTCCGGCTTCTTTTATCCATCATCATATAAGAAATCCCGATAGCACCGACGACCGAACCTGCCAAAATCCCGACTGTTGATTTATCCATAGACACCTCCCAAAATAATAAAATTTTGATTCACAAAATCGAGAATCATTCTTATACTATTTTGTGATTTTATGAAATATTTATTCATCTTTTAATCCGGAATGATGAACGAAAACAAGATAATCTTCTAATCCGCCAGCATATGAACAAAAAGTCCTGAGCGCAATTTCGGCTCAAACCATGTTGATTTCGGCGGCATAATTTCGCCTGCGTCCGCAATATCAAATAATTCTTTCATAGAAGTCGGGAACATTGAAAAAGCTATTTTCATTTCACCGTTGTTTACTCTTCGTTCCAATTCTCCAAGTCCGCGCATTCCGCCGACAAAATCAATTCTTTTATCAGTACGAGGGTCAGAAATTCCCAAAATTTCAGAGAGCAGATTTTCTTGCAGAATCGAAACATCCAAGGCCGAAACCGCGTCTTTTCCGATAATTTCTTCTTTAGCTTTTAATTCGTACCATTTATTATATAAATACATACCGAAAGTGTGGATTTCTTTTGGTTTAAACTGCGAGTCCTGTATAGTAATTTCAAATTTTTCTTTAACTCTATCCAAAAACTCATCTTCCGACAATCCGTTCAAATCTTTGACCAATCGGTTGTAATCCATAATAAAAAGCTCATTGTCCGGAAATAAAACCGACAGATAAAAATTATATTCATTGCCGCTGATGTTTTCGGCTCTGCGTTTTAAAGCCACTTTTACGGCCGATGCGTTTCTATGGTGTCCGTCCGCAATATAAAAATTCGGAATTACTTTAAATAATTCGATTAATTTTGAAATTAAATTTCTTTCTTTTATAACCCAAATATCATGACCAATTCCATCATCCGAAACAAAAGAGTATTCTTTTTCGTTTTTTTCAGAATAATCATTGATAAATGTGCTGATTTCGCTTTCGGCTCTGTATGCCAAAAAAATCGGGCCGGTATTTGCGTTGCAGGTATCAACATGTTTAATGCGGTCTATTTCTTTATCTTCTCTGGTCAATTCGTGTTTCTTTATTTTGCCTTCGTTATATTCGTCAACACTTGTGCAAACAACAAGCCCTGTTTGTTTTCTGCCGTTCATGGTCAAGCTGTAGATATAGAAATTTTCTTCGTTATCCGTTATAAAAATATTCTCTTTTATAAAACGCTCAAGATTTTCTTTCGCTTTTTCATAAACAGCGTCGTCATAAATATTTACTGATTTATCCAAATCAATTTCCGCTTTATCGATATGTAAAAAGGAATACGGATTATCTTTTACTAATTCGCGCGCTTCGTCGCTATTCAGAACATCATACGGCGGAGCCGCCACTTTATCCGCTAATTCCTTTTTCGGTCTAACTGCTTTAAATGGTTTAATTATCATAATATTCCTCCAAAAAAGCCGTTTAAAAAAACGGCTTAAAATTATACTAATTCCCTTTTAAAGAATAGAAAAAAATATTTCATTCCGCGCTTGAAGCATTGCACGGAACGCTTCGCTGTGAAAATTTTTTTCTACAAATCAAATGGGAATTAGTATTATTTATTTCAAAACTCTTACTTTTATAACGCCTTCGATTTTGTACATCTCGTCAACTATACCGTTGATACTTTCTTCGTTTACATCCAAAACCGTATAAGCATAATCATTTTTGGATTTATTAAGCATATTTTCGATATTGATTTTTTTAGAAGAAATTATTTTTGTCAAGCTTCCGATAACATCAGGAATATTTTTATGGATTACGCAAATTCTGGTTTTTGTAGAACGCTGCATTTGACAATTCGGTAAATTAACCGAATTCAAAATAATTCCGTTTTCCAAATAATTCACCATTTGAGAAACAGCCATTTTTGCGCAATTATCTTCTGCTTCTTCGGTCGATGCGCCCAAATGCGGAAAACAAATAATATTTTCAACATTAATTAAATCTTCATTCGGAAAATCCGTGATATAACAAGATACTTTTTTAGCCTCAATTGCTTTTTTAATATCATCATTATTCACAAGCTCGCCACGCGAGAAATTCAATATTTTTGCGCCGTCTTTCATTTTTGCAATTGATTCGGAATTAATTGTGTATTTGGTCGCTTCCATATACGGAATATGCAATGTTATATAATCGCTTTCGGCGAATAAAATATCCAAAGTTTTGGCTTTTTTAACGAGCGGAGAAATTTTCCAAGCATTGTCAACAGAGAGCAACGGGTCGTAACCGATAACATTCATTCCAAGAGCCAAGCAAGCATCCGAAACAAGCACGCCAATCGCGCCAAGCCCGATTACGCCGATTGTTTTTCCGACTATTTCGTATCCGCCGAAATTCGCTTTGCCCTTTTCAACAGCTTTAGCAACGTCCGTTGTCAAAGTATTTGCCCAAGCAATGCCTTCGTAAATTTTTCTGGAGGACATCATGAGTCCGGCAATGACTAATTCTTTAACTGCGTTTGCGTTTGCGCCCGGTGTATTGAAAACGACAATCCCTTTATCCGAGGATTTGTCAATCGGAATATTGTTTACGCCTGCGCCTGCCCTTGCTACGCAAAGCAAAGATTCCGGCAATTCCATTTCGTGCATATTATACGAACGGAGAATAATTCCCTCCGGTGTATTAGTCTCATTTACAAGATTATATTTTTCTTTATCCAATAAATCCGTTCCGACATTGGATATTTTATTTAAGGCTAAAATCTCTGTCACTAAAAATCCCCCTTTTATTTATTTTCGCTTTCGAATTTTTTCATAAATTCAACTAATTTTTTAATACCCTCGATAGGCATAGGATTATAAATGCTGGCGCGCATTCCGCCGACAGACCTATGTCCTTTTATATTAACCAATCCGTTTGCTTCCGCTTCTTTAACAAATTTCTTATCCAAATCTCCGTCGCCTGTAATAAACGGAATATTCATAATCGAGCGGTTTTCGCCCTGAACGGCCGCACTGAATAATTTCGAATTATCAAGATAATCATAGAGCATATTGGCTTTTTCTTCATTGATTTTTTGAATCGCGGAGACTCCGCCCAAATCTTTCAGCCATTCGAAAACGAGTTTTGCAATATAAATAGCATAAGTCGGTGGCGTATTGTACATCGAATCATTTTCGGCATGAATTTTATAGCTGAACATAGTCGGACAGATGTCCAAAGGTTCGCCGATTAAATCATCACGAACTATAACTAAAGTAAGTCCGGCAGGCCCGATATTTTTCTGCGCACCGGCGTAAATCAAACCGTATTTCGAAACATCCATCGTTTCGGATACCTCTGAAAGAATATTGGAGCTCATATCCGTAACAAGCGGCACATTACCGGTATTCGGAAGTTTTCTGTATCTTGTGCCGAAAATTGTATTGTTTAAAGTTATGTGAAAATAATCTGCTTCAGGGTCGAATTTCGACTCGTCAAGCTCAGGAATATAATTAAATGTTTTATCTTCCGACGAAGCAACGACGTTGATTTTTCCGAATTTTTTAGCTTCTTGCATGGCTTTTTTTGCAAACTGGCCTGTCACAACATAATCAGCTTTTTTATTTTTCATTAAATTCAGGGGCACCATAGAAAATTGTGACGAAGCGCCGCCTTGCAGAAATAAAACTTTATAATTAGAAGGGATATTCATTAATTCGCGAATCAAAGCTTCGGCAGAAAAAATAATCTCTTCGTACATTTTTGATCGGTGGCTCATCTCCATAACAGACATTCCGGAGTTTCCATAAAAAACCAACTCTTTTTGGGCTTTTTCTAAAACTTCCAACGGGAGTCCGGTCGGCCCTGCCGAAAAATTAAAAACTCTTTCCATAAAAAATACCTCCATTTATTTTTTTATTTCGATAAAATATCGAACATTTTAGCATTTTATCAAGCTAAAGTAGACACAATTATAATCCTTTTGAGATTATCCGTCAATAAATTAACTTACTGATGAAAAATCCAAACCGCTATATTTTATTCAATCCAGCCTAATAAATTTACAACAATAAATATACTACTACAAATTTTAAAAAAATTCCATAGTAAATTTACATTTGTATTTATGAAGAAAACAGTTTTTATTTGTATGGAATCACAATTTATACTATTTTCAATATAAAGGATATAAAATAGAAATCTAGAAAATTTCTCTTTGATTGAAGAAAATTTTTCTGCGTGTTATAATAATTGAAAAATTAATTAAGGAGCTTTAAATGGGAATATTAATTAACAATGCGATTTTACATATTATAGACAACAGCATAGACAAAGTTTATATCTCTGACCAAGAATTGGACTATGAATCTGAGGCCTGTTATGATTTTATCTGCAAGCATATTAAAAAAATTTTGAACGATAATTCGGCTAAATCAGCCGTATTTAATCCCGATTCCGAATTTTATTCATATATCAGTGCTTACAAAAGCAATGAAATTTATTTTAAAGAACTTTCTTTAAAGATTATTGAAAATATGTCCGAAATTATTTTGCAAAATCCGGATATTCAACCTTCCGATATTCTGATAGTAAAATTTACAACAAGCGATATGCCGCATATCGGGATTTTTAAATTGAATTACAACGAATGTTATACTCATAAAATTGATATAGCCGAAGATTCTATCGATAACCAGATTATAAAATATAATTCGGTTCTGCCGGTGTCGGGCGGAAAAGTTGAAGAAGCCTGTATTATTCCACTTGATGTAATGATGATTAAACTGGTAGAAAAAAAGCATGTTGTAAACGGCGAATCCGGTTTTTATTTTTCAAATTTAGTTCTGGACTGTGATGCAGAGCTTTCGAAAAAAGAATCGGTTAAAATAATCGAGGATGTTAATAAAAAAATCAACAAGAAATTTTTTAATCAGCAAGTTGATGATTTGGCGAAATTAAATAATGCGATAATAGAAGAAGCCGAAGAAAGCGAAGGCATTATCAGAATGGAAAATGTTGCAACAAATGTTTTCGGCGATATTCCGGAAATCAAGCAGGAATATATAAAATTAATCAGAGAAGCCGGAATAAAAGAGGATTTGGATTTTGGCGAAGAATTCACACGTAAGCATTTTGGAGTGCAAAAATTTAAGGCGGATAACGGTATTGAAATAAAATTTCCAGCCGAGATGACAAACGATGAAAACGTAGAATTTAAACATCACGCAGATGGAAGCATTACAATTGTGCTGAAAAATCTGAGAAAAAAATAGAGGTGGTTTTTATGGAGAATTTATACCCTTATATTTTTAAGCGTAAATCTACAAGGCAATATAGTTTTGAGGTTTTAGACGAAAATATTATTTCAGAGCTAATGGCCTTTGCGGATTCGCTTGAGCCAATTTCAAAAGCAGAATATAAATTTAAAATACTCACGGATAAAGATATAAAAAACATCCTTCAGGTAAAAGCCCCGAATTATATTTCATTTTACAGCGAAGAAAGCGATAATTATTTAATAAATTGCGGTTATTTGATGCAGCATTTGGATTTGTATTTATCTTCAAAAAACCTCGGCTCGTGCTGGCTCGGTATGGCAAAACCGACTTCTAAACTAAAAGCCGAAAACAATCTTGAGCATATAATTACAATTTGTTTCGGAAAGTCAAACGAAGATATTTACCGCAAGTCTATTGCGGAATACAACCGAAAACCGCTTTCGGATATTACTTATTCGGGCGGAAACGCTCTTGAGGCCATACGCTTGGCGCCTTCGGCTACAAATTCTCAGCCGTGGTTTATTGTTGAAAAAGATAATGTTTTTGCGCTTTACCGTGTAAAATTGAATTTTGCTAAAAAAATAATTTACAATAAAATGAATCAAGTCGACATGGGTATTGCACTTTGCCATTTAAAAACCGCTCTCGAAAGAGAAGGAAAACAAACGGAGATTTTCTTTGAAAAACCTGACGATTTAGAAAATTTCGAATATGCTGTGAGCTTGAAAGTTTTGTAAAACCGCATTGACGAAATATCTTTATAATGATAAAATTATACAAAATAAAGGAGGTGAGAGGTATGAATAATATAAATAATCAAATAATTTCATTATATGAAAAGATTACTAAATTTTTATTTAATAATACGGCAACAAGGGATATTTGCGCCCATTTACCAATTTTTGGACCGACTTTTGGACCATTACAGGATAACTATGCCCTTTTTCGCCGTATTGAATACCTCTCGCCTCATATGTCTTTTTCCTGTTAATTACTAGGTAAAGTTCATTCTGCCCGGCTATTCAAAACGGATACCCGGGCATTTTTATGCCCAAAAATAATTAATTGATTTAAATAATTCTAAATAATTAAGGAGCATAAAATATGAAAAAATATCTTAAATCCGCATATTTATCAGCAACCGAAAAAACAAACGGCGGCATTATCTATCTAATGCCGGATTTGATTATAAAATTTTTTACGCTTGTTCCGCTGATTTATCTTTGGAGAGTACTTATGCAATCCGGCGTACAGACCGGCATGAGCCTCGGACAAATGTTGACTTACACTTACGTTTCCTCGCTTTTGAGTGACATATTGATTGTCAAAACTGCCGCTTCCGGCTGGCTTTCCGAAGGCGTTTTATTGAAACTTTACGGGCGGCCGCTTTCTGTTATCGGTCAGCTTATCGCACAAACTATAGGCTCTTGGATTCCGAATTTGATTTTATTTTCTCTGCCTATGGCTATTATATCACCGATTTTTGGGGTAAATCTGATTCCCGCGTCGAAATTTTTTCCGCTAAGCCTGATGCTCTGTGCGTCATTGGGCTTTGCGATAGATATTTTATTCGCTTGTTTGTCAATAAAGCTCAGAAATATAAATTGGCTTATAAATCGAATACGAATGGCAATCGCCGCATTATTTTCCGGAACGGTAATCCCGATCAAATTATTGCCTTTCGGGATTGCGGAAGCCATGAAATATCAGCCGTTTGCTTCACTCGGCGGTGCGGCACTTTCTATTTATACAAGTTCGGAAAATTCGCAGGAAATTTTGGTAATGCAGATTTTTTGGAATCTTATTCTTTGGCCGTTCGCGCTTTTTGTATTTCATAAATCGCAGGAGGGAGTGGTGAGCTATGGGGGTTAAAATGAAATTACGCCGAATTTTCGGACTTTTTGCAATTGCGGCTAAACTCGATTTATTATGGTTTTTGCGTGATACAAAGTACGCAATTGCATTAATGTTTGCAGATATTATTTCAAACGTTTCAACTGTTTCCGGTGTGTTTCTGCTTGCAATGCGCTTTAATGGTATCGGCGGCTTAAGTACAGATGAGATTTTGTTTATGATGGCTTATTCCACTTTAGTAACCGGAATTTTCGTAATTTTTGGTTCGGGAAACAATGTTCATATCAGCAGAATTATTGGGCGCGGTCAGCTTGAACATTTATTTATTCAGCCGCTTTCGCTAAAACTTCAATTATTCACAAACGGTTTTTATCCGTTTACGGGCGGAACTAATTTTGTTGTGGGTTTAATCTTAATCTTTGCCGCCGTTAAGAGATTGCAATTGCAAATATCATTTTTATGGATTCTTACTTTGGTGGCATATTTGATTATAACAATGATTATTATAGTCGCACGGGCGTATCTCGTTTCCACAATGGCTTTTTATGCGCCTGTCGCCGCCGAAGAAATTTCTTTTACGGCTATTGACGAAACTTGGTTTTTAAGCACTTTTCCGCTTTCGGGAATGCCGCTTTTTGTACAAATTCCGCTTTTGACGATTTTGCCCGAAGGCTTGATGGCTTGGTTTCCCTCTTTATGTCTTTTGGGAAAACCGCCGCTTGGTCTATCCGAATATTACCCGCTGGTTTTTGCAATACTTATTTCAATTATTGCGAATATATTTTTCAAGAAAGGACTGAAATATTATGTCACAAAAGGCTCAAACAGATATGTTCCATACGGATTCCGCCGTTAGATTAGAATCTGTAACGAAAACATTTATTCAATGGCAGAGAGACAATAATAAAAAAAATATCCTAAAAAATCTCATAAAACCCGAAAAACGTATCATCACCGCTTTGGAAGATGTTTCTTTCAAAATAAAAAAAGGCGAATTTGTAGCCTATGCCGGTCCGAACGGCGCCGGAAAAAGCACAACAATGAAATTATTATCAGGTATGCTGCAACCAAACTCCGGTGATATTTCTGTTTTGTCCATGTCTCCGCAAAAAGACCGCTGCGAAATTATGCGACATCTCGGCGTGCTTTTCGGGAACAGATCGGAGCTTTGGTGGGATCATCCCGTTATTCAATCTTTCGAATGGAAAAAAGTCGTTTGGGATATTCCCGAAAAAGAATATCAAAAAAATCTTCAAATGACTACGGAGCTTCTGGATCTTGGCGGATTATTGAAAACCTTTGCACGCGAATTGTCACTTGGCCAGCGGATGCGCGCCGACCTAGCAATGATGCTTTTACACAGCCCGAAATTAATTCTTCTCGACGAACCGACACTCGGACTTGATGTTGTGGCAAAACGGCAGATGATAGAGTTTTTGAAAAAAATCAATAAAGAAAATGCCGTTACTATTGTCGTAACAAGCCATGATATGGATGACCTTGAGGAAATGGCAGAGCGCATTTTAATGATTTCCGGCGGCAAAATTGTATATGACGGAAATTTCGACGGTTTGCGTAAAATAACCGGAAATTTGACAAGAATTATTGTTACCTCCGAAAATAAAACACAATTGGAAAATTCAACACTGATTTCTTCCGAAAACGGTATTCATGAATTCGAGATTGACCTTGCAAAAATGCCGATTAAATCAATATTGAAACATTTATCTGATTTAGACGGAATCAGCGATATAGAAATAAAAAAAGCTCCTATCGAGCAAGTTATCGCAAAATTATATATGGATTGGAAATAAAACAGATGTTTCAAAAAGAGAATTCGAATAAAATCGAATTCTCTTTTTGTTTAAAAAATATCAATTTCTCCAAAAAATACGTGTTTCATATGTATTTTTGAGTTATTATTTACAAACGAATTGGATTCTCCATGTGAAATTATTATATTTTCTATGTTGATTTTTTAATTTATATGCTAATATCGTATCAAAGACCATAAAAATCAAGGAGGAAAGCTGAGTGGAGATTTCTGCAATTAAAATTAATTATCAAATAGAACCAATCGGAATTGAAAAGATAGAAAATATATCTTGGGAATTAGTTTCTTCAGACAGAAATGTTTTTCAAAAAGCATACGAGCTTCAAATTTCGGAAAATGAAGATTTCAGCGAAATTCTTTTCGACAGCAAAAAAGTTTTATCGGAAGAATCGGCACATATAAAGATTGATGAAAGCATTTTGAAATTAAAATCCTGCCAAAAATATTTTATCAGAGTCAGAACAGAATCGTCAGACGGCAAAAAATCAGACTGGAAAAATTCATCCTTTGTTACGGCGCTCGTTTCTTTAGATGAATTAATGGCGAATTTTATTTCCATAGAAAGCGAAAATGACAACAACGACAGCAAAGGCAGCCATTTGCGCAAAGAAATCGTGATGAATAAAGAAATAAAATCCGCTTATGCCCTATCGTCTGCGCTGGGAATTTATTATCTCTTTATAAACGGAAAAAAAGTCGGAATTGACGAATTGACACCGGGTTGGACCTCTTATAATAAACATTTGCTTTATCAAATATATGACGTAAAAGATTATTTGCAAACAGGCAAAAACGTTATCGGCGGAATGGTCGGTGCCGGCTGGTATAAAGGAAAAATGGGTTTTTTGGGATTTAAAAACCATTACGGAAAAAGAACGGCTTTTATTTGTCAATTAGCCGTAGAATATACCGACGGAACAAAAGAAATATTCGTAACAGATAATACTTGGACGGGTGCGTTTGGCCCAATAATATTTTCGGAAATATACGACGGCGAAATATATGACGCAAATTTGGAAATCAAAAATTGGTGCGAAACGTCTTGCGAATATAATTCTTGGAACAAAACAGAGCTTGTTGATTTTGATAAATCTGTATTGAAAGCGCAAAGCGGCTCAAAAATTCGAAAAATTACCGAAATCAAGCCAAAGAAAATTTTTAAAACGCCCGAAGGCGATACTGTTATTGATTTTGGTCAGAATATGACTGGCTGGATTGAGTTTAATGCAAGAGGCAAAAAAGGCGATTGTGTTGAATTTTCGTGCTTCGAAATTTTAGACGCAAACGGAAATGTATATCTAGATAATCTTAGATCCGCAAAACAAAAAATTAAATATATTTTTAATGACAGCGGTGAAGACGTAATTTATCATCCGTATTTTACTTTTCAAGGATTTCAATATGCAAAAATTATTTCTTATCCCGAAGAACCGAAAAAAGAAATGTTTACGGCATTTGCTGTTCACAGCGATATGGAAGTAACCGGCGAATTTGAATGTTCGAACCCTGATATTAATCAATTACAGCATAATATTTTGTGGGGAATGAAAGGGAATTTCTTGGATGTTCCGACAGACTGCCCACAAAGAGACGAACGGCTCGGCTGGACAGGCGACGCACAGATTTTCTGTAGAACAGCGGCTTTTAATATGGATATTTACACGTTTTTCAGTAAATGGCTAAGGGATTTAAAAGAAGACCAAACCGCAGAAGGCGGCGTTCCGCACGTTGTTCCCGATATTTTGATAGGCAAATCCGAAAAAGACAGGCTTATGCAGGACGGCGAACATTCCGCGGCGGCTTGGGCGGATGCGGCGGTAATTTGCCCTTGGACATTATATTTAGTATACGGCGATAAAGATATTATTTATAAACAATACGACAGCATGAAAGCTTGGATTGATTTCATGCAAAAACATTCAAATAATAATATCTGGAATTATAAATTGCAATTCGGCGATTGGGTTGCGCTGGATGCAGAAGAAGGAAGTTATTTCGGGGCAACACCGAATGATTTAACTTGTACGGCGTTTTACGCATATTCCACAGGTTTATTTGCAAAAATGGCTGAAATTATCGGAAATCTTGAAGACGCAAAAAAATATAAGAAACTATATACTGAAATTGTTGAAACTTATCAAAAAACATTTTTCAAAGAAGACGGACATTTGAATGTACAGACTCAAACAGCTCAAATTCTTACTTTGTATTTCGATTTAGTCAAAGCGGAAAACAGAGCTAAAGTTGCAGAGGATTTAATTAAGTTATTGGAAAAAGAAAATAATCATCTTGTAACCGGATTTGTGGGAACGCCATATTTTTGCCATGCCCTAAGCCAAAACGGATATATAAAAGAAGCATATGATTTATTATTAAAAGATGATTTTCCTTCTTGGCTTTATCAAATAAGACAAGGTGCGACAACGGTTTGGGAGCATTGGGACGGTTTGAGGCCGGACGGCACAATGTGGAGTCCGGATATGAATTCTTTCAATCATTATGCTTATGGTGCTGTCGGCGATTGGATGTATAGAGTAATTGCCGGAATTGATTGTTCCGAAAAAGAAGTCGGGTATAAACATTCGATAATTTCTCCAAGGCTCGGCGGCGGTTTCGATTTTGTAAAATCTTCGTTCAAGAGCGTGTATGGAAGAATTGTATCGGAATGGAAAGTCGGCGGAAATAAAGCTGAAATTTTAATTGAAATTCCTTGCAATACAAAATCTACAATTCGTATTCCTGATGCAAAAAAAATAATTGATGCCGACGGATTGAAATTCGAGGAAGAAAACGGCGTTTTATCCGCTGAAACGGGTTCTGGAATTTATAAAATTAAATTTGAAATGTAAATTATTTAATATATTAAATTGGAGGATTTTGATTATGAAGAGAAAATTTTTTACCTTATTATCTTGTTTAGCAATAACTGCGGCTTTTATCGGCTGCTCTACCGCGAATGAAACCGCAAGCGGCAGTTCTGCTGCTCCGGAAAGCGCGGCGGCAAGTACAGAAGCGAGCACGGATACAAAAGAAAGCGCAAAGCCCGAAACTGCGAATGAACCTGTAGAACTTACAATGCTTATCGATACCGACGTTTCGATTGCCGGTTTTGACAAAGTAAAAGCTTTGGCAGAAGAAAAAATCGGGATTACAATTAACATAGAGACCCGTCCGGGCGGTGCTGATGGTGATAATATTGTGAAAACAAGATTGGCATCCGGTGAAATGGCGGATTTATGCGCTTATAACTCCGGAGCTTTGCTTGGAGCTTTGAACCCGTCAGAATATTTTATTGATATCTCAAACGAAGGATTTGCCCAAAAATTAAATGAAACATATAAAAAATCAGTTACTATAGACGGAAAAACTTTCGGCGTTCCGCTCAGCTCTACACAAGCCGGTGCAGTTGTTTACAACAAAGAAATCTACGCAAAACATAATCTTTCCGTGCCAAAAACATGGGCAGAATTTATGAACAACTGTAAAGTATTAAAAGACGCCGGAGAAACAGCTTTAATCGGCGCATACGCCGATTCATGGACTTCTCAAGTTCCGTTTTTGGGAGATAATTTTGCCGTATTAGCCGCCGCACCTTCTTTCGTTACAGATTTTGAGCAAGGCAAAGCAAAATATGCTTCAACTCCACAAGCTTTAAGAAGTTTTGAAAAATTAGCCGATACTCACGAATATTATAACGAAGATTATTTAGCAACAACCTATGACGACGCTTGCGATATGATGGCAAACGGCGAAGGCGCTCATTGGATTATCTTAACTCAAACGCTTACAAATATTTATGAATTATACGGAAAAGAAGCAGTTGATAAACTTGGAATTTTCGGAGTTCCGGGTGACGACGATGCGACAAACGGCTTGACTGTTTGGATGCCTACTTCGATTTATGGAAATAAAAACAGCGATAAAATAGACGCTGTCAAAAAATTCATGGAATTTTATGTATCAACCGAAGCTTTGGATGCCTATACATCAGCAGTATTACCGGACGGCCCATATTGTGTAGACGGCTATAAATTGCCTGATACGGCTTATGAAGCGGTTGCCAAAGATATGCAAGCTTATTTCGACTCCGGAAAAACTCAAGTTGCGATGGAATTTTTGACTCCTGTTAAAGGACCAAACTGTTTGGCGATTTGCCAAGAATTAGGTTCGGGTCAAACAAAAGCCGATGAAGCCGCCAAAAAATATGACGATGACTGTTATAAGCAAGCGGTACAGCTCGGTTTGAACTGGTCAAACTAATACTAATCAGCCGGTGTATGAAAATCTCAAGTACACCGGCTAATTTTTGGAATAGACTTAAACTATTTTCGTATGAGCTTATTTTATAGAAAGGGGTTCAATGTGAATAAAGAAAAAATTTACTCTCTTTGGTTTATTGCGCCCACTATGGTGATATTTTCGATTTTCTTTTTATTGCCGATGGTCATTTCGGTTCCTTTCAGCTTGACAGTATGGGATTTTAAATCTTTTACTTTTTGCGGACTCGAAAATTTCAAAATGTTTTTTTCGGAAAATTCTTTATCTATCAGTATAAAAAATACTTTTATTTATGCGTTTCTGACATGTGCGCTAAAAACTATTTTCGCTTTTTTCTTTGCTGTTTTTTTAACAAGCAAAATCAGAACTAAAAACCTATTGCGTTCGATTGTTTTTTTTCCGAACTTAATCAGTACTATCGCTGTCGGTATAACTTTCAGCGCCTTAATGCACCCCTCTAAAGGACTTATAAATAAAGTAATCGGATTTTTTGGAATCAAAGCTATCGACTGGCTGGGAAATATAGATATCGCATTATATTCGGTAATATTAACGGATGTCTGGAAAGGTGTCGGCGTTGCAACGGTTATATACATAGCCGGTATTCAATCGATTGATAAAACATATTATGAAGCGGCTTCTATCGACGGCGCAACAGGCTGGCAGCAAGTTAAAGCGATTACTTTGCCGCTTTGCCGCGGAGCTATGAATACCATTATTCTTTTGGCCTTTATCGGCGGAATGAGAACTTTCGATTTAATTTGGTCGATGACCGGCGGCGGTCCGGGCTTCGTAACCGACGTAATGGCCTCTACTATTTATAAACAATACGCGGCAGGATTTTACGGTCTTTCCACGGCAGGAAATGTAATTATGTTTATTACAATCGCCTTAATCGCATTTCCGCTTCAAAAATTCTTAATCAGCAAGGAGTTGAGCGCATAATGAAAAAACATGACCCTTTATTAATAATCGGAGATATTCTGGGATGTATTTTTGCTTTTTGTATATTCATTATTCCTTTTGGCTTTATGCTCGTAAACTCCTTGAAAGAAAGACGCGAATCCAATCTTTTGCAGATTGCATTACCAAAAGTTATGCAATGGGAAAATTACGTAAAGGTATTTGAAGCGAATAATTATCAAATAATCACTGCTTTCAAAAACTCTTTGATAGTGTCGTTTTCTTCGGTTATAATATTGATAATAGCTTGTTCGATGTCCGGATATGTATTGCACAGACGCTCCGACCGGAAAATCAAAATCATCAATTCTTTGATAACAGCCGGTTTGATGGTTCCGGCCGCCATAATGCCGACAATTTGGACTTTGCAGAAATTGCATATTTACAAAACTCTGTTCGGAATGATAATGGTGGAAGTCGCGCTCCAGATTCCGTTTACGGTTATGCTTTACAGAGGCTTTATGAACACAATTCCGACAGAGCTTGAAGAAGCGGGATATATAGACGGCTGTTCGGGTTTTAAAATTTTTTCGCATATAATTTTTCCGCTGCTAAAGCCGATTACGGCAACAGTTGTTATTTTGAACGCCGTAACTATTTTTAATGATTTTACTAATCCTCTTTATTTTTTGCCGGGCGCGAAAAATGCAACTGTACAATTGACATTATATAATTTTATGGGTCAGTTTTCGAATTCTTACAATTTGCTGTTTGCAGACGTTATTTTAATTACAATACCTATGCTTATACTTTTCATCTTTTTCAACAAACGTATTGTTGACGGTATGGTGGCCGGCGCTGTAAAAGGCTAGGTTTAACTTGAGTTTATCGCAATAGGAGGTAACTATGAAATTTCAAAAAAAAT
This sequence comes from Eubacteriales bacterium, assembly GCA_031551135.1. Lineage (GTDB taxonomy): Bacteria > Bacillota > Clostridia > Lachnospirales > JAITVM01 > JAITVM01. Next base: position 7,313 of record JAVBOA010000014.1, on the reverse strand, counting down.
TGATTATGATTTATACAGTTTTTGGATTAATAGTTACTCTTTTTATTGCGATTTTATATTATGCGCTCAACAGCAGCAGATATAAAGAGAACGAATATAACAATTTGAATTCTCTGTCTAATATGAACATGCAGCAATTTGAAAATCTATTGAAAAACATGGAATCCGTGAGTACTTATTTACTTTCCGATGCAAATATTCTGACCGAATTAAAATCCTTCGCTACATTAAAATACGGCGATTCGTTTCAGGATGTATATTTCAGCAACGCCGGCAGCACAATCAGGCATAAACTTAATACATATTATTTTATGGATAATTTTTATCGGGTAATCGTTTTCAATAAAATCGGAAATGTTGTAGCGAGCAATAATTACAGCCAAAATAAAATTTCAACGGATATGTCTTACAAAGATATTGCATGGACGGATAAAGTAATTGACAAAGGCGGAAAATCAATAATTCTCGGCGAACATATTGACAATTGGGGCGAAAAAAAGCAAGTACAAGTCATTTCGCTTGCTAAAGAGATTTTAGGCTTTAATGAGGAAATAATTGAAGTTCAGCAAGATATCGAAAGATTGGACAAAATGTTTATTTCTGATTCTGAAAACCTTGATATTGCCTTTGTAAATAAATCCGGAGAGCTGATTTACAGAAGTAGTGAGAATTTGGATTATGGATATTATTTTAACGAATCCGAAGCTCAAGGCAAAGAAATAAAAGATGTAAAAGATGAAAATGGCAAAAAGTCGCTGCTTTCCGTGAATGTATCCGACGAGTATGATTTGATTTTGCTTACTATTAAATATACCGACATAACCCAAAATACGCTCCAAACCGTTTTGCCTCTTACAATTCTTTTGCTTTCGGGTTTTGCGTTTCTTTGGACAGGCTTTGTTTATATTACATCAAATTATTTGACGAAACCGCTTCGGCAGTTAAAAGACTTTATGGAAAAAACTCAAATTCATAATCTGGATGCAGAGATTCCGCAGAAAATTCCGAATGATGAAATCGAAACTCTCTATCTCTCTTATAAATCGACTTTGGAACGGCTCGAAAAAACTATTGTTGAGGAAAAAAGAATGTCGAATTTGCAGCTAAAGGCTCAGTTCGATTTGCTCCAAGCTCAAGTCAATCCCCATTTTATTTACAATGTTTTGAATGTTATTTCCAACCGCGGAATTGTTTCCGATGATGAAATTATTTGCGATATTTGCAGTGATTTAGCAGAATTTTTAAGATATTCCACAAACACAAAAGAAAAATTCGCGACCGTGGAAAGTGAATTGCAATATATGGAATTATATTTGAGCTTAATGAAATACCGGTACGAACATAAATTACGATATTCCTTTGATGTCAGCGATAATATTAAACAGAAAATTCTGCCTAAAATCGTTATTCAGCAATTAGTCGAAAACAGCATAATACATGGCTATGAGAATTGTTCAGATATAATTGAAATTTCGGTAATCGGACAAAAATCAGAAAATGGCTGGCTTTTGAAAATAATTGACAATGGAAACGGAATGTCGGGCGATAAAATAAAAGAGATTTATAAAAGGATTGAAAAAATAAAAGAAAAGCTCTCGAAAGACAGAGGAAATGTTGAATTGGAAATCGGCGGGATGGGCCTTGTAAATTCCTACGCCAGATTATTTCTTATGTACGAAGAAAGGCTGAATTTTGAGATTTCATCGGAGCATAATAAAGGCACAGAGGTATCAATTATTGTTGCTGATGAATACATTTCGGAGGTGAAAAATGTACAGTATTATATGCGTTGATGACGAGCCTGCGGCTTTGAAACATATTTGTATGATAATTGAGAAAAAATGTCCGAATTTTAAAATAATCGATACTGCAGGAAACGGAAAGGAAGCTTTTGAAAAAATCAATCTGCAAGAACCCGATATTTTAATCAGTGATGTGAAAATGCCGATTATGGACGGAATAAAACTGATTTCCGAAGTAAAAAAAGATTTTCCGGAAATTTTGTCGGTGATAGTCAGCGGTCACCAAGACTTCGAATACGCAAAAGGTGCTTTGAAATCCGGAGCGAGTGATTATTTATTGAAGCCTCTCAAACCCAACGCACTCAAAGAACTTTTGGAAGAACTCTGCAAAAAACTGGATTTATTATATTACGAAAAACAAAAATCAATTGTTTGGAAGCTTTGCAACGGTTCGCCTGTCAACGATTTTAAATCAATAAAAAAATATTTTCCGGACAATAATTATTATTCGGCGATTATCAGGCAGAACGGTTTGCCAAAACGTTTTTCAACGCAAACCGGAACAGAATTCTATTCTATGCAAACCGAGAATTTTTTTATTTACGGCCGCGACGAAATGGAAGATTTTTATCTATTTTCTGAAAATTTAATGTTTGACAATAATTTTGAGGAAATTATAAAAAAAGCTTTTGATAAAAAAATAAATAATTATACTTATGTCACCGCCGTTGTTTATGAAAAACCTTTCTCTATCGAAAATTTGAACGAAATCGGTAAGCAGCTTTATCGAAAATTGGACGAGTCGATTATTATCGGCAAAAACAGGTTTTTGCGCTTGGAAGAAATATCCGAAATAAAACCCGAAACACTCGATAAAGAAAAGCTCAGCCACATAGAGTATTTAATAAAATACAAAGAAATTGATAAGCTGATTGGCGAAGTAAGAGAGCTATTCACGATTTGGGAGGAAATGAAAGCAACGCAGCTATATGTGGAAACTCAAGTGAGATATTTATTCTATCTTTTAAATATTAATTTGGAATCAAAGGAAAACACCGAAAATATTGAATTTCTAATTGATGATGCGTTTTATTATGCCTTAAGCATGAAGGAATTGAGCAAAAATACCGAAAATATAATTCTGGATTATACGAACGTTTCCGTTTATGAAAAGACGGACGATAAGCTGAAGCTTTTTAATTTGATTATCGCGTATATCGAGAACAATCTTTCCGAGGCGATTACGATAAACAGTTTATGCGAAAAATTCGCACTTTCACAAACTCTTCTCAGCAAGATGTTTCGAAAATACAGCGGCTGTTCGTTTAATAAATTTCTGACTCAAGCAAGAATTGAAAAAGCCAAAGCTATTATGAAAAATGATCCAGAAGTATTTATAAAAGATGTGGCAGAAAGAGTCGGCTATATTGACCAATTTTATTTTAGCAGATTATTCCGCTCAATCACGGGAGTCTGCCCCAGCGAATATATTTCGACGAGCGATTAAAGAACTCCAGCCAAAAACCTTTGTTCTGGCAGAGTTCTTTTTATTGTGTAATACTTATTAAAAGTCAAATGATTTCATGCTTTTTATTTCAGCCTCTACATGCGCTTTAATCAGCATATCAGATAATTTCAAAAGTTCTTCTGAATTTTTATTTTCCAGATTAAATTTAAATATATCAGAAATTTGAGAATTCAGAATATAATTAATTGTAAAAACAGCAGTTTTCGAAATATTTACGCAAGGTAAGCTGCTGCAATTTTTGCAAATCAAACCTTCGGTATTTATAAAGAATTCGCCATCAATTTTTTCGCCGCAATTCACGCAATTATCCAAAACCGGTGCATATCCTAAAATTTGCAGCAGCTTAAAATTGAAGACAAAGTAAATTTTTTTAATATCCGCGTCAGCTTTATTAAGCGCCGACAATGTTTTTATCAGAAGTAAAAGTATATTATCAGCCTGCATTTCATACAGAACCAATTTTTCCGCAAGCTCGGCAACATAATTTGAAACACATAATTTATCGTAATCATACCTGATATTAGCAAAACTTTCGATAATATCAATTTGTGTAATTGAAAGAAAATTATTTTTTTTAAATATAACAAAATCGCTGTATGTCAATAATTGAGTTCCTGCCAAATATTTAGAAGAAGTCTTTCTTGCGCTGCGCGCATAAACCTTAACTTTTCCAAATTCTTTCAGCAAAAGCACAACATTTTTGTCATATTCTCCGGAATAATCTTCTTTTATCACAATTCCCCTTGCCTTAAATGTGCTCAATCAATACCCCTTTTCCTATATCTTCAGCCATCCCTTCTTCCATTATAATTTTTTTTGTGTGCATTTTCAACATCTTTATAAATCATATAAACATCAAGATTACCCGTCTTTTCAAACAGATTCCATAATGTGTTTTCCAATTATAAAACCCCCAAATTATTTTCTATAATACTATTTTCATTTTGATTTATAGAAATGATATGCTATTAAAATCCCCCGAAAATATTTTTCATATACTGATTAATAATTGGAATTAATACTATTTTCATTTAGATAAGTAGAAAAAAGCAACCAAATTATAAAAATTCGATTGCTTGATGTTTATTAATCTATAGATATTTTAGCGGATTTGCAAATTTTTAAGCATACTCCACTTGCTTCATCTTAAATGACTTTATCATTTCTCTGAGCGTCTCCGACTGGCTCGAAAGTTCCTCTGCCGCCGCCGCGCTTTCCAATGAAGTGGCAGAATTGCTTTGAACAACATTCGAAATTTGATCCACTCCAACCTTTATTCTTAAGAACGCCTCGGTCTGTTTGTCCGTAGAATTTGTAATTTCCGATATAATCGTTGAAATTTCAGTGATATTTTGCACAATCTTCTGCAAAGCACCCGCTGTTTCATTCGCTGTAACAGTTCCTTCCTGCACCTTTTGAACAGCATTTTCAATCAAGAGTGTAATTTCTTGTGTCGCTGTCTGGCTTCGGCTGGCAAGAGATCTAACTTCTTCGGCAACAACCGCAAATCCTTTTCCGTTTTCACCTGCTCTTGCGGCTTCAACAGCGGCGTTAAGGGCAAGTAAATTTGTCTGAAAAGCAATATCTTCAATAACTTTTGTTATATTCGAAATACCGTTTGATGCGTTTTTTATATCCTCCATAGAATTAAGCATCTTTTCCATCTCAATATTTCCATTTATTGCGTTTTCATTCGAAATATTTGAAAGTTCTGCCGCTTTCCTAGCTTTTTCAGCATTTTCAAGAGACTTGTCATTCACTAATACAACCATTTCATCAAGATTCACGACTGCCTCAGATTGCTCTTGAGAGCCCTGCGCAAGTTGAATACCCGATTCAGAAACTTGTTTTGCCCCTGTTGCAACTTGATCAGACGCAGTGTTAATTTCACTGACTACATTATTAAGATTATCAACAATATTTTCCAACGAGATTTTTATATCGCTAAATTCGCCTAAAAATTCCTGCTGAATATTCTGATCCAAATTATTGTTAGCAATTTCGTTTAATACAGAAGATATTTCTCTGATATAACTCGAAATATTAGTCACCGTTTCATTCACGGATTCTTTGACAAGCCTAAAATCCCCATTATAATCTCCGTCCATAGAAACAGCAAAATTTCCTTTAGACATTTCCTGCAAAACCGTCAAGGCTTCCTGTATAGGCATGGCTGTCGCAGTCAAGACTTCATTCAAGCCCGACATGAGCCTCAGCCAATCGCCATTATATTTTCTTGCGTCAATTCTTGCAGATAAATTTCCGCTGATCGCACTTTTTATCATAGAATCAACTTCATTTCCTACACCCTGCAAACTGCTTCGCAGGCTCTCAATTGCTTCATTTATAAAAACTTTTTTACCCGGTAGTGTTTCCATATGTGCTGAAAAATCACCCTCAACAATTTTCCCTATGCAAGCCATAGCTTTTTTCTTCGTATCAATATGGCCGATAACCATTTCATTAACAGCTCTTGCTACTTCCTTGTAATAGCCTTCATATTCGACATCATCTATAAATACATCAATATTTCCTTCAACATTGTGCTCTTCGGCCATTTTTCTTAAATCATTAACAAGTGACTTTACAACATTTATTACAATATAAAAATTTTCTATTAAAATACCTGTCTCATCTTTAAACGCCTCAGGCATCTTTATGTCAAGATCTCCTTTAGATACTCTTTTTGATATATCAACAAGGCTGTTCATCGGTCTCGAAATAATTCTTGATAAAAATGCAAATGCAAATATCAAGAACAATAATACCATTACACATACAACTATTGTTACTATATTTGATAGGCGCGCAGTCGCAAGATTCTGGCCATTAACATTTTTCGCCTCGTCGACAGCGTCGGACATTAATATATCTACATCTTCAAAAAACTTCAATGCATCCGGGGTAACGGCTCGCAAGCTCACAAGGGCCTCAGTCGGATTATTTTCATTATGCATGAGGTTCGCAGATTCCATCATACCTGTTTCATATTTCTCTTTTATTGCCATAATTTCTTCAAAAGAAGCCCTTTCTGATTCCTGAACAAAGTTTTTTTCATAATCTAAGAGTTTCTCATCAAGTTTATCATATCCGTCAACTATTTTATCATAAAGCTTCTGCCTTTCTGCCGGATCTTCCTGCAAAATTATATCTCTGCCCCAAACACGAACCGAATACATTTGCTTAATAATATCGCTTATAGCTATTATTGATTGAGTATCGTCTTCATAAATATCCATGCTATTTCTTTGCAGTTTATTAACAGAACTGATTGACATTACTCCAAGCAAAAAAACGAGTATAAAAAATATTAGCCCTGTAACAAAAAATTTACTTGCAATTTTCATGTCTTTGAATCTTCTCATAGTCACCCTCCAGCGAATTATAATGTGTAACACCAAGTCATAGAATCTGAAATTTTTACGTTTAGACCAACAGTGTTTAATTAATTTACTTATACATTATCGGCATGCATAATACGCCTAAAGAGTTTTTTTCATATACTATTTTTATTTTTTTATCCTTTATGGGAATTGAAATAGTATTAAAAAATAAATTGCTGCAAAAAAACGCCCTTTAAATCAGCATAAATTTATATGCATAAAATTTAAAGAGCGCTATAATTTGAACTATATAACAAACTTTTTAATTGATTAACTCATTTCATAACTGATTTCCATATTAACTTTGCCGGATTTTTCTCTGAACCAAACATAAGCTATAGAAGCAATCAATATAAATACATTACCAATAATGAGTGGTACAGAGATTGTCGAAATCAAGAAGTACAATTGTACTATACAAATTATTCCGTTTGCGATGGCTATCGCCCAAAGCACGCCTGTTAAAGTTTTGAATCTCGATTTATTCCATGCATCCGGTATAACTTTTGGTATATTTACAGGTGATGTCGCAAAATGATTGACTAATTTTGTTGTATTTTATATAATACTATCAAAAAGGGGAATTTGAGAATGGTATTAGTAGCAGTTCGATGCCCACATTGTGGTAGTGAAGATATAGTTAAAAACGGACATTATTCA
>JAVBOA010000045.1:0-89222 GCA_031551135.1 Eubacteriales bacterium | reverse complement strand
TAAACTTTTTCGAGATTTTTGCGTTTACAAAGCTCTACTAAAGCAAATAAATGTTCAATATGGCTATGCACACCGCCATCCGAAAGAAGCCCCATAAAATGAATTGAAGAACCGTATTCTTTACAATTATTTATGGCATCCAAAAGCTCGGGTTTTTCAAAAAAATCACCGTCTTTTACTGATTTTGATATGCGTGTCAGCTCTTGATAAACTATTCTGCCGGCTCCGATATTTAAATGCCCTACTTCCGAATTTCCCATTTGACCATCAGGCAGACCAACATCCAATCCGCTGGCGTAGCCAAGCTCATAAGGATAATTTTTCAGTATTTTATCAATATTCGGGGTATTAGCGATTTTTATTGCGTTTCCATCTTCTTTATCAGAAACCCCGAATCCGTCAAGTATCATTAAAACCGTCGGTTTTTTACTCATAAAACGCTCCCTCTATTTATAGTTCACAATATCGGAAAAATCTTCTTTCAGGCTTGCACCGCCGACCAAACCGCCGTCTATGTTTTCCATTCCAAAAAGTTCGCTTGCATTGGAACCCGTAACAGATCCGCCATATTGAATACGGATTTTTTGAGCCGTATCATTGTCGTAAATCTCCGAAAGGACTTGTCTTATTGCCGCACAAACTTCCTCAGCTTGTTCCGAAGTAGCGGTTTTTCCTGTTCCGATAGCCCAAATCGGCTCGTAAGCTATTACAAGATTTTGAGCATCTTGCTTGTCCACATTCTGCAAAGCAATCTTTGTTTGTAATCTCACCAAATCCACAGTAATTCCGGATTCGCGCTGCTCTAAAGTTTCGCCGACACAGATTATCGGTACTAAATTGTTTTTAATCGCCTGCAAAACTTTTTTGTTTACACTTTGGTCTGTTTCCGCAAAATATGCTCTTCTTTCCGAGTGGCCGATAATAACATGCGAAACACCGATTTCGGATAACATTTCGGCGGATATTTCGCCTGTATAAGCACCACTATTTTCGAAATGCATATTTTGAGCAGCAAGAAAAATTTTTGTGCCTTCCAAAGCTTTTTTTACTTCATATAAATCAACAAACGGTACTGCAAATACAACATCACAGTCAGGCTCTGTTATTTTATTTTTCAGAACTTCAACAAGTTCCAAAGCCTGTTTTGGTGTTTTATTCATTTTCCAATTTCCGGCTATAATTTTTCTTCTCATAAAATCATCCTTCTATTATAAACTCAAAGGTACTGACGGTCGGAACAAACGTACTAATCTAACCGTTCGCAATATATTTGAGTCACTGATTTATTCAAGAGTATTATATATTATTACAACTAAAAACGCAAAAAAAATTCAATGTAAGCACAGAGAGTAAGATTATCATTTAAGGCAAAATTTCGCCGATTTGACAAATATACTTTTCGCAAAGAAGAAATATTGTTAATTTATATACAAATTTATCATAGATTAATAAATAATCTATAATATACACAATTTATAAGAATATTTTTTGTAAATTTTAACAAGCTCATACTATTTCCCATTTAATGAATAGTATCATGTCCTTTTTCGAATCAAGGAAGTTATCGCAACTACATCAAATTCTGTGCGGTTTTGTTTGTATACGGTTATTGAAGATTCATCATTTAGGCTTTCGATATTTTCCAAGATAAACAAATCGCCTTTATTTAAAACAACCTCGAATTTTTCATGCTCGTCTATCTCGATTTTCAAATCCAATTCATCAAATAGCGAATAAATTAATTTCGTTTCATAAGGTTCTTTATCTTGGTTATAATTTTTTATTGCGTGTTTTTCAAAACAATGATATTTTTCAATCAAGCCTTCATACGAATTTGAAATAACTAAATTTAAATCCGTGCAAAGCCCGACGCATTTTACTTCTTCTTCCGAAATTAAATCCACCGATTCGTATTTTGAAAGATTAAAAGAATTCGCACCTTGTATGATTTTAGCATTCCCATTTAATAATAGAAAATGCCTTTTGTAACCAATTAATTTAGAAAAAGTCGTTTCTCTGAAATCAGTCGTCGACGAACTTAAACGCCAAATAAAATTTCTCTCGGAGAAAGCTGCTCTTTCCGGAAAAATCAATAATTCTGTTGCAACGCCTCCGGCCCAATTCGTTGTTTGGTGATTGACATTACGTTTTACACGGTAACGGAAACTTTTGTTTTTTTCATATACATCCTTTAATTCCTGCCTGTCAAATTCCGGTCTGAATAGAAAATGATTAACGCCTATCGAAATTATTATGCCTATTGTTGTATCTAAAATCCGGTAAAACGCATAAAATTCCGGGTCTGTCATGGAAGGATCCAAAGTTATCGAAAGAAAAACAAAACACGCAATAACCAGAGAATCGTTTTTGTTATTCAAATTCAAGAAATAAATTAATAAAACCAAAACAAAGCTTACTAAAAATCCCCAAATAAAGAAATTTAAATTAAGCCCCTTTAATAATGAAAAGCAAAGCCCACATACTCCGCCGATCATAGTTCCGGCAATTCTGTTAAAACCGCTGGAAAGCGTACGTTCGATAGAGCCTTGCATACAAATAAGAGCAGCCGTTACAGCGAAAAGCATATTGCTTTGCCTGCCCATCAAAGTATACACACATATGCAAATAAAAACCGCAATTGCCGTTTTTATATTTCGAAACCCCGGCAACGGCAATTTTCTTTTCCCTATTTTAATCATAAAAATTCACATCCATTTATATTGAATACTCAATATTTCATCAACATAGAAAGTCCGGATTCCGGAACATTCCAAAGTATAATTAGAACAAACCACTTATTTTTCCGTTTTCGTCGACATCAATTTTTTCAGCGGCCGGATTTTTCGGCAATCCGGGCATTGTCATAATATCGCCTGTCAAAACTACAATGAAGCCTGCGCCGGAGCTTAGCTTGACATTTTTTATATTGATTTCAAAATCCGCCGGTGCTCCCAAAAGATTTGGATTATCTGAAAATGAATATTGCGTTTTCGCTATACAAACAGGAAGATTGCCAAAACCGGAATTTTGGTATTCATTCAAAAGCCTTAACGCCTGCGGAGAAAAATTGACCGCTTTGGCACGGTAAACCCTCTTCGCCACTTTTTCGATTTTTTCTGTCAATTTATCGCCGTCTTCATAAGCGAATTTTAATTCGGAAGGAATTTCAATAGCCTCCAAAACTTTTTTCGCCAAATCCAATCCGCCGTCCGAACCTTTTTCGAAAACTTCGGAAATAGAAACTTTTACTCCTATTTTGTCCATCTCTCTGAATAATACCTCTATTTCATTTTCGGTATCCGCCGGAAATTTATTAATCGCAACAACAGCATTCATATTAAATACATTTTTAATATTGTCCAAATGACGTTTTAAATTTTCAATTCCCTTTAAAAGTGCTTCAGTGTTTTCCAAATTTAAATCTTCTTTTTTAACCGAGCCATGAAATTTAAGTGCACGAACAGTCACAACAATTACAACGGCCGACGGTCTGATTCCTGTTTTTCTGCATTTTATATCAAAAAACTTCTCCGCTCCGAGTTCCGCACCGAACCCGGCCTCGGTCACAACATAATCTGCCAAAGCCGCTGCAGTTTTGGTTGCGATAACAGAATTACAGCCATGCGCAATATTCGCAAAAGGTCCACCGTGAATTATTGCAGGAGTTTTTTCCAATGTCTGAACTAAATTGGGCTTAAATGCATCTTTCAATAAGGCAGTCAATGCGCCCTCAGCTTTTAAATCGCCGCAAGTTACGATTTTATTATCGTAAGTATATGCAAGTGAAATTTTTGATAAATTGTTTTTCAAATCAATCAAAGATTCGGATAAACAGAAAACAGCCATAATTTCTGAAGCAACCGTTATATCAAAACCATCCTCTCGAGGGAAACCGTTAATTTTTCCGCCCAAGCCGTCTGTAATAAATCTCAATTGCCTGTCATTCATATCTACAACACGCTTAAAAAATATTCTTCTGGGATCAATATTCAATGCGTTTCCCTGATAAATATGGTTGTCCAGCATCGCCGCTAAAAGATTATTCGCCGCGGATATTGCATGCAAATCTCCCGTAAAATGTAAATTTATATCTTCCATAGGCACAACCTGCGCATAACCGCCGCCGGCCGCACCGCCTTTAACACCGAAAACCGGTCCAAGAGACGGTTCTCTTAAACATACAATAGTTTTTTTGTTTAAAGCCGAAAGAGCATCTCCCAAACCTACCGTAGTTGTAGTTTTGCCTTCGCCCGCCGGTGTCGGACTAATCGCCGTCACCAAAATTATTTTTGCATTCGCTTTTTGCTCATCCATTACATTGCAGTTGATTTTTGCTTTGTATTTTCCGTAAAGCTCGATATCGCTTTCTCCCAAAGAGAGCTTTTTTGCAATCTCTAATATAGGCAAAAGCTCCGTTTTTTGTGCAATCTGAATATCCGATTCCATTATTAACCTCCTGTATTTTACGGGCTTTACACTAAAGCATAAAGCCCTTTTTTATTAATTGTTAATTCTATATTAACCAGAATTTTCGGAAATCAACAACCTCGTTCCTCTTCAATTATTATTCTTGTAAATCTGGCGATTTCTTTCACAATACACCCGCAATTTCCGGAGCTTCCTCTTTCTGATTTAAGCGTAGTGCAGCTCAAATCTCTATGATTTCGGGAAAACTCTGAAAATAGCCTTATTCGCATACGTTTTACAGTATCTTTGTCAAACATCAGACCAAAAACCATTACTGCGGCAATCAAAACAGAACAAGTAGAACCAATTCCCATTCCTGTATTTATTCCCGAACATAGCGAAAAACATTGTTTATTAATCGGCATCTGAAAATACGACTCTGCGGCTTTTAAAATACATGCCGAACAATTATAGCCTTCTCGATAATATTCATATGCTTTATTTTCCATAAGTAATATACACCCCCATAATTATAGTGTATATTCTCAAGAAACAATTGTTGCCGGACAAAATGAATATTTAATTTGAAATATAAACCATTTTTAAACGCCTAGCTCATGTTTGATATTCTTCTGATAATATAGTCATAGGCCAAGCCGATTACCGGAATACGAATCGCAAATTGAAAAATTGAAGAAGGTATTCTTTTCATAAACGTGACCGCGTACGGCTCAGCTCGCACAATAGAAATGAAATAAGTATTTATGAAAAGTCCCGTAATTAAAAGCAATAATGACACAATTACGATTTTCAAATAACTTTTTTCTTTATTATATAGCAAAAAACCGTAAATAGCGCCGTTTAATACAGAAACTAAAGTAATACCCAAATTAAAATTCCCATTCAAAAGCCCAAGCAAAAAAGCCAAAATATCCGCCAATCCGGCAACCGTCGCCGTAATGACCGAGCCATACAAAATTCCGCATATCGACAATGGCAAAAAAGCCAGCGATAATCTTGAAAAAGGCGTTTCTATCTGCAAAAACCTGCTTAATATTATAGTAAGCGTCAATAATAAGCAAACTCTGACAAAATCTCTTGTATTCAATTTTTTTAATTTTTGCATATCTTACAACTCCCAGACTAAATATAATCGAAAACCGGTTTATTTTTTTCCGATTCAATTATTTTCAGAGAATAATTATTTTTATTAGAAAAATCTCTGATTCTTTCCGCCAAAGACTTAACCATTATAAATTCACTGCCGTAATGCGTAGCGTCTATAAGACAAAGACCCATTTCCAAGGCATCTATAGATTCATGATGTTTTATATCAGAGGTAATATATACGTCGCATTTTTTTGCGGTACATTCGTCAAACATCTCATAATTCGAGCAAGAGCCGGTCGCCAGCGCAACTTTCTTTATTTTTTTATTTCTGTCACCAACAAATTTTATCGATTTTAAACCGAGCTTTTCTTTTATAAAAAGCGCAAAATCTCCGAGATTTATTTCCTCAGAATATTCTCCGATTCTGCCCAAAGAATAACCCGAAGCGTCTTCTTTTGCCAAATTTTCTTTATTTATTAATCCAAGTATATCAAATAAAATATCGTTTGTGCCGCCAAAAGTCAAATCGAAATTCGTATGCATTGTATAAACCGATATGTCATTTTTTATACAATTTATCAATTTATTTCCAAGGCAATTATCTTTATTAATTCGCTTAATCCCTTTAAAAATCAACGGATGATGAGAGATTATCAAATTTGCGTTATTTTCAAGTGCCTCTTCGATTACCTCATTCGTGATATCCAAACATATTAAAATATTTTTAATATCCGAGTTTTTATCGCCGACTAATAATCCGACATTATCCCAATTTTCCGAAATCCCCAAAGGCGTAAATTCTTCCAAAAAATCTGTTAATTCTTTTAATTTCATAGAATCTCCTTTTTATAATTTGACAAAAAGTTTTGATAAATATCTATTTTTTTATCAATTTGATTTATTTTTTCGTTATCTAATCTTTTGGCATTTTTGATAATCGTTTCTTTGAGTGATTTTAATTTACCTAAATTTTCTTTTGCAATAATCGGCAGATATTCGTTTTTATTTTCGATTAATATTTTGCCTAAATAATATTCCGTTTCACTATAAGGGTTTTCCGAAATATTATCTGCCGAAATTATATTATAATAAATTCCATCTTCAAATACTATCTTTTCATTTACTATACTAAAATTAATCTGATGCAAATATTTTCTGACTTGCATGATATTTGACTGCGGTGACAAAATTAATTGTTTAATAGATTTTACAATATCTTCGCTATTTTTCAAAATATCTATTATAAGGCTTCCGCCCATTCCCGCAATTATCACGGTTTCGACTTCGTTCAGTTCCAGCTTTGTCAAGCCGCTGCCCTGCCTGCATTCGATTAGATTTTCAAAATTATATTTAATTATATTAGCTTTGCAATTTTTCAAAGGCTCGATATTTAAATCGGAGGCTATTATTTTTTGCAAGTCTTTTTCAAGAGCCGCCGTTATGGAAATATATCCGTGGTCTGTGCCGATATCAGCCATAGTAGAATATTTTATTTCATTCACAATTTCATTAATTCTTTTATTCATCTTACCCTCTAATCCATAGTATGAAATACAAAAATAAGTATATCACAATATTTTATACAAAAAAAGAATGGCATTATACCATTCTTAAATTTAAAACTCTTTCGTGTACCGAGAAATATTCAGCAAGATTCCGATTAACGCCATAAAAATTATCATGGAAGTTCCGCCGGCCGAGATAAATGGCAGAGGAATACCGGTGTTAGGAATCGTGTTTGTAACAACAGCTACATTTATAAGGACTTGAGAGGCTATTACCAAAACAACACCCGAAGCTACGAAGCACCCGAACAAATCCGGCGCATTTAGTGCAATTCGAATTCCTCTCCAAATTATCACCGCAAACAAAATCAGAACTATAGCGGCTCCAAAAAAACCAAGTTCCTCGCAAATAATCGAAAAAATAATATCGTTCTGTGCCTCCGGAATAAAGCCGAGTTTTTGTCGGCTCTGTCCAAGCCCAAGCCCAAATAAACCGCCCGAAGCAATCGCATATAAAGATTGCAGAATTTGATATCCTTTGTCAAGCGGGTCGCTCTGCGGGTCTAACCAAGCCGCAAAACGGTCTGCCCTAAATCCTTCCGATAAAAAAAGCATATATCCGAGAAAAGCAGAAACAGCGGCTATCCCTCCGAAAATAAATATTTTTGTGTACGGACTCGCAATAAAAACCAAACCAAAAGAAATAATTATAATTACGATTGAAGTTGATAAATTAGGCTGAAGCATTATCAAAAAAACCGGAATTATTGTCAAAATCCCTAAAAATATGTACCCTCGAATATTCTTCAGCAAATCCTTATATTTATCCAAAAAGAACGAGACCGTTATAATCATCGCCATTTTCATATACTCGGAAGGCTGAAAAGAAAATCCCATCTGAATCCAGCGCCTTGCACCCTTTACCTCAACACCTATAAATAAAACCAAAACAAGGAAAAAAATAGCAGATGTATATAATAAAAACACATATCTTTTTAGATATTTGTAATTAAAATTCATCATTACTACCATTCCGACAAAACCAATGATTCCATACAATCCCTGTGTTCGTAGAAAAGAAAAAATATCCGAGTTCGAATCCGGATTATTAACAAGTTTTTTCGCTTCGTTATAATAAGATGAACTGAAAACCATTACTATACCAAGCAAAACTAAAATAATCACAGACAAAAACACCATATAATCAATATTACCGATAAGGATTATTTTTGATTTTTTTTCTACATCAGAAACATAAGTTTTTGAAGTATTGTTCATAACGAACCTCCTTCAGGAATTATATTAATCAGTCGGGCCGCAAGCCAAAGAATTTACTTTCGCTTTAAAAAGCTCTCCTCGCTGTTCAAAATCTCTGAACATTCCCCAACTTGCACAAGCCGGTGACAATAAAACGCAATCGCCTTTTGACGCTTTAAAAAAAGCAATATCAACCGCTTGCTCTAAATTATCCGCTCGACTGAAATCATAAAAATTATTTTTTTTCAAATCGGATATTAATCTATCCGCAACTTGCCCGATTACAATAACATGTTTAACTCTATTGCCAAAACATTTTATCCATGGATTAAAATCCGAATTTTTTTCATAACCGCCTGCGATTAAAAAAATCGGTCTCCGCATAGCTTCAATAGATTTTATCGCCGCATCCGGGTTTGTAGCTTTCGAATCATTATAAAATTCGATATTATTGACCGTTGCAACGTATTCTATTCTATGCTCAACACCCTTGAATTCCAGTAAAATTCTTTTAATAGTCTCCAGCGGCACATCAGCGCATAAGCAAATCGCCACAGCCGCCATAACATTTTCATAATTGTGAACGCCAAGCAATTTCAAATCATATATATTTATTAATTTTTCATTTATACCAAATTGATTGACATAAATATCATTATCTTTTAAATATATACCTTCATTTATATTTTCCTTCGAAGAAAAATATACTACCTTTGTTTCAGTGTTTATATTTTTTAAATATTCATCGTTATAATTTAAAACAAGAAAATCATTTTCATTTTGATTTTTATAAATCTCTTTTTTTGCGTCTACATAATTCTCCATTGTTTTATGACGGTCCAAATGGTCTTCTGTAATATTCAAAATGGCAGAAATATGCGGTTTAAATTCGATTATCGACTCTAACTGAAAAGAGCTTGTTTCCAAAACGACATTGGATTCCTCGTCCGTATCCAGAACTTTTTCGGTAAAAGCAACACCGATATTTCCCAGTACGAAAGTCTTTTCAAAATGAGCTTTCATTATTTCTCCGACTAAAGCAGTCGTGGTTGTTTTGCCGTTTGTGCCGGTTATCGCTATTAAATTTCCTTTAAAAAACATATATGCAAGTTCAACTTCACCGATAATTTTAATATTCAGCTCTTCGGCTTTTTTTATTATATCCAGAGTTTTAGGCACGCCGGGACTTAGAACCAATAAATCAAATTTACCCAAATCAATTTCTTTATCTTTACCGAGTATCAAATCAACGGAATATTTTTTCAAATTCGAAATTATTTCAGATTTAAAATCCTCTTCATTTTTCATATCGTATATTGATACATTAATATTTTGTTTTCTCAATAAAATTGCTGAAGAAATACCGCTTCTGGCCATACCGATTACTAATGCATTATTCAATTTTATTCCCCCAAATATTTATCTTTCAGAATTTCTATATAAACATTCCTTTAGATGCAAGAAATCCAAGCAAACACATTAAAGCGGTTATTACATAAAAAAGTGTTACGACTTTTGTTTCGGAAAATCCCGATTTTTCAAAATGGTGATGAATCGGAGCCATTTTAAAAATACGCTTGCCTTTTGAAATTTTAAAATACGAAACCTGAATCATTACGGATAAAGTTTCGCAAAGATAAATAAAACCAACAATCACTATAAAAAGCGGCATACGTAAAATTATTGCAGTAGCCGCAATAAATCCGCCCAAAGCAAGCGAACCCGTATCACCCATAAATACTTTTGCCGGATAAGAATTAAACAGCAAGAATCCCAAAAGCGAACCGACAACCGCGCCCGAAATCGGTGAAATTTCAGAGCCTGAAGAAAGCGAAATAAAGATAAAAAACGTAGTAACCAACATTGTAACTCCGGAAGCCAAGCCGTCCAAACCGTCGGTAAGATTAACGCCGTTCACGGTTCCCAACATTACAATAAAAACAAACGGAATAAACAAAAAGTCCAATTCAAAAGTAGCGCCGTCAAAAAAAGGTATATAGATCGAGCCATAATCACCCTCTCTATAAATAAAATACAAAAATACAGAAGTTACTAAAATCTGCAAAATCAATTTTTGATAAGCTCTTAAACCTAAAGAACGTTTTTTCACAATTTTTATATAATCGTCCAAGAATCCAATGAATCCAAAACCTAAAGTTACAAAAACAATCAAAATACATTCTTTATTTTTCATAAAAACCAAAGAAGTCAATAAAAAACTAAAAATTATCATAATTCCGCCCATCGTCGGCGTGCCTTGTTTCACAAAATGCGTTTCCATTCCGTCATCACGTACGTTCTGACCGAATTTCAATTTTATTAAACGAGGTATTACAATCGGGCATAAAATTACATTTATAGTAAAAGCAATCAAAATTGAATAAATAGTAGTAGTAAATAAAGCATCCATTATTTTCACCTCGATAATATTCTTTCAACAATATTTTCAAAATGCATCCCTCTGGAAGCCTTTATAAGAATCGTATCTTTGTCTTCAAGAAGTTTATCAAAAGCAATATTTAAAGCATCTATATTTTCGAAATAATAATTATTTTCGTTTTTATCCTCTGCACCTTTATAAATATTTTCCGCCAATTTTCCCATTGAAATTACTAATTCTATTCCCAAATTTGCGGCGTATTCACCAATTTCATAATGCATTTTCGGAGAATATTCGCCCAGCTCTAGCATATCGCCCAAAATACAAACTCTCCGTCCTTCTGCTTTCGCAAGAACATCCAAAGCCGCTTTCATTGAATCGGGGTTAGCGTTATAAACATCATTGAGAATCGTGTATTTATCGGTTTTAAGAATCTCCATTCGCATATAAGTGGATTCAAAATTTTCAATTCCGCGTTTTATTAAATCTTTTTCCACACCCAAAACCGTGCCGACAGCCGCCGCCGCAAGTGAATTTAAAACCATATGCTTGCCGGGTTTTTTTAGGCCAACCGAAATTTCATCCGTACCGAATTTTATATCAAAATCAGTGCCGTTAAGTCCATTATATATTATATTATCAGCGTAAAAATTATTGTCAGAATTTGTGCCGTAAAAAATTATATTAGAACCCTGAATTTTTGATAATAAATCGTCATCACCATATAAGATTTTTTTTCCGTCTGTTTTCATAAAATCAAAAATCTCTGATTTCGCTTTCAAAATTCCCTCTCTTGAGCCAAGGTTTTCAATATGCGAAACCCCGATATTCGTGATAACACAAATATCCGGAGTAGCGATTTTGCTCAAATTATGGATTTCTCCAAAATGATTCATGCCCATTTCCAAAACACAGACTTCTGTATTTTCATCCATATTAAAAATAGTAAGCGGAAGCCCAATTTCATTATTAAAATTGCCCATTGTTTTCAAAACATTGTATTTTTGCGAAAGCACAGAAGCAATCATATCTTTGCTGGTAGTTTTTCCGGAGCTTCCTGTTACGGCTACGATTTTAACATCAAATAAATTCCGGTAATATCGAGCCAAATCCTGCAAAGCTTTTTTTGTAGACTCTACTTTAATATACGGAAATTCGATATCCATGTTTTTTTCAGAAATACAGCAAACGGCGCTTTTTTTATATACATCAATTATATAATCATGCCCGTCAAATTTATCGCCCGAAATCGCAATAAACAGCTTTCCCGAAAGTTCTTTTCTTGAATCAATTTCTATACCATTAATCTTTTTTTGCAAAAAAGAATTATCATTTAAATTAATTATCTCACCGGAGACAGCCTCGACGATTTGAGATATTTGCAAATCAATCATAAAAAAAATCCCCCTAAAATTTTCATGCCCTAAATCACGTAAAATTTCGTTATTCTTTAGCAGTTTATTGTACAAATCTAAAAGTTTACCAGTACATACATCTTATATAATATACTACAAATTAATTCTTGTTTCCACATTTTTTTCTAATTTTTTAAAATCTTGATTTATTAATCTCAAAATTTCTATTCAGGTTGATTTGTGTACACGGTAATTTTTGAACCAAGATTTACAATTTCATTTTCAAGCGGAAATTGTTTTATAATTGTATCTCCGTCGCCGACAATTTCTATTTCAAGTCCGACATCTTTTATTATTTTTTTTGCATCCGAAATTTTTTCATCGATTAAATTCGGGATTCGAACTTCTATTGCTTCGGGAAGTTTCAATTCTTCTTCGCTGTATCTTGGGCTGATGTTCAAATAAGGCAGAGCGTTTTCCAAAACATTTTTCATAATAGGTCCCGCAACTTGACCGCCGTAATAAACACCTTTTGGCTCATCAATCAGAACCAGAGTAATAATTTTCGGGTCGTCCGCCGGTGCGATTGTCAAAAACGAAGCTATGTATCTTCCGGTTTTACGCGGTAATTTTTCAGAGGTAGCCGTTTTTCCACCGATTCTATAGCCCGGAATATAGGTTTTATTCCCCGAACCTGCCGATACAACCGCCTCTAGTGCTATTTTCATATTTTCGCAGACTTCCTCCGTAATAATCTGTTCTGATTTTTTATATTCCAAAGTTTCCGAAACTTCGCCATCGGTTTCTAAAATTTGTTTCCCGAAATGCGGTGTAATTAAAAAGCCGCCGTTAATTGTTGCCGCTGCCGCACGCATTAGCTGAAGCGGAGTTATTTGAAAAGACTGACCAAAACTCATGGTTGCCAATTCTACAGTACCGATATTTTCAAGTTTATGCATAATACCTACGGCCTCACCGGGCAAATCTATACCGGTTTTTTCTTTAAATCCAAATTTCAGCATATATTCATAAAAAGTTTCTGCGCCGAGATCTTCGCCTATTTTCATAAAAACGGGATTGCAGGAGTTCTGAACACCCTCCACAAAATTCTGATGTCCGTGCGCTCGCGGAAAGCGCCAGCATTTAATTGTCCTACCGCCGACAGTCACCGAGCCGCTGCAATTAAATGTAGATTCCATTGTAACCTTGCCTTCTTGCAAACCGGCAGCGGAGGTAATAATTTTAAAAGTCGAGCCGGGTTCATATGTATCATTTATACTAAAATTACGCCACATCTGATTCAAGTAATTATTTTTGTCTTTCTCCGACAAAGTCTCCCAAATTGCCGCTAATTCGTCGTTATTAATAGTAAATGGCGAATTTAAATCAAAATCCGGTTTATTAGCCATTGCCAAAATTTCGCCGTCTTCAATATTCATCATTATAATTGCGCCGCGTTTAGCGTTTTTTGCTGTTAAGGCATTGTCTAATAATTGTTCAACGTATTGCTGTATAATAACATCTATAGTCGTTACAACAGATTTTCCGTCTTCGGGCTGTAAACGTTCTTCTATTCCGTCTTTCATTTCGATACCGCTTGCATCGGTTTCTGTTAATATTTTTCCGGATTTACCCTTTAAATATTCATCATATTTTGCTTCAAGTCCGATTATTCCTTGATTATCTTTTCCTACAAAGCCAATCACTTGGCTTGCCATACTTGAAAAAGGATAGACTCTGTTAATATCCTCGTCGACAACAACTCCGGGCATTTCCATTTTTCTGATTTCATCAGCCAATTCTTTCGAAACTTTAGTTTTTATTCTTTCCAATGCGACACGTTTGTTGACTTTTGTGAGCACAGAATTATAGTCCATCTCAAGCTTTTCCGATAAAACTTTCGCAACCGTTTGTTTATCACGAACTTGAGAATTTATTACCGAAACCGAAGCCACTGTTTCATTTATTGCAATCGGAATCATATTTCTATCATAAATCAAACCCCGTTTCGGCTTAATCAATCTATCACGGGTTTGCTGTTCATATGCTAAGGCCTGCCATTTCTCGCCCTCAAAAGCCTGAATATAAAATACTCTGATGCAAAGTAAAAATATTACGGATATAAATGCCGACATTACGAAAATCAGTTTCTTTTTTATTAGCAGCGTTGGTTTATTCATTGATTTACCTCCGATTTTGCAAATTATACTATTTTCAATATAAAGGATAGAAAAAATGAAAATAGTATTATATATAATATATTTATGCGGCAATGTCCGAGATATTCTGAAACGCAAGAAAGCCCGGTAAAAATTTACCGGGCAAATAGAATATGTTATATCAAATCCACTTCATATTTTTTCAAAATCTCTTTACCTTTTTCATACGAAGAAAACTCAATTATATCTCTGGTATCAAATATAATGCCTAAACAATGTTCGATTTTAGTAATTAAAGTCATATGTTTCAGCGCACCCCATTTAGGCGATTTTAAAACGAGAGTCTCGCCCAAATCTTCCTCTGTAATATTTAGTGTTTCTATAAAGCATTTATCATAATTAGTTAAAAACTTCATAAAAATACCTCCTTATTAATTTATCTTTAGTAGGGTCGACAAAAATAGTTTCTTGTATTTTTATCGACATATAATAATTATAACATAATATTTTTTCCAAGAAAATATACTTTTGTTATCAAAATACTTTTTATCGGGTTTTCAGTTTAATTATTGTACCTTTTGGTACTTCTGTGTCTGCATTCGGCATTTGAGAAATAATATTTTTTTCCGTTATCGGATTTGTATTATCCTGCGGAGTGTTTTCTTTTATTTCATAAAAAGTAGTCGGATTATCGGTAATATTCTCCAAGACTTCACCATAGTCAGCTTGCTCGATAACCGGCTCAAAGCCTGCGTCTTTTAAAACTTGATAAGCATAAGTTTCATTAAAACCAATCACCGTCGGTACTTTGGTAAGATCCTCTTTTTCACTGGCGCGTTTGATATACAACGTAACTTTTGAGCTGTTAGGCTGAACTTTCACACCCGGCAAAGGAATCATAGAATCTACAACCGAACCTGTTGCCCCGACAAATTCGTAATCTACGCCTAAATCATTCAAGGCGTTTGCGGCTTCCGCAAGAGATTCGCCTTTTAAATCCGGCAATTCGACAGCATCGTTTTCAAAATTTATATTGTCTTCCACGTTTGTATATCCGGTAGGTTTTATACCTTTGTATTTTATTATTTCGAGCATAACTTCTCTGAAATACGGCGCAGGAGACGGATATTGCACTTCTTTGTTTTGCGGTTGATTTATAATCACAGATACAATTATCTGAGGATTATCCGCCGTCAAATATCCTAAAAAAGAATACGCATTGTTATTGTCCTCTCTTCGACCCTGCTGAGCCGTACCTGTTTTTCCGCCGATGCTGTAGCCTTCTATTGCCGCCAAACGACCGGTGCCGCTGGGCGACAAAACCGCTGTCAGCATATTGCGTATTAATTCGGAAGTTTCTTTCGAAATTGTTTTCCGCAGCAAAGTCGGCGTGTTACTGAGTTTTATATTATTATCCTTGTCGGTAATTTTTGAAACAATATAAGGTTTCATCAAATTTCCGCCATTGATTGCAGAAGAAAAAGCATTTATGATTTGAATCGGTGTTACGGTAAAACCTTGACCCATAGAGTTCGTGGCCAAATAAACGGAATGTTTTAGTTGTTCGATAGTATTAAGCCAATTTGCAGACGAAATCTCGCCCGGCAAATCTATTCCAGTTTTTTCACCAAATCCAAATTCTCTTTGATATTTATAATACGACTCATAACCAAGCTTTTCGATAATTTCCATCATGGCTACGTTGCAGGAATTAGCAAGAGCTTGCTGCAACGTCTGCCTGCCGTGACCTCTTGTATAGTGGCAAGGAATACGCTGGCTTCCGAACCATTTTTCACCGCCGCAATAAAAAGTATCATCTTCGGTTATAGCGCCCTCTTCCAGCGCCGCCGATACAACAATCGGCTTATAAATAGAACCCGGCTCAAAAGTATCGGAAACAATCGAATCGCGCCAAAGCGCAAGCAAAGATTCGGTTTTTTTCGCATCATCCAAAGTGTCCCATTCGGCCTTTAAAATCATATCATTTATATTTTCGATATTGGACGGTTTATTTAAATCAAAATTAGGATATTCCGCCCAAGACAAAATCTCTCCGGTATTTATATCCATTGCGACAATCGAAGAAGATAACGGAGAAAGCTCTGTTCCGATTTTGTTTACAACATTTTCGCAAATATTCTGAATGGATTTATCTATCGTCAGCGTAACTTTATCGCCATGCTCAGGCGGCGTTATTTTTATATCCGATTCGCTCAAATCCGTGCTCAAGCGCATCGAACGCCCTTCTTCTCCGGTCAAATAACCGTCATACTGTTTTTCGATTCCCCATTTTTCACCGTTTGCCCGAATGAATCCAATCAAATGCGAAGCAAAATTTTCACTTGGATAAGAGCGAAACGAATCTTCTTCCCAAAAAATGCATTTCGGATTTTCTTCTTTTATTTTATTGGCAAGCTCTTTGCTGATTCCTTTTGCTACTTTAAAATAATTCACTTCTCTCAATTCATTTGATGGGTCATCTTTTACATATCCCTGAAGCTCTTCCATCGGGATATTCAAAACTTTATTTAATATATTAAGCGTTTTTTCGCGGCTTTCGTCTTTTACTTGATCGCTTAAAAATAGTTTTACGTCTAAAATACAATCATAAACGGTAGTGCTCGAGGCCAAGCTGTGACCATATCTATCCAAAATACTTCCGCGGTTTGGTTTTATAACTTTGTCGTAAGTTTTGCTGGTAACGAGTTGTTCGATGGCAACTCTTTCGTATTCCTCACCATTGATGATTTTTATGTACAACACAATTCCCAGCAGCGAAAAAATCGCAACCATAAAAAAACCGCGTATAAATCTAATTTTTCTCATAATAATCCGTTTATGATTTAATCTTTCGTTTCTTACCTGCTCAGCAGATAATTTTTTCTTTTTACTTGGCATATTACCTTCCTTTATCTATTTCAAGGTATTATTCTAGTTTTTTTGACTAAAAAACTGTAGTAAAGAACTCTACAATTGCATCAACAAATCCTTTTTTAGGTTCGCCATACGGCATATCGTATATCGCATCGCCGTATCCGTCCGAGTCCCCTTTTTTAATATCTATTTTAATTATTTGATGGCTCTGCGGTCTGGACATACCCAATCTTTCGGATGCGATTTTTTCTATATTGGATAAATCGTAAGCACTGGAAAGCTGAGAGCGCAATAAAAGGTTTTCCTCTTCCACTTCTCTAAACTCATCGTATTTTGCATTTATTTGCAAAGTTAAATAACTCATCTGAGCGTTTAGCGAAATCGTTATTACACAACCCGCAAAAATAATAAATATAATAAAATATGTCAAAAACGAAAATTTCGATTTTTTATTTATTTGATATTTATATTTAGTAATTTCTTTTGCTTTGACTTTTTTTATTTTACTAGGAATTTTGACCGCCGAATCCAAAATATCATAAGCATTTGACGAGCTCGTGTAATATTTTTTATATGATTTTCTTTTTGCCAAAACAAAACCTCCTATACCTTTTCAGCAACCCTAAGCTTTGCAGACCTAGCGCGGTTATTGGAAATAATTTCTTCATCTGTAGAAATAATCGGCTTTTTTGTTATAATTTTTAACAGCTGTTTTTTATTGCAAATACAAATCGGGAAATCTTTTGGACAGGTACAAGGGTCATATAGTTTTCTGAAAATATTTTTAATTATCCTGTCCTCCAGCGAATGGAAAGTTATTACACATATTCTTCCGCCGGTATTTAAGCAATCCGCTATATCTATTATGCTTTGTTCGAGAATCGAAAGTTCCGAATTTACTTCTATTCTGATTGCCTGAAAAATGCGTTTTGCCGGATGCGGTCCGTCTTGTCTGGCTTTTTTGGGTATAGCTTTTTTTATTATTTCAACAAGCTCAAATGTAGTAAGTATTTCCTTTTCTTTCCGCTCTTCAACAATAAATTCCGCAATCCTTTTCGACCATTTTTCTTCGCCGTACTCATAAAAAATCTTCGTCAATTCTTCCAAAGTATAATCATTAACAATCTCGTAAGCAGATAATTTATTTCTATTATCCATTCTCATATCCAGTCTTGCATCGTAATTATATGAAAAGCCTCTTTCGCCCTCATCAAACTGATGCGAAGAAACCCCCAAATCCAATATAACTCCGTCTGCTTTTCTGCCGCATAAAATCTGTTTTATATTAGAAAAATTATCACGGACAATTTCGATATTTTCAAATTCAGATAATTTCTCACCGGCTTTTATAATAGCGTTTTCGTCTTGGTCAATTCCAATCAGCCTGCCGTTTTTCAAACGTTTACATATTTCATACGAGTGTCCGCCGCCGCCGAGAGTTCCGTCAACATAAAGACCATCGCTTTTAATATTCAAATTTTCGATAGTTTCTTCCAATAAAACAGATTTATGTTCAAAATTCAAATCTATCATCCCAACATAGTATAAATATCTAATTATTATATCCCCAAATCATTCATATGCCCGCTCAATTCGCTGTCTATAGAATCGATAGAATAATCTGACCAATTTTCTTTGCTCCAGATTTCAGCACGGTTAGAAACCCCGATAGTTACAATATCTTTATCGATATTAGCATAATCACGCAAATTTTTAGGAATAAAAACTCTTCCTTGCTTATCAAGTTGTAAATCCACAGCGCCACCAAAAAAGAAACGTACAAATTTTCTCGCGTTTACGTCAGTCAAAGGTAAGGTCTTAATTTTATTATTGAGGATACTCCATTCCTCCAAATTATAAATAAAAAGGCATTTGTCCAAGCCTTTTGTTATAATGAAACTTTCGCCAAGTATCTCTCTGAATTTAGCAGGAATAATAATTCGTCCTTTATTGTCAACACTATGGCTGTATTCTCCTAATAACATAAATTACTCACCACTTTGCTCCACTATATAATAATTTTAAACCATTTGTAAGAATTTTTCAATCTATATTATATTGATTTTTCTTGACAAATAGTTACAAGCTAAATTTCTATTATAAATGAGCAATCGGTTACTTATACGTAATAGATTCCTTTTATTTCAAACTTCATGTTGTACTATTTTCATTATTAATGATAGAAAAAAATATTTCATTTCGCGCTTGAAGCATGCGTGAAATGAAATATTTTTTTCTTCTTATCAAAATGAAAATAGTATTACTGAATTGTTGATGAAAAAGAAAATACAAAATATGCTATTCTTCTTAAAAACTCCCCAATGGGGTATTGTTTGGGATGTTTGCACAGATTATAATTATTTTATAAATTGGATTTTAAGAAAAAGCTGAATCAAAAAATAATATTCTGCAATAATAATAAACTACCGGTTGCTTTTTATAAATCTGATCAAAAATTAAATTTAGGAGGATGCTTTATGACTTTTCAAGAAAAATTGTATCAGTCGCGTGCTTTTGAAGTAGCGCTTTGGGGCATGCCTGCAGTAAACTTTATTGCTATGCGTCGTGCTTATTTAGAAGACATAGGTGCGAAATACAACGACCTGATTTATTTTTATGACTTAGCAAACTGGAAATTCCAAACAACCACCCCAAATAACGCAAATCACTACTCTATGTTTTTTGCTGATCTGAATAATGGTCCGTTGGTAGTTGAAATTCCTAATTCTCAAAAAACCGAACTTTTTGGCAGCGTAATTGATGGTTGGAATATCCCGATTAGCGATGTGGGCATTGACGGTATGGATCATGCCGAAGGCGGAAAATATCTATTTTTGCCGCCGGACTATGAAGGCGATATACCTGCAGGTTATTTTGCCGCAAAATCACCGACATTCAATATTTATTGCTTATTCCGCGCAACACCAAAAAGCAAGGATTCTGAACAAAAAGAATTAGCAAGGAATTTTCACGAGGGTATTAAGCTCTATCCGCTGGGTGCGCCAGAAAAATGCGGAGCACATATCGACGCTTCGGATAAAATGTTCGAAGGCATTTCTCCATATAATGTAAATTATTTTTACATGTTAGATCAAATGGTAAAAGAAGAGCCCATTTGGGAGCGCGATTTAGCTTTCCGTCAAATGCTGTATTATATCGGCATCGGTAAAGATATGGACTTTAAACCTACAGCGGAGCAGATAAAACTGCTGGAAATCAGCATCAAAGAAGCGCATGAGTTTATGATGAAGGAAGAATGTGAAAGCGACTGGACTTTCTACCCTAACACGAACTGGAAGCGTCTTGCAGGTAAAACATTTGCGACGACCGGCAAAACTTGTCTTTTAGAGGATCGATTAGATTATGACCAACGTGCGGCAGGATTTTTTGCTTTCTTTGGCGCACCGGTTAAAATTCCGCCAAACCTCTATCTGAAATCACACAAAGACCTTGACGGTGAAATTCTTCACGGAGAGAATAATTATATTTTAACAGTTCCTGCAAACTGCCCAACCACTCAGTTTTGGAGTTTGAATACGTATTCGAATGCAACTACCGGTTTTTTGCGTAATGTAGACTGTGTTGGTCTTGATACATTGAATCATGATATTAAATTTAAACCAGACGGCAGCGCAGATTTCTTTATGGGTCCGAAACCGCCGGAGGATAGTAAGATGAACTACTTGCCAACACTGCCGGGAGAAGATTATTTTTTGGTTTTCAGAAATTATGTGCCTCCGGCCGGTGTAATTGAAGGTAAAAATGCGTGGACACTTCCGGATATTCGAAAAGCATAAAACAAAGTTCACGTCCGTTCCTCCTAACCTGCCTGATGCGCAGAATTAAAAAATATAAATATAAGACGAAATCAAGCAGCTCCTTTACAATAATTTGAAATCAAAAAATTGTAGAGGAGCTTTTTATTCCTAAAAAATAAAACTCATACTATTAATAAATTATTAAACCAAAGCCGATATAAGAATATTATTTTACTAATTCTGTAAGACTAGAGATTATAGACAACTAGAAGGTGAGACTCATGAGGAAAAAGACATTTATTAGGAAAGTATTGTTTTTTGTATCAAACGTTTTTGCACTTATCTTTTTTGCATCAACCGTATTTTTTATTATTTCGTCGTTTATTATTGAACCTGCAAAAATAACCAATAGTACTGCACCGCCGGAGGAAAATATTCTATTAAACCCTAAATTCATTTATATTCCGTCGATGCGTTCAATCCCGTCATGGAAATTTTTAAGTATTGGAAATTACTCCGGATACGTCAATAATCAATTTTTCGAGTCGCTTACAGAAGTCCCCGGCGAAGATTGGCTTCTTATACCTGACTCTGGAACTCCCCAAAGAAATCACGCATATATTAAGCCGGGCAACAATGAGATATTATATATGAATGTAATGACCGGCAAAGATATTCAGCACGCTGTTCGTATAGCGCAGGTTGCAAAGACTGTTCCCGGAGTTGAATACACTTTGTCATTCGACGTAAAACTGCTTGAAAATTCGGTTAATCACTATGCGCGCTGCGGAATTACAGTTAAAAATGAAGATTCTTCGGGAGTAACCATTGATACTACCGGGTGGATACCTCTTACTGATAATGCTTCTCCATCCCTTACTTTCACCGCAGTATCAGATTTAACTTATGTACATTTGTCGCTCGACAACGGCGGCAATTACGGAGACTTTGAAGATTTTCAAATTTTTAGAGTGACAAACCCGAAGCTTATACCGAGCTTTGTAGAAACAAAAGTTTCTGGAATTTATAAAAAAGGTCAGCCGGAGGAAACTGAACTTTACTCCGAATCCTTTTATGAATACAAGCAGTCGTCAAATAAACAGCTTTGGGCAAAAAACATAGATGGCTATAGGCTAATAGAACCGCAGTCGCCGAGTATAGACTATACACCGAATAAATCTCAAAATTTTGAGTTTTTATATGAAAAGGCATCCGGTGTCGTTAGAATCCTGGCTGAGCTTGAAGATGGAAATCCTGTGCCGGGTTATCAGCCAATTGATATAACCGCAGAAAACAGAAGCGAATACAATGCAATTGCGCCATATATTCCAAATTACGAGCTAGCAGACAGTTCTAAGTATAATGAAAAAGTACAAGTAACTGAGGGCATAAATGAAATTGTTTTTGTTTATAAACAGCAGATTGGAAATGTCATTGTGCGTGCTATTACTGTGGACTGGGACATATTGGCTGAGAGAAGATTCAGCATGCCTGTCGGTGATATGACCTCAATCAATCCAGAGAACGAATTTGCAGAGCTTGCGCCGAGTTGGCTTCTTCATTCCGGACAGCCCGTGATAATCCGCAGTGTCGACTCTGTCGATACAAATAATATTTTTTATATTTATTTTTACGGCAATTACAGCGATGTTAAGATTAGATATTTAGATATTGACAATCCGTCCGATCAAATAAAACAAGAACTCAGCAATAAAGTGCTTGTTGGGCAAAGTTTTACAGCCATTGCGCCCGATATACCGGGTTGGGAGTTAGCATCTCACGGAATTGAAACAATAACCGCAAAACCGGGCAGCAACGAAATCGTTTTTAGCTATCGCGGAGTTAAAACTCCGGTCAGAGTCAGAGCCATTGAAAAAAATACAGGTGAAGTTCTGGCGGAGAAAATTCTTTACTATCCGTTACTTTCTCAGTTCACAGCCGATTCGGACAAAATTATCGGTAATTTGCCAGGCTTTAAGCATGCCCCTAACGAAAAAACCTCTATAGATATTACAAGCCTTCCTAAAGATTGCTATGAAATAAATTTCTACTATGTGGCGGACATAATTAAAATCACTGTCAAAGCAGTAATAAAAGGCAGTTCCGAACTTGTGCCGTTTGAACCGAATCCTTATAAACTGACTGCGCTGAGGAATTTAAAAACAAATGTTACCGCACCTGTAATAAAAGGCTGGACAGTTTACGGCAGTGCGGTAAAAACGCTTACGCCAAGTGCCGATACTGTTGTTAGTTTTGAGTATACTGCAAAGGATAACGGCGATAACGGCAACAACGAAAGCGGCGGAATCAATCCAAGCGGCGGAAATCCTGATGGAGGTACTAATCCCGGTGGAAAAAGTGCAGGTGATAAGGACAATAATTCCAACAGCTCAGATGCTTCTACCGGTAAGAATCCCAATCCGGTTGCGGAACTTGAAAAAGACGAGCATATTTCATATTTATCCGGATATCCGGATAATGGCGTTAGGCCTGAGAAAAGCTTAACCAGAGCAGAAACTGCAATGATATTTTACAAATTGCTTAAGGACAAAAGTTCAACTAACGAGGTTTCGGCATTTTCCGATATTCCAAAAAAAGCTTGGTTCTCTAATGCGGTTACTTGTCTTGAAAAACAAGGCATAATATCAGGTTATCCGAACGGAAAGTTTCTTCCCGGTAAATCCATTACCCGCGCCGAGTTCGCCGCTATTGCCTCCAAATTCGACCGTTTGTCAGCCGCAGAAAACCAAAGATTTACAGATGTTCCGGCAAAACATTGGGCTTATGCTTATATCGCTTCGGCAAAAGCAAAAGGTTGGATTTCAGGCTACCCCGACGGCAGCTTTAAACCGGAGACAAATATTAGCCGGGCTGAAGCCGTATCGATGATTAACAGAGTGCTAAACAGAAGAATTCATTTATCCGATATTCCGGTGGACGCTAAACAATTTACCGATATTAATTCAAAACACTGGGCTTTTACAGCCATAATGGAAGCAGTCAATTACCACGAGTACAACAGAATACCCGATGGATTTGAGCTATGGTCGGCTTTGAATTCTGTAAAGTGATAAAAAAACTAAGGACATAGCGGCCTTGATCGGCATCTATGTCCTTTTATACTATTTCGCTATGGCTTTTCCAAAATCAACACACTGCGCTTCCGCATCTCCGGAAGGCTCGTTATTTACAATCAAGCAATCAGCCACAAGCTCTGCTCCTGCGTTTTTCATTCTTTCCTCCCAGTCGCGCATCCATTGGCCGTCGCCCCAGCCGTAAGAGCCGAAAAGAGCCAGCTTTTCGCCTTTAACTTCGCCTTCGATTGAGGCGATAAAAGGCTCGAAATCTTCTTCTTCAAGCACCTCATCACCCATAGACGGGCAGCCGAGAACAAGAACATCGCAATTCAAGTCGTCCTTGCTTGCTTTCGACACTTCTTTAAAAACAACCGTTGCCCCCGATTCTTCTGCTCCTTTTTGAATGAGCTTCGCCATTGCTTCTGTGTTCCCCGTACCGCTCCAGAAAATAATATTTAGCTGCATATTCAAACCTCCAAATAATGCTATTTCCATTTTTTAGAATGAAAATAGTGTAAATTATAATACCGCTATTGCGGATAAATCCTTATCAAAAATGCTTCTCCCTTCGTATAGAAGCGCAAGAAGCTTCTTTTTGCAATTTCTGTATTCCTCAAACAACTTGACCGCCGTATTAACGTCGCCGTAGACCTTCCATTGACCGCATAATTTACATTCTCCATCGCAGTTCATAAACCCCAGCACATCCTCCGGCGGGTAGCCAAGAAAAAAACCAACTTCATGCGGAAATTCTTCTGATTCGAGAAATCGCCTTTCGAGATGCTCTACTTGAGCTTTCCAACCCTCCCAAACAGGATATCCTAAGCCTTGCAAGGCTTTCATAGCTATGTCGTTCGACAGATTTTTTTGTATCAGCGTAGGTCTGAAAACCATGATAAGTGTATGGGCTTTAAGCCTTGAAAGCGGCAGAATATGTATTCCGTATCTGACAAGCGCCGCCCAGTCACAGTCGTCAGGCAGATACTTTTTTGCGGTCAATGCCGCGGGCTTCTTTCCCAAAAGCACAGGCGCGCAATGGGTAGCCAAGTAGGTTTCAAAGCTTCGTGACATGGGTCACTTCCTTTCCGAGCAGCATACATAAGTTAGCTTACACTAACTATATGCCAATAAATTGCTCCCGCATTAGTTAGCGAAAGCTAACATAAATATATCATATCTTTATTTCTGTGTCAACAGATACTGGCGAACGAATCTAGAAATATAAAAATAAATTCCGAACAACAAAAAAGCCAAACCATAATAGTTTGGCGTTCAAAATTTAAGCTGCTAGGCGGACTCGAACCGCTGACCTCTACCTTACCAAGGTAGCGCTCTACCTGCTGAGCTATAGCAGCGCATTTTGAAAAGCATTAAGATTTTAGCATAAATAAATAGATAAGTCAATTTTTTTTGTATATAAGTTTTTCTACTTTCTTTCGAATCCGCTGTAAAGCATTATCAATAGATTTTTCGGTTTTCGAAAGAGCTTGTGATATTTCCAAATATGATTTATCTTTAAGATACAAGCTCAAAACATTAAATTCGAAATCGCTTAAAACCCCGGAAATATTATTTTTAATAAAGTCACGTTCTTCTTGGTCAATAATCAATTCCTCCGGGTTTGTATTTTTTTTTATCCGCCAAAAAATCAATATAAGCCTTTTCCATGTCGGTATTAAAAACCTGTTTATTAAGCGAAACATATGAATTAAGCGGAACATGCTTTTGTCTGTTGGCAGATTTTATGGCCGTAATTATTTGACGGGTTATGCAAAGTTCGGCAAACGAAAAAAAACTAACATTTTTGTCGGGATTAAAGTCTCTGATTGCTTTAAAAAGACCAATCATTCCTTCTTGGACAATATCCTCTTTATCCGCGCCGATTATAAAATATGTCCGTGATTTTATTTTTACCAAATCTTTGTATTTAACGATTATATATTCTGAAGCGAACTCGTCCCCTTTATGTATCAATCTGATTATTTCTTCATCAGAATAATTCTCGTAAGTTTTTTGTTTATTCAATCAAAATCATTCCTTGCGCCTTATCATTTCTTCAAACATCTTTTTAGTTTTTTCATCCAAATTATCGAAAAGCATATTATTTTTTATCGGCTTGTTATCAATAAATTTTTTTCTCATATCTTTATTCATAACATCAATCATTTGCTTCAAATCAGCAGAGCTCAGACGATAAGCCCCATGTGTCAAAATCACAATTTGTTCCAAATAATCCGATGTCGCTACCGAGATATCAGAATTTTTGGCGTTTACCCTTGTAAAATACTCGATATAAGAATCCGCTGTCTGAGCTTCTTTTGTATATATAATATGAACATTCTTGATTTTTTCGTAAGAACCAGTATTATTTTTGATATTATATGCGTCAAAAACAACTATGATTTCAGATTCAATATATCCCCGGTAATTTGATAATATTTCAATCAGTTTGTATCTCGCATCCTCGAGAGAATACTCCTGAATTTTTTTTAATTCATCCCAAGAATGAATTATATTATAACCATCGATCAAAAGAAATTTTTTCTTTTTCACAAAAATCTATTTGTAATTCCTCTGCCTAATTACCTCGTACATCATAACAGATGCGGCTACCGAAGCATTAAGCGAAGCAATTTTTCCAAACATAGGGATAGATATTACAAAATCACAGTTTTCTTTTACAAGCCTGCTTACGCCAACGCCTTCACTGCCGATTACCAAAGCGATTGGTCCGGTCAAATTGCTGTCATAACAAAGCTGTCCTTCCATATCTGTACAACCTATCCATAATCCGGCTGCTTTAAGCTCTTCAATAGCCTGATTAATATTTGTGACTTTTGCTATCGGAACATGCTCTACCGCTCCGGCAGATGTTTTGCTTACTATTCCCGTAATCGTCGCTGCGCGCCTTTTCGGAATAATTACTCCATGTACACCGCAAGCATCGCATGAACGGATGATTGCGCCAACATTATGAGGGTCTGTAATTCCATCAAGAACCAACACAAAAGGCACTTCATCTTTATTTTTCGCGTTTTCTAAAATATCCGAAATTTCAACATATTGAATCGGCGGGCATAATGCAATAACACCTTGATGGTTGTCCGACTGCGCCATTTCGTCAAGCTTAGTTTTGGTTGCTTCAATAACAACAACACCGCGTTCTTTGGCTTTTGCAAAAATTACTTTTAAAGTTCCTTCTACGCCCTGCTCTGATTTTTTTATAAATATTTTGTCAATGTCTTTACCGTTGTTAAGAGCCTCTAAAACTGCGTTTCGGCCTTCAAGCTGTAAATTAGTTTCTTCGATTTCTTCAATTTTTTCAGATTTACGATTTATTTTTTTATCATCTGAAGCATTTTTTTTCACTTTATCAAAAATCTTTTTATCGTTTCTAAAAAATTTCTTTTTAGTCTCTTTTGTTTTAAAGTCTCTTGATTTGGAGTCTTTTGATTTGGAGTCTTTTGTTTTAGAATCGTTTGTTCTAAAATTTTTAGAGTTTCTATCTTTCATTTTAATTCCCTTTCCTAACAGCATTTGCTGAACATATTCCGTTGTTTTTTATTCTCAGAAAAACGGCTTTATACACTTCAAAGCCAAGATTAATCTGTCATAAGAATACTTTATGCTATTTGATTTTACAGCATATAATTAATTTGTCAACAATTTATGCACAGCGAAGTTTAAAAATATAAATATGAAATGCAACTAATTTTCCGATATAGATTTAAACGTCTTCGAGGAGGATTTAAAAATGATAGTTTTATTGTTTCCGGTAATATTTTCTCTGATAATTTATCTGCCAAAAAGGAGTTTGCAAAATAAAATAAGAAATAATTTCGTAGCAAACGATAAAAGTGTTTTGACCCGCTTTGTTTTTCTTGCAATTACTTTTTTATTTATCACAATACTTTCGGATTTTATTTTACATTTCGATTCCGTAACAGTCGACCGCTCCGGCGGCGAAACCGGAATTCACTCTATGAATATCGGAGAAGTTATAGTTCGTGACATGATGAAAAATACCGAAAGATTATCCCCGATATATTCAACCGTGGCGCTGATACTCCAATTCTTTTCCGGCAGTATATTTGGATATATTACATCAAAATCGATTTATAACAAACTTCTTGCCAACCAGAAAAAAGATGCCAATATTATTCTTTTTATATTTTTCCTATCGTTTTCTATATCTTGGGTTTTTATGCAAGTCTCGTATTATGGATTTCTTTCTATTGTTGAATACCCTGTCATATTTTTGAGGTATTTCACCGTAATCAGCATGCATTCCGCCTTAG
The DNA here is from genome assembly GCA_031551135.1 of Eubacteriales bacterium. GTDB lineage: Bacteria > Bacillota > Clostridia > Lachnospirales > JAITVM01 > JAITVM01. The sequence continues at coordinate 61,042 of JAVBOA010000045.1, read as the reverse complement.
CTGTATATTTTATTACCATGCTTCAAAAAATTAATTTCGTATCAAAAAAAATATAGATTTAATAAGTACATAAAAATTCTGTCGAAAAATACATTATAATATATAATCCTTAATGCTATAATAAGAATTAGTTTTAAAAAAATCGTGCTGAGGTGAGATATGACAAAAAATGTATGGGACAAGCTAGCTGTTAAATATGACAAACTTTGGGTGCAAAAATATTCTTTACAGCCAACCAGAGATTCCATTATTAAAATAATAAAGCATATATATAAAAACGAAAATAAAACTTTAAATATTTTGGATATCGGCTGCGGCACCGGTCAGCTTATTTTTGAGCTAAATATGATATTCGATGATATTAATATAATTGGAATTGACAATTCGGAGACCATGCTGAAAATTTCAAGAGATAAAAATCCGGGTATCCGCTTTATTAAATCATCAGCCGAAAATTTAAAATCCAAAAATAAATTTGATATTATAATTTGTTCACATTCATTTCCGTATTATAAGAATAAAAAAGATTTTCCCGATATTGTTTTGAATTTGCTAAGCGACGGCGGAACGGCGATTTTTATCCAGTCTTCAATAAATAATATTTATGATAAAATTGTTTATTTCATTGTCGAATTGACTGCCGAAAAAGCCGATTATTTATCGATAAAGGATTTTAAAAAAATCTTTAGAGATAAATTCAAAATAAAAACTTATATCATTAAAGAAATCTTTTTTATGCCGACAATCGCAGGATTTATTATGAGGAAAAAAGATGAAAATATTATTGATTAGACCAAAACCGCATAATGAAACAATCGGGCTTCAATCAATCATGGTTTGCGAGCCGCTCGAGCTCATGACTTTAAAAGCGATTTTAACGCAGAATAATTTTAAAGTAAAAATAATCGATATGATTCTTGAAAATAAGCCGATTGAGTTTTTTATAAAAAAATATTCTCCGGATTATGTCGGAATTACGGGATATATTTCTCATGTAAATGTAATTAAGTCTTACGCTAAAAAGATTAAAAACATAAATCCAAAAATAAAAATTATTGTCGGCGGAGTACACGCGGCGGTCTGCCCGAATGATTTTTCGGACAAAAATATAGATTTTGTTTCGAGCAAAAATGATGAGTTTTTCGAATATATGCGAATAAAAAATATGCACGTTGTTCTTCCGGATCGAAATCTGCCAAAAAAATACCGAAAAAAATATTATTATCTCTTTCATGATAATTGCGCCTTAATAAAAACTTCTTTCGGCTGCCCGTATAATTGCAATTTTTGTTTTTGCAAAGAAATAAGCGATTATATACCTCGCGTTATAGACGATGTCATCGCCGAATTGAAAACAATAAAACAAAAAGAAATTTATATTGTAGATGACGATTTTTTGTTTAACAGAAAAAGACTAAACGAATTTATTTTCAAAATCCGAAAAAATAATTTGCACAAAAGATTTTTGGTATATGGACGCGCCGACTTTATTGCAAAAAACGAGGATATTATAAAAAAACTCAAGGAAATCGGATTAAGGGCCGTAATTGTCGGGCTTGAATCGGATTCGCAAGCAAAATTGGATTCTTATAATAAAAAAACCAAATTGAATGATAATTTGAACGCCGTTCGAATTTTGCAAAAATACGATATTGAATGTTATGGAACTCTTATGCTCGACCCAAGTATGAGCATTCACGATTTTTATGATTTATATAAATTAATCGAATTGTACGATTTGAAATTCGTCAATTTGCAGCCTTTCACGCCGATGCCGAATACTCCGTATTTTGAAGAATGCAAAAATGATTTGCTGGTTCCCTTCTCCCAAAAAGAAAAATGGGATATGGCGCATATTGTTTTAAAGCCGAAAAAAATTTCCGTACGGAGATATTATTTCGAGATAATTAAATTGTACTATAAAATAACTTTCAGACCAAAATCGATTTTTTACATAATAAAAAAATACGGCTTTTTGCGTTCTCTAAAATTATCCGCAGGCTCTACACATGTGAGTATACAATATATTCTTAAAATGATTAGAGGTTAGAATATGAGAGTTTTATTAATCAGACCGTGGCTGAACGAAAATATTACTTCTATCAGAAATTTCTTTTTTGGCGAGCCGCTCGGAATTGCATGCGTCTCGACAATTTTAAAAGAACAAAATCACAAAGTTTTGCTTGTGGATTTTATGGCTGATGAAAAAAACAGTTTAGAATACTATCTGCAAAATTTTAAACCGGATATTGTCGGAATTACTTCGCAATGTTCGGATGTTGTTAATGTTTCGAAAATTGCTAAAATGACCAAAGCTTTCAATAAAAAAATTTTTGTAATGGTCGGCGGCGTTCACGCTTCTTGTTTTTCGAATTGCTTTTTTAAAAAAGATATTGATTTTGTTTTTAAATCTACTACCCGTGAAAATATATATAAATTATTTGATTGCATAGAAAAAAGAGATTTTTCCGAAATAATCGAAGGCGTGTATTCCCGAAATCATAAATTTATAAACAACGGTAAATTCTGTTTGAACGAATACGTAATTCCCGACCGCGAAATTACAAAGCGTTACCGAAAAAATTATAAATATGTAGGATTCCAGCCTTGCGCCGTCATGCAAACAGCATATGGTTGCCGTAACCGCTGTAATTTCTGTGTCCGCTGGCGTTTGGAAGGCGAAAATTTAATTGAGTTGCCTATATCAGAAGTATTCCGGCAGATTTCCGAAATAGAAGAAAAAAACATAATGATTTGCGATAATGATTTTTTGATTAATGAAAAACGATTAATTGAGTTTTGCGATCTGTTGGAAAAACATAATATAAAGAAAAAATATATTTGCTACGGAAGCACAAACAGTATTTTGGAAAAACCGGAATTATTCAAAAGATTGGCAAAAAACGGCCTCTCCGCTGTAATCGTCGGTTTTGAAGCGTTCGACGATATACGCTTGCAAGAATACAATAAACCGGCGAATACGGATGAAAATCTGGAGGCCGTGAAAATCCTGCACAAAAATAAAATTGCTTGTTATGGTTCGTTTATAGTCCATCCGGATTGGGACAAAGACGATTTTAAAAAAATGCTGAAATACTTGAATCTGCTGAATCCTGAATTGATGTCATTTTCTCCGCTTATTCCGCATCCTTTGACAGATTTATACGAGCAATACAAAGACCGCTTGATTTATTCGATTGAAGAATATGAAAAATGGAATTTCGGTGATGTTGTAATTATGCCCTCAAAAATGAGCCTTCATGATTATTATATTGAAGTTTTTAAAATCGCATTAAAAGTCAATCTAAATAAAACTACACTCCTCTATACTTTGAAAACATTTGATTTCAAAAATATTATAAGAATGATTTTTGGTTTCCGCCGAATTTTCAGAGTGTATTTGAAGAATATTTTTAAAAGCTTATGAAAACACGAATTTTGTTAGTTCGACCAAAAGCGGCAAATTTATTTGGATATTTGAATTTAATCGATGCCGAGCCGCTGGAGCTAGAATATTTACAAACAGTTTTATCTAATGAAGATGTAGAGATTTATGACGGAATTATCGAAAAAAGACCGTTCGAGAGAGTTATGAAAAAATTTAAGCCCGATATTTTGGCTGTAACCGGATATATCACACAGGAAAATTTAGTCAAAGACTATTGCCGAATTGCTAAAAAATATAATCCGCATATCATTACAATAATCGGCGGAACTTATGCTCAACTTAATTACAAACGTTTTTACAATGAAAATATTGATTTTATTTTTCGCAGTGCTTCGGTAAACGATTTCGCATTTCTGGTAAATGCGATTAAAAAAAATGATATTTCACAATTAAATACAATTAACGGACTTTGCTATAAAATCGAAAATAAATTCTACAAAAATAAATTAAAACCTGTTGATATAAACGAATTGCCGATACCGAAACGTGACTTTTTTTATAAAAATAAAAAATATTACAGATATTTGGATTTGGAGGAAGTTGCCACAATTAAAGCTTCGTTTTCCTGCCCGTATAACTGCTCTTTTTGCTATTGTACAAAATTAAATTGCGGTCAATATTCTGTGCGCGCTCTTGAATTAATTATAGATGAAATAAAATCTATAAAAACAAAAAATATACAAATTGTTGATGATGATTTTCTTGTAGACAAAAAAAGAGTTTCCGAATTTATAAAGCTGATAAAAGAAAATAATATCGAAAAAAATTTCGTTTGTTATGCCCGCTCAGATTTCGTTGCGAATAATCCAAAGCTAATCAAAGAATTAAAGGAAATCGGTTTTAAATATTTCTTGATTGGTTTCGAGGCTGTTACGGATAAATATTTAGCGGAATATTCGAAAAGCAACAACACGGATAATAACGACAAGGCAATTTCTGTTTTAAAAAAATACAACGCCGAGCCAATCGCGCTTTTAGTAATTCCGATTGATGCCGATAAAAAGTATTTTGACCAAGTCTATCGATGGGTTGTGAAAAATCGGATGTCTTATGTCACGGCTTCAATTTTTACGCCGATCCCTGGTACGGATATTTTCAATAAATACAGAAAAAGCATTAACTGCAAGCGGATAGAAAATTGGGATTTTTTGCATTTAGTTATGAAACCCGAAAAATTATCGGTATTTTCGTTCTATTTTTATTTCTTTATGCTAAACGCCAAAATATTTTTGTATGGAAAAAAACAAGATGCCTATAGATTTATGGATTATAAATTTTATTTCAATCTGACTAAAAATTTAATTAAATTGATTTTGAAGGTGTAAAATGAAAATTTACTTTATTCAATCGACCCCATATTATGAAAACAAAAAATTAATCAAAAAAAATAAATTGTATTTTGTCGGGCTTGCGCCTGCGGTTTTATCTGCGATTTTGCCGAACGACACAAAAATGGAGCTTTGTCTGGAAACCATTGATAAAGTCAATTTCAATACCGATGCCGAAATAATCGCAATCTCCGGAATGGGTCACGCCATTATACGATCCATTGATATTGCAAAACGATTTAAAAAGCTTGGAAAAACCGTCATTATGGGCGGATATATGGCATCTTTAATGCCTAAAGAAGCAAAAAAATATTGCGATTCGGTAATAATCGGCGATGCGGAAATTTCCTTTTTAAAAATGCTCGAAGACTATAAAAATAATAAACTTCAAGAGTTTTATAATATTCCTTTGGAAAAACTGACTTACCCTACTCCCGATTATAAAATTCTGACAAACAAGAAAATCGGCGATTTCCTGCCTGTTCAAGCGGGGCGCGGCTGCCCAAACTCGTGCACGTTCTGCTCTGTTTATTGCCTTTACAAAAATAAATATCTAAAACGGGATATTTCGGAAGTCCTTCGGGATATAAAAGTAATAAAACGGCTTGGTTACAATAAATTTTTATTATTGGATGACAATATTTTTTCGGATACCGAATATTTAATAAAACTTGCAAAAGAGATTAAAAAGCTGAATATGAAATGGCTTTCTCAATGCTCTATAAATATCGCCGATAATCCCGAAATTTTGAAAATAATCGCCGACAGCGGATGTATATCTTTGTCCTTCGGAATCGAGAGCATAAGCCAAGAATCATTAAATTATATGAATAAATCCTGGGCGCAGTCGAGCAAATATTCCAGTCAAATAAAAAAAATCACCGCTGCCGGAATAGATGTTTCGACAGAAATGGTAATCGGTGCAGACGGAGACACTTTGGAATCCATCAGAAGAACCGCCGATTTTATTACGGAAAACAAAATCGTTGTTCCGAGATTTTATATATTAACGCCGATTCCGGGTACTGTTTTTTTCAAGGAAATGTTAAAGGAAAACCGAATTGTAAATCGGAAAATTTATTCTTACAACGGTTCTTTTGCTGTTCATAAACCAAAAAATATGTCTCCGGAAGAACTCACAAAAGCCTATTGGGATTTATATAAGGAAGTTTTTTCGTATAAATCTATTTTTATGCGAACCATAATTCGAAAAGATTTTTTCAAAAACCCGGGCAAATATCTTTTTTATTTATATATTAATTTGTTCTACAGATACCAGATTTATAAAGGCATTACGCCGAATATTATATGAAATAAATCATTACATCGAAACTGAAAAGGTGCGCAAATGAAAATTGTAGAAATCAAAAGCTTGAATATATACATAAATTTTATTAATTCAATTTATAAAAATACGCCGCATTACAAAGATAATAAAATATCTTTATTAAAATTGACTTCAAAAAAAAATTCTGCTTTTTATAAAAATTCCAAGCAATGGATTCTTGGTGTCGATAATAACGGTTTAAAATGCGTGTCTATTCTCATCAGACACAAAAACAATCCGGATACGCTCTATTTTTCTTTTTTCGAAGCTTTGGAAAATACATTTGATGAATTTGATTTGCTTATGGAAATTACTCATAAAAAAGCAAAAGAGCTTAATTGTAAAAATATTTTTTATTCAATAAACGGTCATTGCAATTACTCCGTAGGATTTTTAGCGTCGGACTATGCTTCAGAAATTTCTTTCGGGCAGATTTATAATCCCGAATATTATTTAGATTATTTTGAAAAATATAAATTTATTAAACATGAATTCTCAATTTTTCGAGGAGAAATCGAAAATTTGAATAAACGACTTTTGAATTTGTCAAAAAACTACTGCAATTATAAAATTAAATCTTTTGCTGATTTTAATCATTCAATGAAGATATTTACCGATTTGAATAATGAAATTTTTGACGGGCATTTTTATTATTATATCCGTGAATACGCCGAAGACAAAGAATTATTTAAAGAAATGTGGCCTTTATTGCATAAAGAGAGTTTATTAATAGGATATGACGGCGATACGCCGATTGGCTTTTTATTATGGTATCCGAATTATAATGAATTTGTAAATTACGGAGAATCAGCCGGAATAAAAACATTTCTGAAATATAAGTTTTTAAAACACAAATTTAATTCCTTTATAATTGCAGAAATGGGAGTTTTGGAAAAATACAAAAAATCCGGACTTGTGCTTGCAATGCTTAATCATCTGCTCGAAATCCGAAACCGTGATTTCCCTAATGCAGAATTGGGATACAGCGGCTGGATCAGCAATGAAAATCGTGATTCTTACAATTTGGCGAAATTATTCTATCCCGAAAAATCGAAAGGTTATATTGCCTATGAGCAAAGACTTTGAAATATATGCCCCGAACGAAATACCGAAAGATTGGGATAATTTTGTTTCGTCCAATAAATATCTGAAATCGGATTTTATAGAGATTTACAAAGTTTCAACGAACCTTGAATTTAGGCTTGTTAAGGGATTGAATTTTGCCTGTATTGAATACGATATAAAAATTGATATATTTTCGTTTTTGAAAAATAAATTTCCGCTTTATTTTAAAATTACTGTAATCGGTATTCCTGTATCTATATGCGCAATCGGTTATTCTGGTACAGTGTCCGAGCTTATAAAAGCCTACAAAAAAAGAAAAGGCTTGTTTCTGATATTAAATTCTAATTTAGAATCTTTGGAGAATGTTTCGAGCGGAAATACTCTTTCGAATTTTATTTTTGATAACACTTTCGATTCTTTTGTATATTATTTAAAAAATTTGCGACACTCTTATAGAAGAAGAATCAATAAAGCCATTGAAAAAGGCAAAAATCTTTCGGTAAAGAAAATAAAAAATTCCGATTTTTCCGATACTTTGCATGATTTGTATTTACAAGTATTAAAAAACAGCAAATACCCTTTGGAGACATTGAATAAAAATTTTTTTATAAAATCAAATTTAGATATACATGTATTTTATGCCGGTGAAAAACCCGTTGCTTTTGTTTCTCTAATGGCGGAAAATGATATTTTGAATTTTATTTTTGGCGGCATGGATTATTCAGAACGTGATGAATATGATTTGTATTACAATATGCTGATTTTAATTTTGAAAATCGGAATTGATAATAATTTCAAGACAATAAATTTCGGGCAGACCGCCGAAACAGCAAAAATGAGAATCGGCTGCAACGAACAGAAAATATACATGCATTTAATTTCAAACCGTTTTCTCGGATTTATTTTTAAATTGATTTCAAACAAAAAAGAATTAAAACATGAACGAATTTTTAAATAATATTAGTCATCGATTAAATCTTTGAAAGAAATGAAAGCCACCAGCAGGCAGCTGATGGCTTTCATTTCTAATATTATACTATTTTCAATATAAAGGATAGAAAAAAATACTCCATTGCGCGAAACGCTCCGCTGTGAAAAATTTTTTTCTACTTATCAAAATGAAAATAGTATTAGATTTGATTAATAACTACATTTCCTGTAGTTTCTTCTATGTTCACAAAGCATCCAAGAATTTCTGAGAAAAACGTAGTCGGAACAAAGACTTTTCCGAAAATATATTCAGGTGCGTTTTCTAATTCTTGTCCTAAATAATCGTTTGCATCAACTGCAATAACGATATCATCATAATATTCATTGGACAAAGTCACGGTTTTATTTTCTTCATCCCAGACAACAGTGTAGCCTAAATCTTCAGCTACTTTTCTAATTGGTACATTCACGGTTCCTCTTGCATTATTAGTTTCCGATTTAGTCAAAATCGATTTATAAACATTTAACAAATCAACCATAAATACTATAGACGAATCAGAATCAGCAATAAAATCTTTAGAATAAACAAGACCTATTGTAGTTTCATCCAAAAAATAGAACGGTGTTGAAGGCTTAACGCCTTTGAAATTTTTTCCGTTATCAAAAATATCGGAATTCTCATTTGCAATAATATTTTTTACAAATTGTGTAGTCATTTCATAAGCGTTAGGACCTAGAATATCTTGCAATGTGAAAATCTTGCAATATTCTGTAGCTACTACAATTGTAATAACATCTTCTCCTGCCGTTGCGCCAACTCCGTATTTTGCAAAAATTCCGAAATTCAAATATCCTCCGCTTTCAAAAACTTCGTAAACAAAAGAAACCCGTACATTTTGTTTAAGAGCTTTTTCAATAGCCATATCATAAAAATCATTTACAATTTTGTTAAGAGAATTTTCGTAATCTGGATTGGAAACTACCGAAATTTCGGGCAGTACGCCTCGGCTTGTCGGGTCTTGTCCTTCTATAGTGTATGGATTTATATCGTACAATGTGTTTAGAAAGTTTTGGTTTTTTTGATTTGTCTCGATAGTATATATGTTTTCATCATTTGCGGATGTTTCTTGGCTGGATTCCGTATTACTATTTACTGCAACCGGCGGGTTTGATGCAAAAACAGTCCCGCTAAAAATAAATGAAACAGCTAAAAATCCTGCCAATATTTTGCTGAATTTCATATAAATCCCCCTTTTAGCATAAATAAATAATTGTTATGGTCTTAATTATACACAAAAATTGTACAAAAAACAACTTTTTATAAGCACTATATATCGACATGTACTTATAGAAAGTCATCAAATATATTTTTTGCGGTTTCGGCGGCACACAAATTATTGTATCTGTATTCAAAATCGCTGTTTACGGATTTGTAATTCAAATCATAATAGTTCAGCATAAGTTTTTCGATAACGATATCATAATCTTTTTGAAGAATATTATTTTTCAATTCTTCGATATCTTTTTTAGAAATATATCTTTCAAGCTTTGACAAAGCCTCGACAATTTGTTTATCTATATTTTCGCCGTTTAAATATTCTTTTTTTATATTTTGAATACGAATTTCCAGAGGACATTCGATAAAAATATTTTTTCCAGCGCGTGTTTTCTCATATAATTCATTGCCCATTATAATACTGCCGATTCTTTTGCTTTCACCTTCGGTAAAAATAATATCTGATTTTCGATTTATTAACATATCAAAAACATTATTTTCAAATTGCTTTTGAGAAAATATTTTTTCTTTCCCAATAGAGCCCATTATCGAGCCTCGGTGATTCGCACAGCCTTCCAAATCCAAAACATCAGCGCCCATTTTATTTAATTCACTCAAAATATCAGTCTTGCCGGAACCTGTTTTGCCAAAAAGCGTGATAAATGAAATCTTGTCCAAAACTTCGGCAGTATTTTTCAAAATATAATTTCGATACCCTTTATAACCGGAGTCCATTCGTATTATCGGCAGACCAAAGGCAGAAAGAGTATAAGCAAGCACACGGCTGCGCAAACCGCCGCGTGCGCAAAACATTACAATCATTCTGCCTTTGGCAAGTTTTTTTATTTCCTCATACATAAGATGAAGCCGAGGACCTACATATTTCAAGGCAAGAGTCTTGGCTTCTTCTGTACTTACATTTTTATATATTGTACCGATTTCTCTGCGTTCCTCGTTAGATAGAATCGGCAGATTTATTGCAGAAGGGATGCTAGATTCCTCATATTCCATTTCTGTTCTTAAATCAATCAAAACATAGTTTTTTACATTTAAAATTTCTTCGTAACTCATTTCTTTCAGCATTTATTCACCTATTCACTCAGCCTGTTCAAATTCTAAAAACTTCTCAAATTCCTCATCATTATTTACTATAATATAAAAAAGATTTTTATTGTATATTTTCTTAAGTTTATAAGATTCGGTTTTAGAAACAATTTTTTCAATAACTTCTTTCGGGACATATATCCCCGCAATATCACATAAATTTTCCAGCTTTAACATCATATTTTCACCTCTATATAAGAATTCTATGTATAGATGAATCAAGGAGAAAATAGGAGAAAATAGTAGAAAACACGCCAAACCCCTCATTTTTTTCCAAAACTTCGGGGTTTGAAATTTTATAAAGACGCTTTATGAAATTCTTTTAACTTTTTATAAACCTTTCCGTGTATAGAATTTACCGGAAATTTATTTTTTTCATTCAATTCGCCGGCCTTAACTCCCGTTAATATTTCTATACCTTCATTTATATGCGAGATATGATAAATATGAAACTTATTCTCTTTTACCGCCTCAATAACTTCATCTTTTAAAACCAAATCATTAATATTCTGTGTAGGGATAATTACACCCTGATTTCCGGTCAATTCCCTTTTTTTGCAGAGCTCGAAAAATCCTTCGATTTTATGTGTAACTCCGCCAATCGGCTGAATTTCGCCAAATTGATTTATGCTACCGGTCACGGCAATTTCTTGATTAATCGGAACAGATGATAAACTGGATAAAATTGCGTAAAGCTCCGTAGAAGATGCGCTGTCTCCGTCGATTCCGTTATAAGATTGCTCAAAGCATATCCTGCAAGACAAAGACATCGGAAAATCTTGGGCGTAGGTCTGTTCTAAAAATCCGGACAAAACCTGAATCCCTTTATCATGAATATTTCCGCTCATTTCAGCTTCTTTTTCGATATTCACGATTCCAATTTTACCAACAGATGTCGTAGCTGTAATTTTTGCTGGTTTTCCAAATTCATAATCTCCGGCTTGAATCACCGTTAAGCCATTAATCTGCCCGATTTTTTCGCCTTTAGTCTCAATCATTATTATTTGCTCATCTAAAAGCTCATTTAATTTTTCCTCATACAGCGAATTTCTATATAATCTTTCATTTAAAGCTTTTTCAACATACTCATTTGTAATCTTATCTTTTCCGTCTTGTTTTGCCCATTCGTCGGATTCGATTAAGATTTCGGAAAGCTCGGCAAAATTTGTAGAAAGTTTATTTTGGCTGCCTGAAACGCGCTGTGAATATTCCAAAATTTTAAAAACAGCCTCCTGAGTGAAGCTCAAGAGTTTTTCTTTTTCGACAAAATAATTTATGAATCCAAAAAACTCAGTGATATTTTTTTCGTTTGCGCTCATTTCATAATCAAAGTCGGCACGAATTTTAAATAAATCCCGAAATTGTTCGTCATAATAATCCAAAAGCTCGTAATAAAATGCAGAACCTGTTATGATTATTTTTACATTCAGCGGAATCTGTTCGGGCTTAATATAGCCGACAACAAGACCCGTAGAATATTCTTTAATCGGCTCTATCGATAATTCTTTTGCGTTCAAAACACGCTTTAGAGTTTCCCAAACATGAATATTTGAAACAACATCATGCGCTTTTAAAATAAGATAGCCGCCGTTTGCTTTATGCAAAACTCCGGATTTTATTTTCAAAAAATCCGTGGATAAATTTCCGAATTCGCTGTCGTATTCAATTTCGCCGACAAGATTTATATAAGTCGGATTATGCTCGATTATAACGGGTGCGCCTTTTAAATCTTTATTATCAACAATTACGTTTACTTTATATTTATAAAAAACTTCATCGCCGGATTTTTTGCTGTACCATGGCAAAAGCGTATACGCAACATCTTCGGCTGAATCATCTTCAGAAAAAGAATCGATATTGTTCAAAATATCTTCTTTGACATTTTTCAGATAATCAAGAACCGCCTTTTTATCCGAAAATAAATCCATAATTACACCGATATGTCTTCCAACCAAAAATAAAGCTTCGCTATATTCCAATTCTGATAATTTATCTTTCGCAATCTTTTCTATAGTTTTAATCATTCTCATAACTTCGGAAGCTTCCTGCTGAATTTCATCCGAAATTATTGCAATATTTTCACGTTCTTTTTCATCAAGTTTTTCATATTGTTCCTCTGTAATCAGCTCATCATCAACAATCGGCATAAAATAAATCCCTGTAGTCGTTGTTTTTACGCCAAATTCTCTTTCCTTAGCCTTGTCGGTAATATGTTTGATAGCAATATCTCGTTTTTCTTGATATTCTTTGAGAATAGAATTCTTTTTTGATTCAAATTCCCTTGTGTTATAGAGTTTAGAAAGTTCTTCCAGCAAAACGGCGATGAGTTCTTCCATACACTCTTTCAGCTCCGAGCCACGCCCGGCTTCCAAAAGCAAAGCTTTTGATTCTTTGGGATTTTGAAAATTATAAACATAACAAATATCGTTTGGAACAGCTTCTGTAGCGGCTTTTTCCATTACAAATTTTTTGGAAAAGCTGAGTTTCCCCACGCCTTCGTTACCGCAAACGAATATATTATAGCCCTTTTTTTTAATATTCAGTCCGAAATCAATAGCTTTACCTGCTCTTTGCTGACCAATCAAACCATCGTATTTATCAATTTCCGTGCCTGATATTTTTAAATCATCTTTATTATAAGTCCTTTTTAATTGGTTAAAGTTTAGCTCTTTAGCCATCAGACCACCTCAATCTTCTAAAAATGTTTCCACATTATAATCGCATCTTCATTTGTGTCAGAATAATAATTCTTTCTGAAGCCTTCAACTTTAAAACCAAATTTTGTATAAAGTTTTTGAGCTTTTGAATTAGACATGCGAACCTCCAAAGTAATGCCAATCATTTCCTTTTCAATTGCTATATCAAAAAGGGCAGTTAATAATTTTTTACCAACACCCATTTGTCTGTATTCATTTTTTACAGCTACATTGGTTATGTGGCCTTCGTTTATAACATGCCACATTCCGGCATAACCAAGCACTTCGCCGCCGGAATTCAGCGCAACAATATAAATCGCTAATTTATTATTAGTAATCTCATTTTCCAATTCTGATTTAGACCAAGGCACAGAAAATGAATCCTTTTCGATTTCATGGACTTGATCCAAATGCAATAATGTCATATTTTCAATATTTATATCTATATAAAACACCCGTACCTTTCTGCCGCTTGTTGGCAAAATTCTCTACGACGAACGAAAATAAAGTTCACACTCGTTCACCAGTATAATGCCGGGATTCAAGTTCCGCTTGCGGAATACGAATATAGCTTGGCGCGAAATCTTTATAATCAACAGCATTTTCGGTATTTTTGGATGCAATCATTCCTACGGTTGCCGCCCTTTGCATATTATTGTTAATCGGAGCGAATAAAAAATTCGGATTAAATTCCGATATTCGGGATTTATATACCGGAACACCGTCACCGAGAAATATTATCCGCTTTTTATAGTTATTAGTCAATCTCAAAATTACGTCGATATTATCCGCCATATAATCGGACAATCTTTTTATCTCTCCATTGTTTTCATAAATTGCTGCATAAACTTCATTTTTTTTCGCATCCATAATCGGAATAATAATAGAGTCCGGATTAAATATATTATATGCCAAACAATCTAATGTTGGCACAGGGATAAGTTTTATATCCAAACCATGCGCAATCGATTTTGCTGTTGCCGCGCCAATCCTAAGCCCAGTAAATGAGCCCGGGCCTGATGTCACCGCAATATAATCTAAATCCTCTTTGTTTGTCTCTGAAAACTCAAAGCATTTTGATATCATCGGCATAAGATTTTCCGCATGAGTCAATTTATTATTTACATTAAATTCGCAAATAACTTTTTCATCTGACACAATAGCCGCCGATGCAACTATCCCCGAACAGTCAATTGCTAAAATTTTCATTATCGCACCTCGACAATAATTTTACGGTAATCGTCCGCTTTTGTATAATCTTTTTGTATATTAATCCATGTCGAATTTTTCGGAATTATATTTTCAACTAAATCCGCCCATTCAATTAAACAGATTCCTTCGCCGTAAAAAAATTCCTCATATCCCGTGTCTTCCATTTCGGAAATATGATTTATTCTATACACATCGAAATGATACAGCGTAATTTCCGAATTATAAATATTTAATATCGCAAAAGTTGGAGAAGTAATATCGGCAGTAATCCCCAAGCCTTTTGCAAATCCTTTTGAAAAAACAGTTTTGCCTGCGCCCAAATCGCCAATTAAGCAATATATTTCGCCTTTTTTAGATTTTTCGGCCAGCTCCTCGGCAAATTTTTCGGTTTCGCTATGCGAAAATACTTCGTAAATCATAATTTTCTTTCCATTCTAATTAATTTCAAAAAAGCCTTTTTATACTATTTTCAATATATGTGAAAAATTTTCTTCTACTTATCAAAATGAAAATAGTATTATTTTTTAAAATTTCTTAACCAATCGTATTATATCACTTAAATTCGGATAAAATCAAATTTTCCGCAAAATAAAAATCTCCTAAATATCAATCCAATTTTTAGAATATAAAAATTGAAATTGTTATCAAAGAGATTAACAAAAATTAATATCTTGGATGAGCTTTTGCATAAACTTCTTTTAATTTATTGTTTTGAACCTGCAAATAAACTTGAGTTGTAGAAATATCAGAATGTCCTAGCATTTCCTGAACAGAATGAATATCCGCACCGTTCGAAATCAAATGAGATGCAAACGAGTGGCGCAGCATATGCGGAGTCAAAGACGCGTCAATTTTTGCCTTTTTGGCATACGATTTTATGATTTTCCAAAACCCCTGCCGTGTCATTGCAAAGCCGTTACAATTCACAAATAAAATTTTTTCGTCCGGAGACTTTATTAAAAACGGTCGTGAGTTTTTGAAATATGAATTAAGAGCTTCCGTAGCTTTTGAGCCGATCGGTATAACCCGCTCTTTGTTTCCCGATATACATTTTATAAATTTTAAATCCATATCTACGTTATCGATTTTTAAATTAATGAGTTCCGTTACCCTTATTCCTGTTGCATAGAGTAATTCCAGCATTGCTTTGTCGCGCAGGCCTTTATAATCGCTTATATCCGGCTGATCCAACAATTTTCCCACTTCATCAATAGTAATTATAGACGGTAATTTTTTTTCCACTTTCGGCGAATCGATATTAAAAGATGGGTCACTTTCGATTATTTTTTTCATCATTAAAAATTTGAAAAAAGAACGAATAGAAGCCAGACTGCGTGAGATTGTCGACGGCGACTTGCCCTTTTTTTGTAAATAAAGTTTATATGTCATTATATTCGTTTTATTAACTTTTTCAATTCTCGTAATATTGGTTGAATGCAAGTAATTTATAAATTGGTTTAAATCTCTCTTATAAGATTCGACAGTATTATTTGATGATTCTTTTTCGTCAATCAAAAATCTGACAAACATATCAATATAATCTTGCATAATATCTCCTTCTGTACTTAATATTTTCTCAAAACGTTATCATAAGCCTTCATAATTAATTTATAAAAATGTAATAAAATTTGGAATTACATACGCCTCTAAAAGGCAAACAATAATCACACAAGCCAATGATATCAGCATAGAAATCGTATATTCAAAAAAGCTATCTAAAGTCTCGGTATTTTTTTTAAAAACAAATTTTATACTTGCAAACATTATGAAAACATACGCCGGTATTAAAATGATATTTTGCAATAAATATAAAAAACAAGCATAATAAATTCCTTTTGTACCATATGTAATAATCAGAAAAGCGGTAGTAAAACCGTAACTTATTCCTTTTAAAAAAACAATAAAACCACTTATTACAAATCCCATCGAAATAAACGCCAAAATCCAAATTATCAAAATTATTTTTCCGTATTTAATAAAAGACTCTCTGAAAATTTCAGAACTATCGGTATTCAAAAAATTATAATTTACAAAAAACTTATTTATAAATCCGGTTAAAAGCTGGCGGTTGTCCTCTTGCAGGCTATTCGCCAAAACAGAGCCAAGTAATATTCCAAACATAACAATTACTATGATTAATATAATAATATAATTATTCGAACTCGCCAATTTTTTTATAGATTTCTTGTATTTTCGCAATAATAACACCCTCTTCCCAATATAAATATATTGGGAAGAGTTATGGATTATTCTATATTATTAAATTAGAATTTTATGACAATTTTCTCAGAATATAGTTTGTCTTAATTTTTAGAGTTTTTCAGTAATTCATTATACATCATAACCGCTATCATTGTTTTAGAATCAACGATTTCACCGGAAAAAATCATTACCATCGCTTGCTCAAGAGAATATTTTTCGATAGTAACAAATTCGTCGGGGTCTAAATTTTGAGCAGTTATTTCTAAATTTTTCGCATAATAAATATATATAATCTCGTTGCAAAATCCAACCAAGCCATACATTTTTGTCATATAAAAAATATCGTTTGCTTTATGTCCGGTTTCTTCTTCCAATTCACGCAAAGCCGCTATTTTTGGATCTTCATCTTTTTCAAGCATTCCTGCCGGAATTTCCAAAATAAGTTCTCTTGCTCCATGACGGTATTGCCTTACAAAAATCAAATTTCCGTCGTTATCAACCGGCAAAATCGCCGAAGCACCGTCGCCGCGGTCAATATATTCTCTATAAGTCGGTTTTCCGTGCTCCAAAACAACTTCGTCCCGATATGCGGTAAAAATATGAGCCTGCAATATTTTTTCATGCGAAACTATTTCATACGCCATTTATTCCACTCCAAATCAAAATTCTGCATTCTTCACGGTACGCGGAAACGGAATTACATCACGTATATTCGACATTCCCGTAAGATACATTACACATCGTTCAAAGCCAAGCCCAAAGCCCGAATGTTTGACTGTGCCGAATCTGCGCAAATCCAAATACCACCAATAATCTTTAATATCCATTCCCAGTTCTTCAATTCGTTTTTCCAAAATATCCAAACGTTCTTCTCTTTGGCTTCCGCCCATAATTTCGCCGATTCCCGGTACCAATAAGTCCATTGCGGCAACAGTTTTTCCGTCATCATTTTGCCTCATATAAAAAGCTTTTATTTCTTTTGGATAATCTGTCACAAAAACAGGTTTTTTGTATACCTTTTCGGTTATATATCTTTCGTGCTCGGATTGCAAATCTATTCCCCATTCTACCGGGTATTCGAATTTTTCATCCGATTTCAATAATAAATCCACAGCTTCAGTATATGTTATTCTGGCAAAGTCGTTTGATACAATATTGTCCAATCTTTCCAAAAGACCCTTATCTATAAAATTATTAAAAAACTCCATTTCTTCTTTGGCGTTTTCCAATACATAATTAATTATATATTTCAGCATTTCTTCCGCTATTTTCATATTTCCGTCAAGCTCTACAAAAGCCATTTCGGGCTCCATCATCCAAAATTCTGCGGCGTGCCTGGAAGTATTTGAATTTTCCGCCCTAAAAGTCGGCCCAAAAGTATAAACATCACGAAAAGCCGTTGCAAAATTCTCTGCTGATAATTGTCCGCTTACCGTAAGATTCGCCATTTTTCCAAAAAAATCTTCTTTATAATCAATTTTTCCGTCTTGAGTTTTCGGCGGATTCTCAAGGCTCAATGTTGTTACTTGAAACATTTCGCCTGCGCCTTCTGCGTCGCTTGCAGTAATTATCGGCGTGTGAACATAAACAAATCCACGCTCATTAAAAAATTTGTGTATCGCAAAAGAGCAGATTGAACGTACTCTGAATACGGCAGAAAAAGTATTTGTTCTGGGTCTCATATGCGCAATTGTGCGCAAAAACTCCAGAGTATGGCGTTTTTTCTGCAAAGGAAAATCAGAATCCGCTTTGCCTTCAACCATAATATCTTCTGCATTTATTTCAAAAGCCTGTTTCGAGCCTTTGCTTTCAACAACAGTTCCTCTTACGGTAAGGCTGGAACCTATTGATATTTTTTTAATTTCTTCAAAATTATTCAATTGATTATCAAAAACTATTTGAACCGATTTAAAAAACGAACCGTCGTTTAATTCGATAAAGCCAAAATTTTTATTATCTCTAAGTGTTTTAACCCAACCGCCGAGAACAATTTTTTTTCCGATATAATCCGTACTTCCGGAATATATATCTTTTACTCTTGTATACATTTTTTTCACTCCTATAATTCCGAATCTTTTTTTGATGCGAAAAAGACTTTAATTTTTAATTCGCTACAAATTTGTCAAATCTGCATCTTTTTCTAATACTAGAATAATATTACCATTATAAATGCTTTACATAAATTTTGCACTACTTTTTTATAGATAAAATGCCCTATATAACTAAAAGTCATATAAGGCATTCTTGTTAAGTTCTTTTTATTCGGCTATAGTTAATGGTCCCCAATTGTTTGTTGTAAATGGTCTGATTATTATTTTTCCGCCTTGCGCTATCACTGTACCGTTTGTATATTTAACCGCCGATTTGGAAATAACGCCGTCGGCTCCCATCGGGTCAGTTCCGTCCAAAGTATAATAAACATCTGTTGAATTTGGGTTTGTTAATGTAATTCCCTCATTTGATTTATTTACGCCAACCGCTTCCAAAGTGTGAGCCATATTATATTCTTTCCATTTTTCGAGGCTGAATTTAACTCTGTCCTCTACTTGAATTAGGATATTTTTCTGCCAATTCAACCAATCTTGATAAGCGTTTCGGCTAAATCCCATAAATGCAGCGTCCAACTGATATGGCTTATCCAATTCGGCTTGGTTTTCCATTATGACTTTTTTAACATTATCAACCGACAAAGGTGCGCCGTCAGCTCCTCTAAAATCACCACTGACTGGTCCGATTTGTTTTAAAACTTGATCTTTTACCAGAGTTTTAAATTCCAAATTTCCCGCAGTTAAATTTGTGCTGTTTCCGGAAAAATTTCCAAATAATTTTCCTGCACCCATCATCGATGTAGAGTCACCCCATTTATAGCGGTAATTTCCGCCGCCGCCAATAAAATGTGCTTTTTCAGTACCGGTTTTTTTATCATTAAAAAATGCACCGTCTAAGTCATTTATATTAGAAATCATCTTTACGCCGCCGCCCGTAGCCGCATCGTTATGCAAAACGGCTTCGACTTCCCGCTCCGAATCTATAAACATAAACAAAATTTGCATTTTAATTAAATCTTCAACATCAACATATTTTTTAAATTCTTGAAAATTCTTACTATTCGCTAAATCATAAATTCTTTTCCATAAAGCCGGGTCACCGTCATCTGCGTCTTCGATTCCGCCGCTCGAAAATCCGCCGTCTTGCATAGTCACTTTTGTATAATTATCGCTGTCATCTCCAAAATATTCTTCGAACATCGAATTGCTGAAAGATTCCCGCAGGGTTTTCAGTCCCATAAATTTACCATTGTAAATATAATAAACATATCTTGTATGAAGCGCGAATTTATCCATCTGAATCGCCAAAGTATTTACGGCTTTTTCGCTGTAGCGATTGTATCCTAAATCCCAAATATCGGATTGCGGCCCGTCTTCGCCCTCTTTTAAATCAATTTTTCCAAATTTCGAAACAAGCGGAAAAGCTTCGCCGATGATTTCATCGAAAAAATCGTACGAAAGTTTTTTTGTGTCATAATCACGATGGAATTTTGCGGTAACATTAGAATTTGTCCAGCCCGCTGTTGCCTGCCCGAATTTCTTTGCGCCCGAATTCGTAAATAAATTTGACGCTCCCGGGTTTATATGTGAATCAAGATATTCAAAAGTTGACTGTGCATACGTTGAAGAACTCAGCGAAGAGCGGTCCGAAGTTATTGAAACAATCGGAAAATCATCAATCGTTTCAGCATAAAATTGACCATTGATATTCGTTTTATAACTCCATCCGCTTTCATTATTATAATTATTCCGCAAAACATAAGTATGCGCAATAACATTGCTGTTTCCGTAATTATCATAAGCATAAATCTTTATAACCGAGGTTTTATCGATACGGATTGGCGCAGCATATACAGTTCCTTTTGTATTCGTCGGAAAAGTTCCGTCCAAAGTATAACGAATATTGACATTTGGCTTTGATGAAATGCTCAATTCGAAACCGCTGTCATAAACGCCGCGTTCTGTACTTACATTTATAGGATAAAGCTCAGGCGCGTTATTATTTGATTTTTCAAAAGTCTCGTTTGCGAAAGGAACTAAATTATTTCCGGCATCCGGTTTTCGGCCAAATGTTTCATTATATAATTGTTTATCATATTTTAGAGAATTTATTGTTTGAATAGCACCGTCAACTTTTGTATTTATAAAAACTTCTCCGCTTGCTTTCAAAGAGAAACTTGCGTGGTCGCTTCCCAATTCCGTTTTTTCATCACAATAGATTGTTTTATAACCCTTTGCAGGAATCGAAATTCCTTTAAGCTCAAATTTTTCCGGTTTTTTAGTATCGTTCGTGAAATAAACGGATTCATTTAAAACAAGTATATAATTATTATCGTTGTACAATTCTATCCAATCATCTTTAGAACTTGCAGTTCCTTCTGTAGAAATTTCATTTATATAAATATTTTTCAATAAAGAAGGATTCGATATTTCATCTTCGATATACGCACCTTTGCCCGATTTAAATTGGATTACAAGCCTTGGTGCGCTTTCCAAATTCGAACCGTCATAAACCGAACCGATATATTTATCGCCGCTTATTTTGAATCCCAAAGCTTGTCCGGATTGCCAGCCTGATAAACGGCATTCGTCAATTACTGTCCTCAAATTAGGAGTGGAAAATCTTTGAGTTGTGGAAATCGTCGGCTGTCTGTAATTTACAGATATTTTTCCATAATTCCTATTCGTGATATTTTTTGATGCCGTTGTGTATGCGGCGGCATTTCCGTTTTCACATTTTATATCCATATATGATTCTATTTGAGTTGAAATCCGTGTTCTTGGTGTAAATTCAATATAGGCATTCGTGATTTCGGCATTTTCGGGAATTGTTACATTATTAAATCTCAAGCCCATAATAACTCGGCTCGATTCGGAATTGGAAGACGAAGAATATCCGCCCAAATGCAAAGAACCGCTTAATGAAACTGAGCCTGTTGCTCTTTCTTCGCCGTCGTCGCCCGAAATAGCGATAGGAAGAGAAAATTCACCGGTATTTGAAGAATATTCAACTATAAGTTTCGGTGCTCTCAGCTTATCCGAATCAAATGAGCGTGCAACCAGAGAACCGTTCATATTTCCTTTTATTTTGAAAACATAGGAATCGGAATTGTTCGCCAACATCTGACCGAAAATCGGATAAATATCCGAAGTTTGATAAATTTCATTGCTTCTTATGGCTGAAGACGTTGATTGAACAAAATCCTCTGTAAAAACGCGCGCTGAATAATCAGCGGTATTTCTTGTCAAAGGATTACCATTTCCCAATTCGCCTTGAATATTAAGTACTGTGCCTGCCGTAGATGAGTCTCGTGAAGTGAAGGATAAATATGCTCTTGAAATTTTTGCGTCGCTTGGAATATTTACATTCGTAAATCTTAAATAGACAGTACTTTCTGTGCTCGATACTTTTCCGTGCAATTCAAGTCCGCTGCTCGTTAAATTAACAGAAGATGCACTAACTTCGGCATCATCCGCCGAGGATTGAATCGTAAATTCTTTTCTTAGTGTAAATCCTGAATCTACTTCATTTTGATTATTTTCCAAAATGATTTCTGTAGGCTGCAAAATTTCGCTCTCGTCAATAATATTCGTCTCCGTCGGTTCTGCATTTTCAGGATATTCAATATCTGATTCCGTAATTTCGCCGGTCATATTTTCAGGATACTCAATATCTGTTTCAGTAATTTCGCCAGTCGTATTTTCTGGATATTCAATATCTGCTTCTAAAATTTCATCATTTGTATTTTCTTTTAAAATTTCGCCTGTTTCTTCTAAAATTTGATTATCTTCATCCAAAACCGATTCTGCCCTGACTTTTCTGTATTTCTCCGTATTGCTTTCAAAAAACACTGCTGAAAGCATCAAAAAAACTGCAACTAAAAAAAATAAAACTTTTTTCATTTTTTGCGGATTATAATTACCTTGTAAATATAATCCTCTTCCCCCTTAATTTATATTCTATATCGAATATATAATTAAGGAATAACATTGGATATACAACGCTATGACCACAAAAAAAGGCCGTTCCGAAAAGAACAGCCTTAAATTATTATTTATTATAAACATTAATTCCAAGATCTCCAAAATCCATAGAGATTTTATATCTTTGAACAACTTCCGAAGCAAGTTTTGCATAAATATTAGTGCCGGAAGAAGCCAAATTATATGATTTAATATGTGTCGGTCTTGAATATACATTCGTACCGGAAGGCGGCGGTGCAACTTTAGATTTTTTACTAATGATATTAACGATTTCCGATAATGCACCATTAACATAATCGTCTAATTCGCTCTGCTCTCCGCCTTTCATAGAGCCTGTGAGTTTAAGAGCAATTTCTTTAGGGAATACGAATTCAACAGCCTCATGAACACCATCGTTAATATCCATTCTTATAATCAAATCGCCGGATATTTCATCGGTAGCAGATTCCATTTTAAAATCACCGCTGGTTCCCGCAACTCGAGAAAAAGCTTCTTTAGTTGAATTTAAGAGAATATCGGAAAAATCCGTGCCCGAAACTTCATGCTCTTTGCGGTTGCCTTTTGGTATTTGCTGGTCTTCATCACCGATATGGTTAATGAGCCAAGCTGTCAGCATACCGGCAAACGCTTGAACATATGGAGCGGCAAAGTCCGATTCTACCATTTGTTTTTCGTGAAAATCGATAGCATCTATAAAAAGCTTATGGATTTTTTTATGTTCTTCAAGACCGTCATAATTGATTGATTCCTGATAAGCTTCCTCTGCACCAAAATGCTCTACGGTATAATTTTTCAAAAAAGCAACAGCGGCTTCACATTCTTCTTTATAATTTGCATCGCTTTTGCCGATGACCGCGAGCAGTTTTTCCACTCTTCTGAACAATTCTTTATGCTGATTATCTATCAACTCAACGCCGACTAAATAAGTATCTTTCCACATTTTTTCTGACCTCCTTATAATTATTCTGTCCAAATAAAACAAAATTCTTCCTAAGTTAAAAAATTATTTTTTTAGTAAAATATTGGCTTGGGATACAAGCCAAAATATTTGTACTATTTAATTCTAACACATTGTTAATAAAAATACTATTTTTTTAATCAAGCCACTGATTTTTCTAAACCAGTGGCATATGTTTTTCTTATGGAAACATTATAT
The DNA here is from genome assembly GCA_031551135.1 of Eubacteriales bacterium. GTDB lineage: Bacteria > Bacillota > Clostridia > Lachnospirales > JAITVM01 > JAITVM01. Next base: position 37,266 of record JAVBOA010000045.1, on the reverse strand, counting down.
TAAGTAATAAAGTCATGCTAAAGATTGTGATAGCAGGAGGGTCGATATGTGAGTCGCAGTGGCTATTGAATGTATTACCAACAACGTCACCAATCAAAGCGCAAATTACAGCTACAACTATACCAACAAAAATATTTCCTGTTTTGCAAAAAGCTATAGCAGCAGGCAAAGTGATGTGGTGAGTAGCAGGAGCGGCGAGACCGGCTGTTACAAAAATTAAACTGAATGCAGAGATACCAAAACATACAACAGGATAAAATCCTCCAAGAACTTCAAAAGTAACACCGGCATTTATAAATTGCTGACCGATACATGATACTACAATACCTAATGCAAGGCTGAGAGTAATACTTTGGAAAAGTCCTTTTCCTTTAGGGAACCATGTACGAGGCTCTGAGCCTGTATATTTTCCTGTAAGACCAGTTTTGCCGAATACAAAACGAGTAATTATAGCGGTAACGATAACGCCCATTGCAGGACCGTCAGCAGGTATTTTTAATACTCCGCCCAAAAGATAAACTGTAATAGCACCGATAATACCAAAAGCTCCGCCAACCAATAAAACAGTATAATCGGTAAGGCCGTTAAGAGCTGTAACGATATCTGTTCCAGAAGCTAAGCCTTTGCCTTTATTTCCTGCATAAGCAGCAGCAGCAACACCGCCGGCAAACGCAACATGAGGACCCAAAAGTCCGCCGAAAGTAATAAGACCGCCGGTTAAATCGCCGACACCGGCCAAGCCAAGAATAAAACCAACTATTGCAAGAAGACCTGTCATGATAAATGCATTTAATGCGCCGATTGCAGCACCGAAAACCCCGCCGCCAAACGCAGCAATAATTGCTAACATATCCATAAATAACACCCTACTTTCAATATAAAATTATGATAGCTGTATTTAATATAAACCGAAAACGGCTTTCAAACAAAAATCACTACGGTGTTTCGCAAAGATTATGCGAAATGATTATTGCAACTCGTCCGTTTTCGGAAATATTAATTTTTTTACTATTTCCATTCAAGATGAAAATAGTATTATTTAGCCCATCCGAAAGAACGTTTAACAGCTTCTTTCCATCCGCCAACCATAGCTGCGCGGGCAGATTCATCGATACTAGGCTTAAATACACGGTCAATGCTTACATTTTTAACAATATCATCTTTATTTTCATAATATCCTGTTGCAAGGCCTGCCAAATAAACAGCACCCAATGCAGTAGATTCAATTATAGAAGGACGAACAACTTCTGTATTTGCAATATCTGCTTGGAATTGCATCAAGAAATTATTAGCAGTTGCTCCGCCGTCTACTTTCAAACTCTTGAGGTCGTTTCCGGAATCGTTAATCATAGCCTCGATAACATCATAAGATTGATATGCCAAAGATTCCACGGTAGCGCGAATAAAATGTTCTTTTTCAACGCCGCGGGTCAAGCCAACGATAATTCCGCGTGCGTACTGATCCCAATAAGGAGCGCCGAGTCCAACGAAAGCCGGAACTACATAAACGCCGTTGCTGTCTGTCACTTTATTAGCATAAGCTTCTGTAAACGCCGCATTGTCAATCATTCTGAGTCCGTCACGAAGCCACTGGATTGCAGCACCGGCAACGAAAACACTGCCCTCTAAAGCATATTCGACTTTTCCGTCTGCGCCCCAAGCAATTGTTGTAAGCAAACCATTTTTGGAAGCAACCGGAGTTTCGCCTGTATTCATTAAAATAAAACAGCCTGTTCCGTAAGTATTTTTAACCATACCCGGCTCGAAACAGCATTGTCCGAACAAAGCGGCTTGCTGGTCACCGGCAACACCGGCTATAGGAATTTCGCCGCCGAAAAATTCAGCATTAGCGTTTCCGTATACATAAGAGGAAGGTTTAGCTTCCGGAAGCATTGATTTAGGAATATTTAATTCGGTAAGTATTTCATCATCCCACTCGAGAGTGTGAATATTAAACAATAAAGTTCTTGAAGCGTTACTATAATCAGTTACATGCACTTGACCTTTTGTTAAATTCCAGATAAGCCATGAATCTATAGTTCCAAAGAGCAGATTTCCTTTTTCAGCTTCTTCCCTTGCACCTTCAACATTCTCCAAAATCCAGCGGATTTTTGTTCCGGAGAAATACGCATCTACTACAAGACCGGTTTTTTCGCGGATTTTTTGGTCAAAACCCGAAGCTTTTAAGGTATCACAATATTCTGCTGTACGGCGGCATTGCCATACTATAGCGTTATAAACAGGTTTGCCGGTGTTTTTGTTCCAAACAACGGTAGTTTCTCTTTGGTTAGTAATACCAATCGAATCGATATCGGAAGCTTCGACAGCGAGTCTAGCTTTTGCTTCAGCAGCAACAGCTATTTGGCTTGCCCAAATTTCCATAGGATCATGCTCAACCCAGCCTGCCTGTGGAAAAATTTGAGTAAATTCTTTTTGAGCAACAGACAAAATGTTGCCACCTTTGTCAAAAATAATACACCTAGAACTTGTAGTTCCTTGGTCTAATGCCATGAGATATTTTCCCATTTTGTAACCTCCTTTTCTTATCACAACGCTAATCTTAAATTATTCGGTTTACACAAAAACTATTCGGAATAAAAACCGGCTTATTCCAAAAAACCTTTGTATAAAATCGATATACTAAAATCCGTAAATGATTTTAGGCTTTCTTTTATAAACGCAATTTTTAAAAACAACTGTTTGTCATTTTTTCAATTGCTAATTTATACTGACGAACGATTAGATTTTCACACCCGTTCCGCGCGGTTAGGTAGGTTGGGAGGAACGGGTGTGAACTTTGTTTTCGTTCGTCAATTTAACATAGCAAAAAAAGATTTTTGCACATGTTCAATTGCGCTAATAATATCTTTTACATTCTTGAAAGATTTTTTATTTTTCAAAAGATAAATGCCGACATATAATGAAAGACATTTAGCCAAATTCGCTTCGGTTTTATTTTTAATAACATCAAAATCCGGAAAATCAAACATATTTATTATGCGGTAAATATTTACGGTAGCCATAAATCCAACCGAATCCTGAATTATACTTTCGAAAAGAGATTCAAGATATCCTTTTGTTTGCAGATAAATATCTTTCCCATAATACAAATATAGTTGCTCAAACGTAAAAAAATACCTCAATAATATATCTTCAAATGCATTCAAAATATTTTTGCGCATTAAAGCCCGCTTTTCGCTAGAAAAATCAGAGTTGAAATTAAAAGCTGCCCATTGGGAAATATAATTCGCCAAAAGATAGCCGATATCATAGCCATAAGGTCCCATGAAAGAATATTCCATATCAACAACAGCGAGCCTCTGCTCATCAACGAATATATTTGATGTATGTAAATCACCGTGAATAAGGCATTCGCATTTATTTTTCAAAACATCGCGCATCTCAATTAGTTTTAAATGAATATCATAATCATTCCAAACTTTCTCTGATACTTCACGGAAAGGATGCGTTTTTTTGCTTTCCAAATATTCGGGTTTAAGCATTTTATAAAGAGCGAAATCTTCCATAATTTTCCTTCTCTCAGCCGCCAAAAAAACTGAATTCAATTGATAATAAGTTGCGTTAGATAAATATAGCTGAGAAGTGAAAAAATGATTATGCGCCATAAAATCCCCGATTAGCGCCGACGTATGCTCGAACGAATGCCCGAGACTCATTCTGCGGCGCAAGAGCGACATATGCGATAAATCTTCCATAATAAAGAGATCGTTATTTATATCACAATAATAGAGTTCCGGAATATACTTGGGTGTGATTAAAGCACGCAATTTATACGACAGGTATTCCAGTCTGTTTCGGGAAGTATCAAGGCTGATTCCTATGTCTTCCAATTTCGTTTTATTGGTTGCGTGTTTTATAATATATTTTTTAGTACCTTGTTTTACTCGGTATATATGGTTAATATAACCCTCAAAATACGGGTCGGAGGCCAAATCCAGCTCATCGATTTCAATATTTGATTTTTCCGAAAATAAATCTTTATATTTGTATAAATTAAACGTCATATCAGAAAAATTTTGCATTTAAGCCTCCTCTCAGAAAAAACAACAGCGTTCGCAGAATAAATAAAGACAAATTGATAAATAATCCATGTTTTTTATACAAAGCAGTTCCTAACAATTGTTATTATCCCACAAAAAAACTGTAAAGTCTGATATGATGTTGTCTATATTGTATTATATTTTTTAGTCAAATGAATTACCGATTGACTGTAGATATTTGACAATAAATTATCATATAATATTTAATTCAGCAATATTTTACTATATTTCTATTGCAATGATAAATTATTGCTGTAATTTATATTTTCCTGACGAACAAAAAATATCTGATTTTATATTCGCAAAAAAACTCAAGATAATTTTGAAATTTCCTTAAGATTTTTGAATTAAAAGCCGAAATTCATTAAATAGAAATTAATAATTTTATGGAAGAAAATACACAAAAAAAAGGAGTTTTTATAATGATTAAAAAATTTTCTGTAGTTTTAGTTTCATTATCCGTAATTTTTTCGACTCAAGTTTCCGTACAGGCCTCTATTCTAAAGACAAATGTATTTCAAAATACTATATTTTTAAATTCTGATTTTTTCAATCCTTTTGACGACGTTGCATCTGATTCAAGCGCAGAAAGCTCTGCTGCCGACACCGGCAATCCTCCCCCTAGCGAGACAATTCCTGCCGACACAACCCAAACAGATACTTTTGACCCTTTTGCAGGAACTAACACAGATGTTGATTCGCCTTCAGACGAAAGCAGCAGATTCTCAATCGTTATCGATGGTGTAGAAAGATTTGCAGAATATGATACAGCAGCCGAGTATTATGTAATTTATGACTCTGATAACAACAAATTAGGATATTCAAAATCTCTTACACCTCCTGTAAGTATAACATCATTTGATGTAAGCAATGAAAGCGCCGGAGGCGGAAATGCTGATCCTTTTTCAGCTGAAGAAAATACAGTAGAGTCGGACAGCGACCAAGATGCAAAAGGCAACCCGACAACAGCGGATTCAGGCTATATTCTACCTGCATTTATTACATTGGGCGTAGTAGTTTTCTTTGCTATAAATTCTAAATCTTTAAAAAGAAGACAATATTAATAGCAGAATAGCTTTAGGTTTAATTTATACTATTTTCATTATTAAGGATAGAAAAAAATATTTCATTTCGCGCTAGAAGCATTGCGCGAAATGCTCCACTGTGAAAAATTTTTTTCTACTTAATCAAAATGAAAATAGTATTACTTACTCCTGAAGCTTTTTTTATTTGCAGAGAAATTAGGCGCTTTATTTTTTGTTATTTTTCAGATAATTAAAAAAACATTTCAAAAAATACATCTTTGTATTTAAATTATTATTAAATTGATATTTTTGTAGGATAGAATTTTATTATTAATGTATGGTGAGGTAATTATAATCTGCAAAACAAATTATACGAACTTTCCATATAACAAATTGGATTTTTGACATAAGTCAAAATACTGAATTCTTAATGTTTTAATAATTATTGTGCTTGTATTACAATAACGCCTGTATAAACAAAAATAATTATTCTAATGGCAAGTTTAGAATTTTATTTTAATCAGGCAAATTTACTGTTTTGTGCGAAAGGCTGAATCTTGAAAATTTACAGCGGTTTAATTTTTAATCGCTACGCGCAAGAAATTTTGTATAGGTAGGGGGAAAGAGTAGTATAACGTGAGTTCGATTAGATTAAGTTTGTTCGGACTTTTGAAAATATTTTGGTTACAGAATTTATTCGGAAACTTGAAAAAGTGCAGATTATTTTGATGTATTCAAAAGCAAAAAATTTAAAGGAGTAGAGAGATGAAAAGATTCAATAAAACCTTTGTTTCTGTTTTATTATGTACGGTATTAAGTTTTTCCGGTTTTGTTAATGTTTTTGCGGCATCAACAATGAGTCCGAAAATAATAATTAATGTTATTGATAAAGAAGGCAACTCTGACAGCAGCTATGATGGAAAAGAAATAAATTTAGACCTGGAATTGATTAATTCGATTAACAAAAATTATACTTTTAGATATGAAGTCGGCGGAAATTCAGCAAATGCAACATTATCTGAGACTAACAAAACTTTTACAATACCTGTAAAAGTTTCAAACAGTTCTGCAAGTATAAATTTTTATGATTTACCGAAAGGTGAAAACGATTTCAACTATATTTTTGATTTCGAAAATGGTTTGGACAGTAATTATGAAATGAAAAATATTGTGACAAAAACTGTCGGCGGAGCAAGTAAATCCGATACAGGAAATGACGGATATATAGATTTTATGTTAGACGAGAATACAACAGAATTAAAATTGATTTCGATTAAATTAATCAACAAGAATGATGCTCCGGCATCCGGCGATACCTTAGCTCCACCACCAAGAGATACTCAAAGCACAGCTGATAAAAGTTCTTTGGCTGCACCCGAAACCGTGCCTCCAAGCGAAAAAGAGCAAAAAACAGACGATTCCACACAAACAACCGAGGCAAGCAAAACTACTGAAACAACCGAAACAAGCAAAGCACCTGAGACAAATCAAACGACTGCTAAAGCCGAAGATGAAATAGTTTATTCGAATCCGTTCACTGAAGCAGATACCGAAACTCAACCCGCAGAAACTCAACCTACCGAAGCTCAACCTAAGGAAACCGAGGAAGTTCTCGAGGTTAAAGACGATTTTGAAAAAGACTTAACCGGTCAAATTTATGTGGACACGCTTGATAAATATTTATTCGCTGAATATGATGATTTAAATGATTATTACTTAATTTATGATGAAGACGGAATCGCTTTGGGATATTCTTATGATATCGAAGAACCTATTGATATTAATTATTTCGATTCCGGAAGCGGAGAGAAAGTAAATCCCGGAACATACGATTTAGTAAAAATCTTACCGTTATTTGTTGTATTAATCGGCGGATTATATATCGTTTTAAAAATTAAAAAAGAAAAATATTCTTTATATAAATAAAATCTTTTAAAAAACGGCGCAAATGCGCCGTTTTTATTATACATTCATTTTATTAAATATTATTCGCTCAATTTTTGGAGAATCAAATTGGATCTTTCAATGAAATTATTCATCGAGTCCACATCAAGCGGTTTATGCGAAATCATCGCTAAATCGTAAATTTGTTCGCAAATAATTTTAACCAAATCATTTTTATCTGCATTATCTTTTAATCCGATAAGCGTTTTAATCAAATTATTGTTTTGATTTAAAATCAATTTTTGGTCGTCTTTAAACATATCAGCGCCCATGCCCATATTGCCGAACATCTTCGTCATTTCCTGCATACGCCTTGATTGTTCCGCCAAAGTAATTATCGCCGGCACGTTTTCTGATTTCAAGCTCTCTACTTGAAGATTCAATTTTTCATTATTAAGCGCAGATTTGAAAATCTCATCGAGATATTTTTTATCATCATCCGAAATTTTTTCATCGGTTGAATTTTTTAATGTATCTGAAACATCCGAATCTATTCTCAAAAACTGAACATTGTTATCATAATTTTCAAGATAAGATATAAAAGGATTATCGAGGTTTGAGGTCAATACAACCGCTTCCATAGCGTTATCTTTAAACATTTTAATATAGCTTGCCTGCTGCTGCTCATTTGTAGCGTAATAAATTTTATTATCCGTTTTATCTTTATTTTTTTCAATAAACTCGCTTGTTGATAAATATTCGTTATTAGTGGTTTTGAAAATAAGAGAATCTTTTACTTTATCATAAAACGATTTTTCTCGAATACAGCCGTATTTTATAAACGGACTGATATCGTCCCAATATTTATTGTATGTTTCTCTGTCATTTTTGAAAATCGAATTAAGCTTGTCTCCAACTTTTTTGATAATATAAGAAGACATTTTTGCGACATTGCTGTCATTCTGCAAAAAGCTTCGGGAAACATTCAGCGGCAAATCCGGACAATCCATAACGCCTTTCAGCAAAAGCAAAAATTCCGGAATGACTTCTTTTATATTATCCGCGATAAAAACTTGGTTATTATATAATTTTACCTGTCCTTCAATACTTTCAAGCTCATGCTTGAGTTTCGGAAAATACAAAATTCCTTTGAGTCTAAACGGATAATCCATATTTAAATGCATCCAGAAAAGCGGCTCATTAAAATCCATAAAAACTTTATGATAAAAATCTTTATATTCTTCGTCCGTGCATTCGTTTGCAGGTTTCAGCCAAAGCGGATGCGGGTCGTTTAGGCATTTAATTTCTTCTTCAATCTCATCGATTTCTTCGTTTTCATCTTTTTTATCTGTTTCTTTTTTAGGCAGAGTTTCAAAATATATTTCTACAGGCATAAATCCGCAATATTTTTCGATCGTCTGGCGCAATTTATATTCTTCCAAATATTCGCCGCTTGATTCATTAATATAAAGCGTTATAGAAGTTCCGCGGGTATCTTTTTCGCCCTCGGTAATTTCAAAAGTAGTTCCGCCTTCGCTTACCCATTTTACAGCTTTTTCGCCCTCAACAAAAGAAAGCGTATCTATTTCAACTTTATCGGAAACCATGAATGCCGAATAAAATCCCAAACCGAAATGCCCGATAATTTCGTTGTCTTTATCGAGTTTATCGCCGTATTTCTCCATAAAAGCCGTTGCGCCCGAAAAAGCGATTTGATTTATATATTCCTGAATTTCGTTTTCGGTCATACCGATTCCGTTATCAGTAATTTTTATTGTTTTTTCGTCTTTGTTAAGCTCAATATTAATTTTATAATTTTCTTCCGGCGAAATATGCTCTACCTGCCCTAAATCAACAAGTTTTTTTAATTTTGTAATAGCGTCACACGCATTTGAAACAAGTTCACGAACAAATATATCCGTATCCGAATACAGCCATTTTTTTATAACAGGCAAAATATTTTCGCTGTTAATCGAAAGATTACCTTTCATTAAAAATTCCTCCCGTTCTTAAATTTTTAAATTATCAATCTATATTTTAATAATAAAAAAAATAATTGTCAACAATTTTTTAGCACTCTATTTAAAAGAGTGCTAACAATATTATTCTATACTAAAAGCGATTCCCAGATTTTTGAAAAAGCCTTTTATGTAATCTTCCCACGAAAAGTCTACATTCTTATCCAAGGAGAAATTAATTTGAGATGTAGCTGTCGTACACAAAATCATATTATTATCAAATAGAATATTCAAAAACAACGCCTTTGCGTTATCATGAATTTCCTTCGTATCCTTAAAAGAAAATACTATTTTCATATTTTTCGGACGAGTATTCCCTTTTATAATATTAAAAACATATGGTTTCAAAAGACTCCACGAACAAAAATCGGGTAAATCTTCTTTATTTTCGTAAAAATCTTTTTCTACAGCACAAGAAATATTTATTTTCGTAAACATGGTTATTTCTATACCGCGAGTTTCGAAAGAGTCAAATTTATCTTCTTTTATTAAATAGGACATAAATTGTTTTATTTCTGACTCCATAATTTTTATTATTAACATATTTTTTCTCCAAACAATTTTTGTTTTCGCTTCCAGCATAAACGTTTTAAAGATTATTTGACGTTAAATGACTTATAATCTATAATAACGATAATCAAAAAGATTAACTTTTAATAAAATGCCGAAGGAGTGATTTTATGGCTGACGACTATAATGAAAATAATTTGAGTGCTACGGGAAATTTTATTCATCAATATATACAAAATGACCTCAATGGTGATTATAGCAGATTAATAACCAGATTTCCACCAGAACCAAATGGATATTTGCATATCGGACACGCAAAAAGTATTTGTTTAAATTTCGGATTGGCAAAACTATACGGCGGAAAAACGAATTTACGTTTTGACGATACAAATCCTGCCAAAGAAGACGAGGAATTTGTTGATAGTATTATAGAAGATATTAAATGGCTTGGTTTCGAATTTGAAGACCGCTTGTTTTTCGCATCCGATTATTTTGATAAAATGTATGATTGCGCGATTAAACTTATAAAAATGGGCAAAGCTTTTGTTTGTGAGCTTACGGCGGAGCAAATCAGGGATTACCGCGGAACTTTAAGCCAACCGGGAAAAGAAAGCCCTTACCGAAACCGCTCTGTTGAAGAAAATCTTGATTTATTTGAGCGCATGAAAAATGGTGAATTTGAGGACGGCAGCAAAACTTTGCGGGCCAAAATCGATATGAACAGTCCTAATATTAATATGCGTGATCCCGTTATTTACAGAATCGCAAGAATTAAACATCACCGCACGGGCGACAAATGGTGCATTTATCCGATGTACGATTACGCACATCCGCTGGAGGATGCGTTCGAAAAAATAACCCATTCGATTTGCACATTGGAATTTGAAGACCACCGCCCGCTTTACAATTGGTTCATAGACCAATTGGATTTTGAAGTAAAACCAAGACAAATTGAATTCGCGAAATTATCGCTCTCAAATACAATTATGGGCAAACGCTATTTAAAGCAATTAGTGGAAAAAGGCGAAGTAGACGGCTGGGACGACCCGCGCATGGTTTCTGTATCCGGTCTGCGAAGACGAGGCTATACTCCCGAATCGATCAGAAAATTCTGTGATTTAATCGGGGTTTCCAAAGCGAATAACCGTGTTGATATCGCAATGCTGGAATATTGTATTCGTGAGGATTTGAAAACAAAATCAAAATCCGCAATGTGCGTTTTAGACCCAATAAAGCTCGTTATTACAAATTATGATAAAGACGAAGAAATGCTTGAGATTGAAAGCGATAACGAAGAATTTGGCGCAAGAACCGTTCCATTTTCCGGCGAATTATATATCGAACGTGAAGATTTTTCAGATGACCCTCCAAAAAAATACACCCGCCTTTTTATCGGCAACGAAGTTCGTCTTAAAGGTGCATATTTTGTAAAATGTACGGATGTAATAAAAGATTCGGACGGAAATATAATCGAAGTTCATTGCACATATGACCCGCAAACAAAATCCGGCTCCGGCTTTTCCGAAAGAAAAGTAAAATCGACGATACATTGGGTAAGCATTAAACATGCGCAAAAAATAAACGTACGAATTTTTGATTATCTTGTTTTCGATGATAAAAACGAAGAATTAGGATTCAGAAAAAATCCGGATACTCTGAAAACATTGGAAAATTGCTATATCGAGCCGGGTGTTAATCCTAAACTCGAAGACCGTTTTCAATTTATCCGAAACGGGTATTTTTGCCTTGACTCAAAATATTCAACTGCTGATAATTTAGTTTTCAACCGTATTGTAGAACTAAAATCTTCATATAAACTTAATTAAATGTATTTCTATTTTTTGCCAAAACAGTAACATTGTTTCCTATTGCTTTCATATTATAGTACAGTATATTTCTGATATTGATTTAGTTTCTTAGATTAATATAGTTTGGGGTTGTATATATGTTCAGACAACTGTTAAACAATAGAAAAAAGCCAGAGCCTGCCAAATCGGCGCTTGATAAAGATACTTTATCTCTTATTCAAAAGGCCTATAATATTGGAGAAAACGGCAAAGAAATAGACGGCGAGGAAACGGACAGAGAAGTACTTATATTGCCGGACGAATCGGCAAAAAGATTGGAATTGCTGATTCAAAACGCCAGAAACACAAAGGAATTTTATGATTATATTTATGAAATATCTCCGCGAACCGACAAAGAAATTTTAAATATCCTAATCCGGAACACGCTTTCAATAAAAGACTTCTTATCTGATTTATATATCAAAAAACTGAATATTTCTTATTTGCCCGACCAAAAGAAAATCATGCGGGGTTTTGGATATAAGAAAGCGCTGAAAATGGCGATTTATGAGGAAAACAAGGCGTTGGATTCTTATATAGCTTATTTTAAAGAAATCGGCTACGGGGATATTATTTTAGAACAAGTTGTTTATTTAAAAATGTGTAATATTAATTTCTTGACTGTTTTATTGCAATAAATGCCAGGCGTGTTTAATCTTCTAAACGCGCCTTATTTCTCTACGGAAGGAAAATTTTTGTGTACAGAAAAGATTTAAAAAATTGCAAACGCATTGTTATAAAAATCGGTACCACTACTTTGACTTACGATAATGGAAGATTGAATTTAAAACGGATTTCAAAATTGGCTTGGGTTCTTTCAGATTTAAATTCCCAAGGAAAGGAAATCGTCTTAGTATCGTCCGGCGCAATCTCTGTCGGCACTGAACGTCTTGGCTTGGAAAAACGCCCTCGCGATATTAGGGGCAAACAGGCAACTTCGGCGGTTGGTCAAGCTGTTTTAATGCAGATTTATCAAAATTTATTTTTGGAATACAATCAGCAGGTTGCTCAAATATTATTGACTAGAGATGTTTTGGACGATCCTATACGTAAAGAAAACGCAAGAAATACTTTTTTCGAGCTTTTCCGGCTTGGAGTAATCCCGATTGTCAATGAAAACGACACTGTTTCCATTGATGAATTGGAATTCAGCGATAACGATACGCTTTCTTCTTACGTTGCCTGTTTAACCGACAGCGATTTATTGATTATTCTTTCTGATATTGAAGGACTTTTTGAAGAAGACCCGAAAAAAAATATCAATGCCAAAAAAATCGATATTGTGAAAGAAATAAATGATTATATTTATAACATAGCCGGAGCCTCGAATTCCGAGCACGGCACAGGCGGTATGTTTACAAAAATCTCCGCTGCAAAGCGTGCCTTAAATTCGAATATAAAAACTTTGATCGCCTCAGGCGCAGAACCGGATATTATCTTTAAAATTTTAGACGGCGAAAATGTCGGAACTTTATTTATTTGAGTCACAACAAAAAGGTGCAATATGGGAAAATCAGAGCTTCGCAAAATATTTTTAAATAAACGTAATTCTTTAACCAAAGAATCTATAAATTCTAAATCAAATATTATCATAGAAAAATTGATAAATTCAAAATTTTACAAAGAATCTGATAATATTTTTACTTATATAAATATCGGTTCAGAGGTAATTACTGAAGATTTTATTAATTATGCTCTGAATGATAAAAAAACCGTTGCCGTTCCGGTTTCGGAAAAAAATTCTCAAATGTTCTTTGTCAAAATAAAAAGCCTCGAAAATCTTCAAAAAGGTATTTTTAATACAAAGACACCGCTTTATAATACGGATGATATTATTTCTTCCGATAATAAAACTTTTATGATTGTCCCGGGGCTGGCTTTTGACCGAAAAAACAATAGATTAGGTTACGGCGCAGGATATTATGATTTATATTTATCAAAAAATATTTGTAAATTTAGAATCGGTATTTTTTTTGACATTCAAAAAACGGATATTCTACCTATAAATGAATTTGATATACCTTTGGATTTTATAATCACCGAACGGAAGGATGATGAGCTATGATTTTAATTGATATCGGAAAAAAAGCGAAATCCGCTGCCTCGGATTTAAGTAAGATTTCCACAAAAACAAAAAATGAAATCCTTTTAAAGCTTGCCGAAGATATTGAAAAAGATTACTCCAAAATATTGGAAAGCAATAGGATTGATATCGAAGAAGCCAAAAAAAATAATCTTAAAGAATCGTTTATCGACCGCCTTATATTAAATGAAAAAAGATTAGATGATATAAAAAATTCCTTTATTCAAATTGCGTCTATAGACGACCCTGTCGGAGAAATTTCTGAAATGAGAACTCTGGAAAACGGTCTTGTTGTAGGAAAGAAGCGGATTCCGATCGGAGTTATCGGAATAATTTATGAGGCGCGCCCAAACGTGACCGCAGACGCTTTTGCACTTTGTTTAAAAACCTCGAACGCCGTAATTTTGCGCGGCGGAAAAGAAGCAATAAATTCAAATAAAGCTCTCGTCGAGTGTTTCAGAAAATCATTAGCCGAATACAATCCCGATTTTGTGCAATTAATCGAAGATACTACACGCGAAGTCACTCACGAATTTATGAAATTAAATAAATATGTTGATTTATTGATTCCGCGCGGAAGTGCTTCACTTATTCAGGCGACGGTCGAAAATTCCACAATTCCCGTAATCGAAACGGGAGTCGGAAACTGCCATATTTTTGTTGATGAATCTGCTGATTTTGAAAAAGCCGATAAAATTATAATTAACGCAAAAGTTCAGCGTCCCGGCGTTTGCAATGCCTGCGAAAGCCTTTTAATTCATAAAAATATTGCGGAAAATTATTTGCCGAGGATTGTCAAAGAATTAAAGTCACATAATGTTGAAATACGAGCCTGCGAAAATTCCTTGGCTATAGTCGGTAATTTGATACCGGCTACGGAAGAAGATTTTTATAAAGAATTTGCCGATTTAATAATCAGTGTGAAAATCGTAGACAATATTGATCAAGCGATCGAACATATTGAAAAATATTCTTCGGAACATTCGGAAGCCATCATCACCGAAAATTACTCCAATTCGAATAAATTTCTGAATTTAGTGAGCTCTGCCGCTGTTTATATCAATGCGTCTACTCGTTTTACAGACGGCTTTGAATTCGGTTTCGGTGCCGAAATCGGAATCAGTACACAAAAACTGCACGCACGCGGTCCTATGGGTCTTAAAGAACTGACTTCTTATAAATATATTATTTACGGTGACGGACAAATAAGAAAATAAAAAACCTCAGCTTGCACTCGAATCAGCGCAAAAATCTGTATTTACGTCATTTGAATTTAAAACAATTGGTCAAGCTTTTCTCATGAAGCTCGACCAATTATTTTTTTATTTTTTATTCTATTGGTTTCATATGGCAAGTGAAATGTCTCAAGATTTTTGGTTCCCAAGTAATTTTAAATCCTTTATATTTATCTGCGTTTCGCATAACTTGCGCAATCGTTTCTGCAGTGTGGTCAAAATGAGATTGCGTGTAAACTCTCCGTGGAATCGCCATACGGCAAAATTCGAATTGCGCTTGAATCTGTTCGCCGGTGTCCGGGTCATTTCCCATCATCAAAGAGCCGACATCACAAGCCCTGATTCCCCCCTCAATGTACATAGCAACGCTCAAAGCCTGCGCCGGAAATTCATAATACGGAACATGCGGCAAAATTTGTTTTGCGTCGAGAAAAACGCCGTGACCGCCGGTCGGATATTGAAAAGGCACGTTCATTTCTTTTAGTCTGTCACCGAGATATTCAACCTGCCCTATTCTGTAATTCAAATAATCGTAATTAATCCCCTCGTAAAGTCCAATCGCTAATCCTGCAAGGTCGCGCCCCGCAAGCCCGCCGTACGTCAAAAATCCTTCGTTCGGAATAGTTCCGGCGCATACGCTTTGATATAATTCGGGATCGTTTTTGATTCCAATAAGTCCGCCCATATTTACGATTGCATCTTTTTTTGCGCTCATAGTAAATGCATCCGCATAAGAAAACATCTCTCGAATAATTTCGGATATGCTTTTGTCCGCATAGCCTTCTTCGCGTTTTTTTATAAAATAAGCGTTTTCGGCAAAACGAGCCGAATCCATTACCATCGTAATATTATATTTTTTGGCAATTTCAGCAGTTTCACGAATATTCTGCATAGAAACCGGCTGTCCGCCTGCCGAATTATTTGTGATTGTCATCAAAATCATTCCGATATTTTCCGGTTTATGTTCATCTATCAATTCCTGCATTTTTTTAATATTCATATTGCCTTTAAACGGCTTGAAAGTATTCATATCGAGGGCATCTTCACAAACGCAGTCAATCGCTCTTGCGCCGGCTATTTCAACATGCGCTTTCGAGGTATCAAAATGCATATTCGATATCGAAATTTTTCCCGGCTTCAAAAAAATCGGAAATAAAACTTTTTCGGCGGCGCGCCCCTGATGTACAGGCTGTGCGTAATTATATCCAAAAATATCCTTTACGGCATCAACCAATTGATAATAACCCCTCGAGCCCGAATAGGATTCGTCTCCCGTAATTATTCCTGCCCATTGGAAATGGCTCATTGCGCCTGTTCCGCTGTCGGTCTGAAAATCAATCAAAATATCGTCCGACGATAAACCGAATAGATTATAATTCGCCGCCTTTATTTTGCTTTCTCTTTCTTCACGTGTAGAAATACGAATCGGCTCTACCATTTTGATTTTAAACGGTTCCATAATATATTTTGCCATTATTCTGCTCCTTTATATGAATCCAGCTCAAATAATACTATTTTCATTTTGATAAGTAGAAAAAAATTTTTAACAGCGGAGCGTTTCACGCATGCTTCAAGCGTGAAATGAAATATTTTTTTCTATCCTTAATAATGAAAATAGTATAAGTTTTTATTCTCGCTGTTATAAATTATTTTTGATAAATTTTTGAATCGTCTCAAAATCGGGAATTGAGTCGATTGCTCCGCGTCCTGTTGTACAAATCGCTCCTGCGGCGTTTGCGTATAAAAGCGCATTTTCCAGAGCTTCAATATCTCCCGATAATATTTTTTCATTTTTTGCAAGGCTATGTAAAAATTGTCCCCAAAAAGCGTCGCCAGCGCCTGTTGTATCGACCGGATTTACCGAATACGATTTGACATATCCAAATTTTTCTCTAAATCTATAAAAAGAACCGTCTCCGCCCATTGTGACGATTATTAATTTCAAATTTTGAAAATCCGATAATAATAATTCTGTACCGCCTTCGATAGAATTATTTTGTGTTATAAGAAATAATTCTTCTTCCGAAAGTTTGCAAACTTCCGCGAATTTCATAGCGTTTTTAATTTGATTCAAGCCATTTTCTTTATCTTCCCAAATTTTATCCCGCCAATTCGGGTCAAACGAAATTACCGCTCCGGCTTTTTTTGCTTTCTGTACGGCAAAATACGTAGCTTCACGAGAATCTTCTGCGGATAATGAAATCGAGCCAAAATGAAAAATCTTGCATTTATTCAATAATTCCTCGGGGATATTTTCTTTTTTTATCATCATATCCGCGCCCGGTTTGCGGCTGAAACAAAATGAACGTTCGCCGTTTTTATCCAAAGAAACAAACGCCATTGTTGTAGTGGCATAAGGCACAAATTGTATTCCCGAACAATCAATATTTTTATCTAGCATAACATCTTTTAAAAACTCTCCGAAAAAATCTTCCCCTACAGCGGAAATTATTGCACCGCTGCTGCCCGAACGCACTGCCGAAACTAAAACATTTGCAGGCGCACCGCCCGGATTTTGCTCATAAGCCGGCCGTTCCGAATTTTCATTTTTAATCGGGGTAAAATCAATCAAAAGTTCTCCGATTGCGACAATATCAAAATCCATACAATCATCCTTTTTAATTTTAATTAAAAATCAAATAGATATTTAATTATTTTTGCGCATTTTATATAATGTATAATGTACATAAATAGGATAATCCATAAAATTTTGTAGGTCAAGTTAAAATGTAATCTTAATTTTATAAAAAAATGTTATATTTGAAAAAAATATTGATTTTGGAGGGATGATATGAAGTCTAAAATTTTATACTTGTTACTTGCTTTGATTTTAATTATCGTGTCATTTTTATTATTGACTAATTTCGTTTTCGTAAGCGAAAAAGATTTCTACAACGCAGATTACAAGCCTGATAATATTATTGACCACAATGACACAATCTATATTAAAGAATATTTGAAAAACAATCCTGAAATAAACATTGCAGAAAAAGCATTTTTATTTTCTCATGCTTCTGTCGGAAGCAATATTATAGACGGAATCAAAAGAAACGAAAGTTCGATATTTAATTTGAAAACCGAAACTTGCGGCGCACAGGCGAGCGCCGAAAAAAAAGCCGGTTATATAATGCATTATCCGCGCGGAAATCCGGGATTTGATAGAAAAATCGAAATTTTCGGGGAATTAGTGAAAGAATGGTCGAGTAAAACAGATGTAGTTATAGACAAATTTTGTTATATAGATATTATTAAATATGACCAGAATCTTTCAGAAGAAGAAAATAAAATGAGATGCGAAGAAATGTCAGAGAAATATATTCAAAACATGAACGAATTATCAAAACTCTATCCCAATTTAATTTTTGTTTACACAACAATGCCGCTGACCTCAAAAGATTCTTTTCCGAATATAATGAGAGAATTTTATAACAGTAAAATCAGGGAATATTGCAAAAATAACAATTTAATTTTATACGATATTGCGGATATTGAATCAAACGGCGAAAAAACAGATGATATAGAATATCTTTCAGGGAAATATACTTGGGACGGCGGACATTTAAATCCAAAAGGTCAAACGCGGCTGGCTAAAGGCTTCTTTGCGGTATCAGCGTATATAGCCGCTAATTATTAAAAAAATAAAACCTGTGCTAACGAAATATCGAGCACAGGTTTTTTTAATCATTTATCATTTCGGTAATTTTAGATTTATTCTCGTCAGAAATTCGATTAAATAAATTTAAAGTATAGCCGTATGAAAAAATATCATTATTAAAATTTCCGTATTCTTTAATATCCGACTTTGCCGTATTAATCATAGAAAAATAAGTGTAGGAATTTATATAATAATTCAAGTTTTCGCTTTCCAAAAAGAAATCAATAAATTTTTGAGAATCTCCGTCGCCTTTAATCGAAAAAGCCCTGTTAAAATCCAAAACAATTGAATTATACTCATCAGAAATTTGCGGAATAGGAACAAACTCGAGATTCAAATTCGGTTCGATATAGATTAAATTTAATAAATCTTCATTCGAGCCGAAAACCATTGCCGCCCTGCCGTTTGCAAATTCGTTCAAAGCCTGCTCGTAATCAAAATCAAGCTGATTTTTATCCGAAAATTTATTTATTATTTCATATATTTCCGCGGCTTTTTCTATATCCGTTTGAGCAATTTTAGTTCCGTTTTTTATTATAGATGAAATCAAGCTTACTGCCATAAAATTTAGCTTTTCTTCCGGAGCTTTATAAATACTAAAAGCATAGGATTTTAAATTATTACAAATTTTCTGCATATCCTCCCAAGAAATTGGATATTTTAAAGCTTCAAGATTATTTCCTATTTTGTCCTTATTCACAATAATTCCAAACGCATTTGCAGAAACCGGTATATAAAATATTTTTCCATCTTTCGAAATCAGGCTTTTCGTAAAATTATCCGGATAGGATTTATTTTCCAAATTAAGCGGCTTAATAAGATTTTTATTTATCAAATCGTCAATATTATAATTATTCGGGTTATAAAAAATCAAATCAGCGTCGATATCGTCTATATCGCCGCCTGTGTCTTCCAATACAGTAATTGAATATTCTTCGTTTTCAAAACGCTCGGCTAAATTTACAAACAGCTTTCTTTCTTTTTCGTCTTCAACAAATAATTTCAATTTCTTTTTATCTTTACTAATATTTATAACAGGTTCTTTTTTTTCGGGGTCATCAATTTTTTTTTCGCATGCTGTTATAAAAAAAATTACACATAAAAAAACTATAATTTTTTTCATATTGACTTCCTTTCTATAAAATTTTTTCCCCCATATAAATATTACCCAATTTATCATCCAGTAAATTTTTTACTATCTTCTCGAAATTTTCGCTGTCTCCGGAATTATAAAATTCATATTTCGGTATTTTATTATCTCCGAAGATATTTTTTTCTTTGAGAATTCTCTCAACGTGATCCGCCGTACCCGCAGCCGGGTCAATAATTTTTTTATCATATCCAACGGCTTTTTTTATCGAATCCAGAATAATCGGATAATGTGTGCATCCCAAAATATATGTATCAATTTCTTTTTCCGAAAACTCTTTGCAATATTCTTTAACCGCCAAAAAAGGCATTTCGTTATGAATAAAATTTTCTTCGACCAAATGAACCAAAAGCGGACAAGCTTTATTAAAAACATTTAAATCAGGACGAATTTCCTTAATCTTTTTTTCGTGAACCCTGCTTTTTACCGTGGCTTTTGTGGCAAAAAGGCAAATATTTTTATCGGCTTTATCAATTGTTTCTTCCACGGCAGCCGAAACAACATCCACTATATCAATATCGTAATGTTCTTTCAATTCGTCAAGACAATTCGAACTTACGGTATTGCACGCAATTACGATTAGTTTACAATTTCTCGATATCAAATAATCTATAATTTTTTTAGAAAAAGCCAAAAGTTGCGCATTTGTTTTTTCACCGTAAGGCATATTTTTTGTATCACCAAAATACACAATATTTTCTTTTGTTCTTGAAATAATTTCACGTGCAACTGTTATGCCACCGACACCAGAATCAAATATCCCAATCGGTCTGTTATCCATTTCGTACCTCCAAAAATTTACAGGCAATCAGCCTTATATCAATAAAACTTTGCATAAATCAAAAGAATAAATGAGTAAAACTTTGGTCAACAAAAATCAATAAGGCAATAGCGAAGACGTAATATGCAAAATATCTGAGTTTTGCCTCTTTTATTAGTTTTAGCATAAAATTGATTGCAAGATATCCGGACAACATAGCGGCCAAAAATCCAAAAGCCATCGGGAGAAAATCCAAATGCTCTACAGTGGCTTCACCTGTTACAAAATCTTTAATTTCCAAAACCGCCGCACCTAAAATCGCCGGAATAGAAAGCAAAAAAGAAAATTTAGCGGCTGTTTCACGGTCAAGCTTTCTGGAAATCGCCCCAAAAATTGTAGAGCCGGAGCGCGAAATAGCTGGAGTTATAGCAAGAGCCTGCATCAATCCAATTATCAGTGCATCAAAATACGTGATATCTTCTTCTTTTTTATAACCGTCCTTCGCCCTATCTACAATCAAAAGCAAAATGCCTGTTATCAAAAATCCAATAAACAGAGATTTTCCCGAAGCAAAAAGTAGATCAATAAAATCACCGGCAAAAAGAGCGGCGACTACAGCGGGAATTGTAGCCACAATAAGAAGATATGTAAGTTTCTGGAACGGCTTTTTTATCAATTCAAAAATCGTTTTTCTATACACAATAAATACAGGTATTAAAGTTCCCAAATGCAGCAGAATATCAAAGGTCATTGTAGGCTCATTTATCTTAAAGATTTTCTGAAATAAAACTAAATGACCCGAACTGCTGATCGGCAAGAACTCCGAAAAGCCTTGAATAATACCTAGAATTATTGCTTCTAATAAAGACATTTAAACAGCTCCTTGTTTTTTTAATGTTCATAAAATACTGTATATTCTATGTTCATAAATATAAAATTATATGTTGTTTACTAAAATTTGTAATCCTTCCAAAACATCCATTGTTTTTAAATTGATTTCATCATCAAAGCTTGCTGTTGCGGAAGCGTCTACAATAATATCCGCATTCGGCGAAGCTGTTTTCGCCAAAATCGCATTTGCAACAACACAAATATTACTTACAAGTCCGACTAATTCAATAATATCAAAATTACTTTTTCTTAAATAATCAAAAAGTTCCGATGAGCCAAAAGTATTTTTATGAAATGTCGGGTCATTTTCTTGAATAGTCTCAGCTACTTTGCCGAACAATTTCCAGCCGTCGGTATTAAATAGGCAATGCTTGACCGGAAGATACTTCCCTTCACGGGTATCAAGATAATTTTCAAAATGTGTATCAAAAGTAAAGGCGATTCTCCATCCGTCTTCACGATATTTGTTGATTTTATTATAAATAATTTCATCTAAAGCCTTTGCCTTTTCAAAGCCCAAAGCTCCGTCAACAAAATCATTCTGAAAATCCACAACAATCAGTATTTTTTTCATAGTATACTCCCCAATCAAAGCATCTGCCAATATTTATCTTCTTCTTCGTTCAAAATAGCGGAGTAAAAACCGTCCGCTATTTCAAATAAATCCTCTTCGTCTTTTAAAATTATTTCATTATTTTTAAATTTTACTGTTTTAAATGTCTCTTTGGATTTCAAAAAGTTTTTTTCCCAAAACTCAATTTTTTCTTCCTCAATTTCATCATAAGAAAAAAGCTCGGCTTTTATTTCTTCGATAAAATCTTCCAATGGTATTTTAAACATAGTTCACCTATATTCTATCTGATTTTTTATTTATATAATATCCCAAAATTCCGCCGCAAAGTCCGCCGGCAATATGTGTAATCCGAGAAATATTATCATGCGAAACGAATCCGGCGATAATTTCCTGACCGATAAAAATCGTTACGACCAAAATCAAAGTAAGCGGAATTTTATCTTTTTGCAAATTTACGTAAGAAGCCAGAATCATAAACATAAAAACCACTCCGCTTGCGCCCAAAAGTGCGTTCGGCGAAATAATAACATTCAAAAGACCGGTAATAAGAGCGGTAATTGCTATAAGCCCAATCAATATTCGAGAGCTATATTTTTCTTCTAAAATCGGACCCAAAAGCAAAATAATAATCATATTACCGAAAAAGTGCTCAAAATTCTGATGCCCGAAAACATGTGTAAAAAGCCGCAGATAAAAAAGCGGATCAATCAAAGACGTACGGTAAATCATAAAAAAAGCTTCGTTAGTAAAACCTTTAGTAATATAATTTAATATAAGAGAAATAAAACATATGACTACAAATCCGATTACAACAGGCGAATTATTTTGGATTTTCTTAAACATAAAAATCACTCCTTGCCACAAAACAACAAAACTTCGGTTTTATTTTTATCGCAAAGGCCGGCTGCTTGAATTCAGAAACTAAAATGCTGTGGCGGCCGCCGTCAACTTTGGAATCATTTGTTTTTTTCTTGATACAACACCGTCCAAATAAATCGAGTTATCGTTTCTGTCCAATCCGAAAGCGGCTGTCATAAGTTCGCGCGCTTTGTTTGAGCCGACTACCAAAATTTCACTGCCGGTGTTTACAATATCGGTTATCATTAAAATTACCAAGTCGTTTTTGTATTCCGTTTTATATTGTTCCATTGCTTCCAAAAGCTCGTCTTTTTGGTTCAAAATGCTCCGAAAATCCAGAGTATTAACTTGTGCGATGGATGCGCTATATCTTCCGATCGTAAATTTTTTCCTGTCAATGCCCAAAATTTCAAGTGACGAATAGCCCTCTAGTGATGTTCCGGCGGTAAATAACTCCCTGCCGTATTTTTCCAAAGAAACCTCCGCTATTTGAGCTAGTTTTTCGGCATAAACCCTGTCTTCATTTGTACATGTCGGAGAAGTAAACATAAGTGTATCTGAAATTATAGCAGATAATAAAATCCCCGCGATTTCTTTTTTTATATACAAGTTGTTCTGATGAAACATTTTTGTAATTATAGTGGCTGTCGAGCCAAGCGGTTCGGAACGAACAAAAAGCGGCGCTTCGGTCTGAATATCAGCAACACGGTGATGGTCGATTATTTCTACAATACTTGCTTGCTCCAAACCATCAACAGATTGAGTTTTTTCATTATGGTCTATTAAAATAACTTGCTTTTTATGAAACTCCATTAAATGTCTTCGGGATATTACGCCATAAAACTTTCCGTCTGTATCCAAAACAGGGAAATTTCTATGTATCGAAGTTCGCATTATATCTGTAATATCTTCAATATAACTATCTGTAGAAAATGCAGTAATGTTCTCTTTCCGCAGAATCGATTTAATAGATATCGCTTGATTTATAAGACCAATTGTATCGTAAATATTTTTTCGTACTACAACAATTCCTGCCTCTGAATCTTCGAGGCCATCGGGTATTTGATTATTTACTATAATTACACAGCCGCATTTTAAATCTAACGCGCATTTTCTGGCGGTATCGATTTTGGCCGTAATCACAATATCTTTATCCGTAATTTCTTCATGAGAATATATTGCAGAAGAGCCGATATATAAATTTCCTTCTAGCTTTTCATAATTATACGAACCGAAAACCAGCTTTGCCTCAAGTATTTTTAATAAATTCTTAAATAAAATTTCGTATACGGGTTTTGAATCTTCCAAAATCGCACCCATGAAAATTTTCGTAATATCGCCCAAAGAAATTATTCCCGTCAAAGAGCCGTCTTCCGCCAAAACCGGAACAAGCCGCCCAACCCTCTCGTTTAAATTATCCCAAGCGAGTTTTATCGGGTCATTTTCCGATAATGTTACGGGTTTATAAATCTCGATATCTTCGATTTTTACTTTTACATCAGACAATATTTCAGGCTCTTCTATATTAAAATAATCTAGCGCGAATTTTGTCTCTTTATTAAGATTGCCCAGCCTATACGCTTTTGCGTCTTTAAAACCGAGCTGTCTTTTTAATTCTGCATAAGCGATAGATGAACAGATAGAATCCGTATCTGGATATTTATGACCGAAAATATAATATTTGCCCATTTTTCCCCTCCAATATCCTTATGTTATTTCCTAATCAAAGAAAGAAATAACATCATTTGTTACGATTCCGGCAAAACTCTGTCAAAATGCCTGTAGCCGGCGTAAGTAACCGTTCTGCCGCGCGGCGTGCGCTTTATAAAACCAAGCTGTATCAAATAAGGCTCATAAACATCTTCGATTGTTCCGGAATCCTCACCGATAGCAACCGATATTGTATCCAAACCTACAGGCCCGCCGTCAAACTTTTCAATTATCGTCAGCATCATTTTTCGATCGATATTATCCAGTCCATAACTATCTATCTCTAATAATTCTAACGAAATTTTTGCGATTTCGTCTGTTATTTCGCCGTTATATTTTACAATCGCAAAATCTCGGACTCGTTTCAATAGCCTGTTAGCGATTCTGGGAGTTCCTCTCGATCTTCTTGCGATTTCTTCGGCACCTTTTTCGGTGATACTAATATTTAAAACCCCTGCCGAACGCTTTACAATTCTTTTTAATTCATCTAATGTATACAATTCCAATCTTTGGATTACTCCAAAGCGGTCACGAAGCGGCGAAGACAAAAGTCCGACACGCGTTGTTGCGCCGACCAGCGTAAATTTCGGCAATTCCAGACGAATTGATTTTGCACCCGGTCCTTTGCCGATTATTATATCAAAAGCAAAATCCTCCATCGCAGGATATAATATTTCTTCAATCATTTTGTTAAGCCTATGTATCTCATCGATAAACAGAACGTCGCCCTCATTTAATTCGTTTAGAATCGCCGCCATATCGCCGGATTTTTCGATTGCCGGTCCGGAAGTTATCTTTATTTTTACATTCATCTCGTTGGCAATAATATTCGAAAGCGTAGTTTTGCCCAAGCCCGGCGGACCGTATAATAAAATATGGTCAAGGGTTTCTTTCCGCATTTTTGCGGATTCTATATAAACTTTTAAATTTTGAATAACTTTTTCCTGACCGATATATGAATCAATTGATGACGGTCTTAATTTCGGTTCAAAATCGACATCTTCATTTTTTATATCAGTCGTAATAATTCTTTTTTCCAATTAAAATCACTCACATACGCGAAAGCTTTTTTAAAGCTTGCTTAATAATTTGTTCGGCATTCATACCGTCTTGAAAAATTTCCATAACAATGCTGAAAGATTCCGATCTGCCATAACCCAAAGAAGTCAGAGCATCAATGGCATCTTGTTTTTCCGATTGCCCTGATATTTGTGTGCTTAAGATATTATTTTGATTTTGTGGCTCATTGGTTTCGAGTTTCATTTTATCTTTTAATTCCAATATTATTCTTTGCGCAGTTTTTTTGCCGATTCCGGGACATTTGCTCATAGAATTGACATCATCGGATACAATTGACAAAACAATTTGGTCGGGAGTTAAAGTGTTTAATATTCCGACAGCGGTTTTTGGCCCGACACCCTGCACAGTTTTCAAACGGTTAAAAATATTAATTTCTTCTCGTGACAAAAATCCGTAAAGCGTAATTGCGTCATCAGACACATTCATATATGTGTAGATTTTTATTTCTTGATCATTCTTGATATTGCTGATTGTGTTTGCAGAAGCAAAAATCCTGTACCCGATTCCGTTATTTTCTATCACAAAAAAAGCATCCGATGTAAAATCAACGCGCCCTTTTATAAATGAAATCAATTCAATTTCCTTTCTGATACTAATGTTAAAAAATATACAATATCCGCAAAGAATCAAATCTTGTATTGTTTCAATATAATATAATTCAAAGCTCTTGTAAACAGAAAAATCGTATACATTTTTGAATTCTGTCACGAAATAAAATAAATATTTTTTTCTAAATCTGGATTCAATTACATAAAAATATAATAAATAATTTATAAAACATTGATTTGTGCTTTTTTAATAATATAATTTTTTTGTTTGAAAGTCCGATATAATTTAATATAGTTATACTATTTTCATTATTAAGGATAGAAAAAAATATTTCATTTCACGCTTGAAGCATGCGTGAAACGCTCCGCTGTGAAAAATTTTTTTCTACTTATCAAAATGAAAATAGTATTAAATGCTATAAACATTGTATTCTGCTTTTAAAGGAGATTAAGATGGATGAACGAATAAGACTTCTGATAGAAAATGTACAAAAAGTCATAGTTGGAAACAAAGAAGTTATCGAAAATATTATTGCCTGTATGCTGAGCAGCGGGCATGTTTTAATAGAAGATGTACCCGGAGTCGGCAAAACACAGCTTGTAGCCGCTATCTCAAAATCCGTTTCGGGAAAGTTTAACAGAATTCAATTAACGCCTGATATTATGCCGTCTGATATAGTCGGTTTTTCTTTGATTAATCCGGAAAGCAAAAAAATGACTTACCGCCAAGGCGCTGCGATTTGTAATTTTCTGTTGGCTGACGAAATAAACAGAGCTTCGCCGAAAGTTCAATCATCGCTTTTGGAAATAATGGAGGAACATCAAATTTCAATAGACGGTCATACTTTTGACCTGCCGAAACCTTTTATGACTTTGGCAACCCAAAACCCTGTAGAAACATACGGCACTTATCACTTGCCCGAAGCGCAGCTGGATAGATTTTTGATGAAATTAAGCATGGGTTATCCTACAAGAGATGAGGAACTATTGATTCTGGAACAAATGGCAGGAGAAAACCCTCTGAAAAATCTCGTCCCGGTTTTAAGCCGTGAAGATATAATTCAAATGCAAAATGAAGTTTTAAATATATCTATTCATGATTTAATAAAAGATTATATTTTAGATATTGTTGCCGAGACAAGAGAAAATGAAAATATTATGCTTGGAATAAGCCCGCGCGGTTCGCTTGCAATGCAAAAAGCCGCAAAAGCTATAGCTTTTATCAACGGCAGAAATTATGTTGTTCCGGATGATGTAGCGAATATAGCCGTGCCTGTGCTTTCGCACCGTATTATTCTATCCGCAAAAGGAAAAAATAATTTCCATTCACCCGAAAAAGTAATAGAAAATATTTTGGGGCAGGTTCATTCCCCTGTTCCAAGTAAATGATACTAATTTATTTTTCGAATCTTGAGCTAATAGGTGAAGATAATGCATTATGTTTTTAAACTGGATTTGGATTTTAAAAAAATTCTATATCATATATTCAATCTTATGTTATGCCTTTTTACGATTTATTTTGTAGAAATAAAATTAGGCATTTCTTTGTTGCTTGCATTTATCCTGATGCCATTGATTACGGGTCTGACCTCATATTTATTTATTAAACGAATAAAAATCGAGGCCTCCATAAATAAAAATATAATAAATAAAGGCGAAGAGATTCAATTAAAATTAAATATTAACCGCAGATCCGCCCTGCCCTTTTTTTATATAGAAATTTTACTATGTGATTCAAAAATCCTTGTTTCGGACTTTGATAAAGAAATGATAATTCACCCGAATTCGGATTTTGATGAAAATTTTACATTGTATTTTCGGGCTAAAAATTATGGCAGAGCGCTTTTGGGTATTGATAAATTTTTGGTGCATGATTTTTTTGGACTTTTTGTTTACGAGCTGACGATTGACGAAAGCATGAAAGCTAAAGTAGATATTTTGCCGAATATTCCGGAGCTTCTCTCAAATGAGCTTTTTTATAAATGTTTAGAGCCTTCAAAGGACGACAATGAAGAAGAAAAAACAAGCAGGAATTTTACACAAAGGTCAATTTTGGGTTATGACTACAGAAAATATGTCGAGGGCGATTCTTTAAAAACTATAAATTGGAAACTCTCGATGAAGCATAATGAATATTACGTACGCCTAAACGAATACCTTGTGTTATCAAAAAGCCAAACAATTATATTAGACCCTACTGCTTCCGAAAAATCAGATGCTTCCGCCCAAGAAAGAATAATTGAAGCATTGCTTGGCATGGCGCGTTTTATGTGCCTCAATGAAGTTGATACGAATGTAATTTTTTATGCAGATAAAATTTGGCAGAATCACAGCATAAAAAAAACAGATGATGTTTCAGCTTTGCAGTACCGTTTTATAGATTTTCAATTTAACAATGAAAAACTAAAGAGAATTCCGGATTCTTTAATAAATGAATCGAATACTATAAATTATTTTACCGATAACCCCGATAATCAACTTTTTTCGGATTTATCAAAATATTCTTCCGGCAAGAATATAAATATAATTGTTTCGAGAACTGCCGAATTTAATTCCGAAAATATTTATTTTGTAAACAAGGATTTTGATTTTGTGAGAATCGAATGATTTGAAACTCGCCTATCCGCAAAATAACCGCTAAAGGCAATTTTAAAACTAAGGTGTGTTTGCATGAAAAAAATCTTATTAAACAACATACTTTCCATTTTGTTTTGTACCTTTTTAATTATGTCAGTTATAAATGTTGTCGGATTTAAAGAAAACTCTTTTTCGATTTACATTGTTTATTTAATAATATTTACGCTTTCTTATTTTACATTTTTGTTATGCGATTTCGCTTACAAACGCCCGAAACTGGGCACGTTTTTGTTGGTCATAATTTCTTCAATATTTTTAATTGTTTCGTATTTAACAATCAATTATAATTCTAATATAATCGATTTTATACTCTCGCTAAAATACAACACCCTACAATTTAAATTTCAATTGATTGTAATGGTTGGCGGAATTTTTTTAACCTCTTGCATTTGTTATTATTTTACAAATATCGGATACCGGTCTTATATTTTTTTTATGTTGGTTTTCTTTCCGATAATTTTTTATCAAACAAGAAAAGTTGATTTTCCGGATTTTTATATAAAGATATTCGTAATTTTATTTCTTGCAATTATAATAGACAGCCACAAAAAATTATTTTCAAAAGAACTTAATAAAAACTATTTTATTTCGTTAATAAAAATATGTTTAATTCTATCGGTAATTGTTTTTTTAGTTCCAAATATATCAAAAACGCCCTATTCCATTATCGATATTTTAGATAAAACCGATTCGGATTCCAATGAATTTATGTCTAGCAACAGAATATCCGGAAAAAATTATTCAAGTAACAACGAACAGGAATTGTTTAGGATGACCGCAGACAATCCGGTCTATTTGAAAAGGCAGGTTTTTGGAAGCTACGAAAACCCGAATTCGAATTATTGGATTTATGTAAAAAATGATGATTTGCGCAAAGGCGGAAATATTTACGTCGAGGATGATGTTTATTTTGAACAAAAATTCTTGATACCTGAGGTACTGGGGATTTTATTGAGCCGAGCTTGCGAACTGGATTCTGATTTCAGAAGAAACAATTTCGACCATTATATAGATTTATTGAAAGATACAAAATTGGAACTTAAGAAGGGGAGGATTTTTTACACGAATTTTTCTTCTTATACTTTGCCTTCGCCGCTCGGTACGGTAAAAACAAAATCAAACAATTTTGAGACCTTCAAAAACTCTATCGGAGAGGTTTTTGCTCTGGATTTAGTGCCGAAACAATCATATTATGATTTCGAATATTTTGATTATACTCAATCCGAAGACTCTCGAATTATATCTGAAAAATTGGATTTTGAGACATATAAAAAAATAGTTTATGAATTAGAAGAATTTTATAGAATTTTAAATTTTGAAAACGAATTAAAAATAATCGGGTTTTTCAAAAATGAAGTCGATAAAATTGACGAATATTTATCTGATAATAATTATACTGTTCCCGAAAAAACCGCGGAATTAGCCAAAAAAATAACAGAAAATTCAAAATCAGACTATGAAAAAGCATTTGCATTACAAAATTATTTTCAGGAAAATGATTTTCTTTATGATACAAACTATCGCCCGCCTGTCGGCAAAGAAGGCAATGAATATTTTTTGTTCGAAAGCAAACGCGGGACTTGTTCAGATTACGCGACCTCTATGACTTTGATGGGAAAATCCGTCGGCCTTATAATTAGATACACCGAAGGTTTTTTGCCAAAATCAGAAGAAAGCGGAAATGAATTTATTATACGTAATAAAAATTCTCATGCTTATCCGGAAGTTTATATCGCCGGTTATGGCTGGGTAGTTTTTGAGCCGACTGTTTCGAGGCTTGCGGAAGAAGCAAAGGATATTCGAGAATATTATGGAAAATTTGAAATATATTTAATTCTAGCGATATTATCTCTTTTCATATTGCTGGGAGTTTTATTTTTGATAAAAAAATTCATTTTCCCAAGTATTAAAGAAGCTCTTTTTATTCAAAAAATTAAAATTATAGAGCCTTCTAATGCTATAATATTAATATACAAAAAAATAATTAAATTGATTTCTCTGAACGAAAAGCTTCCCGCGGATTCGTTTACGCCGAATATGGTTTTTGAATATTTATTAAAGAATTACAATTTGAATTCAGGCAGTTTTATAAAAATATATGAAAAACTTGCTTTTGATAATACTCCGCCAAGCGCATACGATAAAGCCGATGCTATAAAGCTCTATGTCACTTTATCTGCTGTGCATAAGGAAAAAATGAGTAGTCATCGATAATCTCTTTTGCATACTATAGAATATAGTTGTAATCAAATAATGCTTATTTATTATTTTTTTACAAAATGAGGTGATTATCATAAAAGAGAAAACTTATCAAGTCATCCAAATTGTAATCTTGTTTTTATTCTATTGTTTTAATATATTTATAAACTTGGAAACGGCATTTAGATTACTCTGCGGACTGACATTAATAAATTCAATAATTTTCTGTTACAATTGCGAATCTTCGCTGATTTACAACAGAATTTATATTAAAAAACTGATTTTCTGTTCTACCGGTTTTTTATTTTCGACTTATTTTATTTTTTGATATAGCGGTTTGATTTATATATAATCAAGAAAAATCAAACCGCAAAGTATCAATATATTTTTGAAACGCTATAAATTTGCCCGAATTTTTTCGGGCAAATTTATAGAAATGTATTTTATTTTTTAATAAAATTACGATATAGTAAGTGTAATGATTTTGAAATAAAAAAAAAGGGGGGTGTTTCATTTGTATATTCTTTATGGAATTTCTATTTTGGCATTAATTGTATTGTCATATTTGTTTTACAAAAAATATAACACTTTTAAAATGTTCTTGATTATTTTCAATCTGACAGCCATTGTTTTTATCGCCGGAATGAATTTCGCAGCAGCAAATATTAAACAAACTACAAATGAAATTACCTATAATTTCCGAATTTCTCCCACTTTAATCAGCTATTCGCTGCCTATATCAGATATCGAATTTATAGTAAAAAAATTTGATAACAACCGTTACTTAAATATTGAATCTCAGTTTAATTTTCCGGGCACTATTAATAAATACATCAGCATTTCATCCGGTACAGAAGAAAAAAATACCACTGTTTATAAATCAATAACTCCCAACGTTTTTAAAGCGACGCAAGGATATTATGAAATCACAGCCGTCAACAATATTAATTATCAAAATATCGAGCCTTTTAGATTTTATATAGATTCGGACCTTCATTTACATATATTAAGCGAAAACCGAAATGATGTCTTTGCTGGCGAGAGCCTGGAACACAACGCAAAATTATACGATAAATCAGGTGTGGAGCTGTTTACGATAAAAAATGAAGATGTAAATATTTTCGAATTTTTAATGGATTCAAAAAACTCTGCACTCATAAAAAATACGGCTTCAGATTACAGTCAGCCGTTGATTGCACCGGAAAATTATGATTATTCAGACCATAACAGCGAATTTTTAGTAAGCTATTTCAACGACTCAAAAAAGGACTGGACACGCCTAAAGAATCCGGATGGAACAATAAAAAAATTCGTTGCGGAATTAGAAAAATTCGGCAGCGGAAAAAGAAAACCAAAATCCGGATACGATTCCGTCGAATATCAATACAGCTTTTTACACGAAATTCCAATAGTCCCAAACACAAAATACAAAATCGAGCAATTCGCTAAACCTCAAGGATATAATGACTCACCGCAAGGCTCATCGAACTTATTTTCATTTACATTTTCTACAGATAAAAATTGTAAAGTTGATTTTCCGATTATGGAATCGAAAACATATGCTTTTTTCGGAGATAAATATAAAGAAATGTTTAAAACCGCTGACAATTCGGTAATTATCGAAAAACCTACCGCAGAAGAACTTGCATTTAATTCCAATCTGGATAAAAATCGGATTTATACTATTTTCCATATCATTAATATATCCAATACAAAATAATTTGTTTTTATACTATTTTCAATATAAAGGATAGAAAAAAAAATTATATAACAAAACGCATATCTCTTAGTTTTCGGGATATGCGTCTTTTGTTTTATTTATTTTGCTTCTTTATAAGAAATTTAATATCATCTAAAGTTATACAATCGGTCAAAAAGATTAGCGCAAGATAAAATATTCCCAATAATAAAATCGATATAATAAGCCCAACAACATTTCCAAAAATCGAAATAATATTATCCCGCAAAAGATTCAAAACCAGCCCGCTTCCGAGCGACGACAGAGCCGGAAGCACGAAATATTTAAAAATATTTATGTCTAAATTTATGCTGTCTTTTATTTTAAATAAATCCAGCATTGTTACAATGATTAACGATATAAACCATCCTAATAAAAACCCGTTTACGCCATATTTTGGAACTAAAAAATAAATAAATCCGATATTTATTGCCGAAGATAGGAGGCTGTTTCTAAAAATAAAAACCTGCTTGCCCAATCCGTTTAGAATTCCCGAAAGTACAACCTGCATATATATAAACGGACACATCAAACCCAAAAAGAACAACATTTCTTTTATATCCTGCTTGTATATAATCATTCCCAATTCGCCCGAAAAAACCGAAAACAGCGCGGCCGCACCGATTCCCATAATCGAGGTAAACAACAAAGTTTTACCTACCGTATCTTTTATCGAGTCGACATTGTTCACGGCAGTTGCTTCGGAAACCGCCGGTACAAGCGAGATAGATAAGGCTATCAAAAAGGCAGTCGGAAAAAAAATAAGCGGCATTGCCATGCCTGTTACCTGACCATATTGAGCCATGGATTCTTCCGTTGTAGCGCCAAATAAAATCAATCTCTGCGGTATAAGCACGTTTTCGAAAGTAGAAAGCAAAGATCCGGTAACGCGATTTAAAGTTAATGGAAAAGCCATCGCCAAAATCAGACTCAAAGATTTAGCGTTTGTATAAGACGGCTTTTTAGGCCGAATATTTTTCATTTTGAATTTCTTATACGCCAAAAAAACATAAACAAAAGAAATTATTTCTCCGCAAACTATTCCGATTATCGCCAAAGCACAAGCGTATTCAAGCCCCATTGGAATAAAAAATCCTGCCAATGTAAAAACAATTACCATTCTTACGCCCTGCTCTATCACTTGACTTATTGCCGGTACGGCAGATTCCTGCAAGCCAAAAAAATATCCTCGTATGCTGGAAGCGGCAGCCATAAAAGGAAAACAAAGCGAAAGAATTTTCAAAGCCATAGCAGTACGCGGGTCATTTAAAAAATTATTCGCTATTATATCCGTAAAAAAATAAAATACAAATGTTAAAATCAGCGCAATAGAAGATGTTAAAAAAACACATTGCTTTAAAATAAGCCCCATATTTCCGTATTCTCGTTTGGCGCGCTCTTCGGCGGTAAATTTGCTGATTGTTGTTGTAAATCCCGAACATGATATGCTCCACGCCAATGAATACAGCGGCGTGATAAGCTGATAAAGCCCTATACCTTCCGCCCCTATCATATTTGACATATATATCCGGTAAACAAATCCCAGAATTCTCGTGATGATTCCGGCAATTGTCAATATCATCGCACTGAAAATTATTCCTTTTTTCCTCATAAAAAAACCCCTTATGCAAAATTCAAGAAAAGCTTAATTAAATCTATTCGCATAAGGTTTTTTTTATTACAAAAGCTTTATTATACTGACGAGCGAAAATAAAGTTCACTTACGTTTGTCAAAACAATTTTGAAATATTTTCGAATACAATATAATACATAAGAGCTCCAAATTCGCGAACATAATATCCGTTTATTTTCGACGGATGAGTCAATGAGGAAAGTCCTTCACCGATTATTCCGGCATCTTTACAAAAAAATGACGACCGCAGTAAATGAAAATCCGAAGTAACAAAAAGCACAGAATATTCTTTGGATTCAAAATATTCATCCAATATTTTTTTTGAAAAAAGAAAATTCTCCTTTGTGGATGTAGATTTCTCCTCGACCAAGATTTTTTCGGGTGGTATATTTTTCTCCAGCATATATTTTTGTATGGCGTAAGCTTCCGTAACAGCTTCGTCTTCGCCCTGCCCGCCTGATGCCAAAATAACACATTCCGGATTGCTGTTATAATAATTAATTGCGGCATCAACCCGGCTTCTAAGCGTATAAGAGAGATTTTCGCCGACTAAACCTGCCCCTAAAATTATTATTGCGTCATGCTTTTCTTTCGGAAGTTTTTTGGAATAAAAAAACATTGATGCAGTTGCGGCTAAAAAACTCAAAACAACAAGCAAGCAGCAAAGCAGGCCGGATTTTATAAAAAATCTCGTAGTATCAGAAAAATTCTCCGAGACAAATTTATTGTATGTAATAAAAATCAGAAAAGTAAATATTCCCAAAAATAAATAATGATACGGTTTTTGATAATAGCCGTCTTTTGTATATATAAAATAAAAAGTGATCATCAAAATCGAAGTCAATAAATAAATGTATCTCATGTTTTCCCCTCCGAAAAGTTTCAAAATCGACAAGTTTAGCGCAAGTTTTATTGTCAAAAAATAAAACGGATTTTTATAAATATAGTCTTTTTAAATTTTATTCAATTTTGTACCTTGCGGAATCAATTTATAGTAAAATTTATAAGCGCAAAAAAATTGAATTTATGCTAAAATTTAATTAAATGAAATCAAGTCCGACGACTTTATTGAAAGAGTGAATTAGATGAATATAGAAGAAGAACTAAAAAAGCTTCCCGACAAACCGGGCGTTTATATAATGAAAGATAAATCCGACCAAATTATTTATATCGGAAAAGCGATTAATCTAAAAAACCGTGTGCGCTCATATTTTCGGGAGTCTAACACTCAGCCGAAAGTTGTCAGCATGGTTAAAAATATAGAGGAATTTGAATACATCGTAACTGATTCGGAACTCGAAGCTTTGATTTTAGAATGTAATTTAATAAAAGAACACCGCCCGAGGTATAATATTTTATTAAAGGACGATAAATCCTATCCGTATATCGTTGTGACTGTCGGCGAAAATTTTCCGCGCGTTATGATGGTGCATAGGCAGCAAAAAGACAAACATAAATATTTCGGGCCCTATACCAGCCGCGGCGCAGTTAAAGAAACTCTTGAGCTGATTCACGGAATCTGGAATCTACGCCGCTGCAATAAAAAATTTCCGCGTGATTTTAATAAAGAACGCCCTTGCCTGAATTATCATATCGGTCAATGCTCTGCTCCTTGTTTGGGTACAATTGACGAAGAAGCATATAATTCCACGATTTCGAAAATTATAGATTTATTGAACGGCAAGCACGAATTGATAATTAAAGAACTTGAAGCCAAAATGATCGAATTATCCGAAAATATGGAATTTGAAAAAGCCGCCGAAATTCGTGATAAAATCGCGGCATTGAAAAAATTGTCCGAAAAACAAAAAATCGATTATGATTCTCACGCCGACCAAGATGTTATCGCTTTTGCGAAAGCAGACGACGAAGCGTTGTTTCAGGTTTTTTTCATACGCGGCGGAAAAATGATTGGGCGGGAACATTTTATGGTAACCGGCGTGGATAAGCTTGACAGAGCCGAATGTATAACCGGTTTTATAAAACAATTTTATAATGAAGTAGCTTTTATTCCCAAAGAAATTATTATCGAAGATGAAATTAATGACAAAGAAATAATTACAAAATGGCTCTGCTTATTAAAAAATCAAAATGTTACCCTTAATGTTCCTAAAAAAGGCGATAAATTAAAATTAATCGACCTTGCACATAAAAACGCAATTCTGACCCTAGAGCAGTTCGGCGAAAATATAAAACGTGAAAAAGCAAAAACTTTGGGAGCGATTAAAGAAATCGAAGTTTTAATCGGAGAGGAGTTGAAAATCGAGCGTATCGAAGCGTATGATGTTTCGAATATTCAAGGCTATGAATCCGTAGCCAGTATGATTGTTTTCGAAGGCGGAAAACCTAAACGAAACGACTATCGGAAATTTAAAATAAAAGGGGTGCTTGGGCCGAACGATTACGCCAGTATGCAAGAGGTAATAACACGCAGGTTTTTGAGATATAAAAAAGAAATTGAAGAAAACACCGAAAACGCTAAATTTTCTCTGCTTCCGGATTTAATTTTAATCGACGGCGGTAAAGGACATATCTCTGCGGCAAAATCAGCATTGGAATATCTCGGGATTGAAATCGTTGTCTGCGGAATGGTTAAAGACGACCGCCACCGCACGCGCGGCTTGATTTATAACGATAAAGAAATTATTATGGATACACATAGCGAAGGCTTTAAACTCTTAACCAGAATACAGGACGAAGTTCACCGTTTCGCCATTGAATATCACAGAAAACTTAGGGAAAAAATTATGATTAAATCTGATTTGGACGAAATAAACGGAATCGGCGAAAAGCGGAAACGAGAATTATTAAAGCATTTCGGCGATATTGAATTGATAAAAAAAGCCTCTATAGAAGAACTTACCGTTGTAAAGTCTATGGACAAAAAATCTGCTGAAGCCTTATACAATTTTTTCAGAACAAAAAAATTAAAGTCTTCGATTTTAGATTCGGAACTCGATCAATAATTGCTAAAACTCAAAATATACCATTTGTAAAAAATCTAACCGCTATCGCATTTCAACAATAATTTGATACTTTGCGGTTTCATTTTTCTTGATTATATAATATCGAAAATAAAATATAATAGTCAGTAAAAAATCAAACCGCTATTGCATTTTAACAATATATTGATACTTTGCGGTTTCATTTTTCTTGATTATATAATATCG
>JAVBOA010000040.1:0-5412 GCA_031551135.1 Eubacteriales bacterium | reverse complement strand
TATTTTGTAATTACTTTGATATTACAAAAATCTAAACTTAAATTCTCATCATAATTTTAAGGCGGCGTTGACATTGACAAAATACGAAGAACTTATTACACACGCTGAAGAACAGGGCTTATTTGTATTAGAGGTAATATTAGAAGATGGATTAAAAGGTATAATCGACGGAGAAATTATCCAAATTGAAAAGACTCTTTCTGAAAAAGAAAAATATTTTCAACTAATCCACGAAGTTTCCCACTATCATATAAGCCCTGAGGTTGACTTAACAAACCAGACAAAACCATTTAACAGGTATTTAGAGAAAAAAGTTGATGTATATGCTATAAAAAAATTCTTTTCACTTGAAAAATTGTGCCAAATAGCAAAAAGTATTTGCTGCAATAGCATATATGAAATTGCTGATGAATTTGATGTAACAGAAGGAACGATGAAACGGATTCTGGAATTTTATCGTAATGCTAATGGAGGTCGGCTTATTTTGAATCCGGATGAAGATTTCTGGATATAAGATAATGCTTTTTATTTTAACAAAATATCGAACATAGGTTCTATTTTTTGTCAAAATATAAAACTTAAGGAAATTTGAAAGGAGCTGATTTTAGAATGGCAAGCATTGAAAAACGTTCTGAAAACACTTACAGAATTACTGTATCTGCCGGTTATGACAGTAAAGGCGTAAAAAAGCGCAAGCACAAGACGGTCAGTATTCCGGCAACCATGACTGAACGCCAAAGAGAAAAAGAGCTTCAACGCCTCGCTGTATTATTTGAAAGCGAAGTTGAAAAAGGCGCATATTTAGACGGAGCAAAAATTTCTTTTGAAGAATTTATAAGTAAATGGCTTGCTGACCATGCCGAGAAACAATTAACACCGTCAACAATAAAATCTTATAAATCAAAAATTGAAAATAGAATTATTCCGTCATTAGGGCATCTAAAAATGTCAAAAATTCAACCTCATCATTTACTGGAGTTTTATAATAATCTCGAAGAAGACGGTGTGCGACTTGATACATATTATAAAGCGACTGATAAACTTTTGAATCTGATAGACGGTTTTAAAAGTACTGATCTCGGGATTGATAATAAAACCTTACTAAATCTAAAAAAAGGCAATAAAGTAAAGTTTAGCACCGCTGAAAAAATTTCAAAACATATAGATGAGAAATTTTCTCTGATATTTGTTCCTATTAACAAGAATGCAACTCTTTCATCAAAAACTATTAAACAGTATCATGATTTGATATCGTCAATTTTTACGACTGCCGTACAATGGAATGTTATATTTAACAACCCTGCCGATCGCGTCAAGCCTCCAAAGGTTGCTAAAAAGCAAGGGAAATATTACGATGAAGAACAAGTCGCAAAATTACTTATGAATCTCGAAGATGAGCCGCTTACCTTAAAAACCATTGTATATCTTGCCATTGATACCGGACTTCGCGTCGGCGAGCTGTGCGCCTTAACATGGAATGATATCGATTATGATAAAAAGAGCATTAAGGTTGATAAACAAAGACAGTATGTTCACAACTACGGTGTAATAACAACAATTCCTAAAACTGAAAGCGGCGTTAGGCACATAACTGTTTCGGACATAGTCATAAAGCTTTTGAAAAAATATAAATTAGAACAGGATAAAAATCGAATCCGGCTTGCAAATATATGGATAAGCAGTGATCTCATATTTGTACATGAGGACGGATCGCCAATACATCCACATCGTCCGTATAAATGGTTTACTGACTTTTTGAAAAAACACGAAATGCCGATAATAACTTTTCATGCCTTGAGACACACAAACGCAAGTATTTTAATTGCTCAAGGTATCGATATAGTCACTTTAAGCGGCAGGCTTGGACATTCTGATAAAAACGTAACTTTAAATGTTTATTCTCATATAATCAGCGCAAAAGAAAAACAAGCTGCCAATAAAATGAATGATTTTTATAATAAAATTTTGTAATACTTATTATCGAAAGGATGCGTAAAATGACTGCACAAATAGGAAATTTTTTAAAGTTAGGCGAAACGAGATACAGTATATTAGCCTTGAGTAATCCAATTAACTTTGACCCGAGAGATTTAGGGTTTACGCCATCTCCAACCACTTCAGCATGTTGGGCCGGGTATTGGTGCGAATATAGAATTTCTACCGATGATAAACTTATACTTCAAAATCTATATATAAATTCAAAAGATGATATATATCCGGAAATCAATGGTATCAAAGCAAAATATTTTGAAGAGGATGACATTAAAACCATGATTCAATATATGGGCGGTCATCTATATGAAAACATAGATATTCCCATTTTATATAATGGAAGAGTAGTCATAGGAAATGGATTTTTAGATGAATATTATGTACACATGGGCTATCAAAATCCAAAAGGCTATGAAGAGGTGATTGAAATTGTTTTTGAAGAAGGCGTATATCTATATGATATTGATCATAGCGAAACTGTCAAAAAATTAAGAGAAGAGAACAATAATAAATCTACTCGACGCATTAATTATGAGAATAGTTCGAAATTTATTAAAGAATCATTTTCATTAGATTTTAAAGATAAATGCTGGTGGCTGTTATAGCGTTATGTAAAGGCTAAAGCACTATATTTTTAATTGCTATCGAAATAAAGGAGGGGATAAAAGTAAAAAATATTGCTTTTATCCTCTTTTTCTCTTATAATGAGTGCAAAAGTAAAGCAGACGAAAAAAATGAGCGTTTTACCGATTTTATAATTATTTGGACCTAATAATAAGATACCGATGGACGGAGGTTGTTATGATTAATAATGATAACTTTGATGAATATGTAAAATCACTTTTGCAAGAGTTTAAGAACAAAATTTCTGATCAAATTGCGCAAGTTGAAAATAACTACAGTAATAAAGAATGTCAAGATATTTTATACGCTAGAATTAGAAAAACAGATACAGGTCACGTATGCTTCAAAAAAATTGATGATGATTTGAATAAAATGATTAAAAACCATAAGATAATTGTTCTAGTTTTGGAAAGCCCTCACAAAGATGAATACAAGGATAAAAAGCCTATAGCTCCAGCCCGGGGGGGAACTGGTAACAGTTTAGATACCTATCTTAGTGGGTTAATCACACCACACTTGAAAGATGAAATTACATACGAGATCGTTTTAATGAACTCAATTCAATATCAATGCAGCTTAGGTGCTATGAATACAAAGGTTTATCGAGATAGAATTTGGATATACTGTTGGTTTAAATTAAATGCAAGAAAAAACTTTTCAAGGCGATTATCCGACTATAAACCTGATATTATATTAAATTTATGCACAAAAGGGGATCATGAATGTGACGTTTTGGCTCCGTATAAGAATGGAAAAATGGTTAAAAAAATTGATAAAATCTATATTGAAACCGTATTAGGAAAAAACTGTAACTATATCGAATTATTTACTAAAAACAAGTATACTTTACAACAATTCGTTCAATGTGAGATAGATAAATATAAAATTAAAAATAATGATTTAGTATGCCTTGTAGGATGCCATCCATCCTCATGGAGTCGTGATACAAGAAAAAGAAAGATTCAAATAGTCTCTAAGAATTGAACGTAACTAAAAAGCTGGACACCTTCGACAAGCGTCGAAATAAGATTAATATTTAATAATCGCAAGAGAACAATAATCGTCATCGCGCCTAAAAAAACCCTCTGTCCATAATTTCCAACTCAAATAAGCAGCCTCCCTATTTCTTCTAAAAATAATCTTAGGATATAAAATTTTCTATAACAGTCCCCAAATAGTCCCCAAACAACAAAAATTCTTAAAAAACAAAAGCTTGACACCTTCGACAAGTGCCGATATATCAAGCTTTTTAGATTTGTTACTGAATGGAGATGAGGAGAATCGAACTCCTGTCCGAAGACCTACCCATGCAGACTTCTACCATTATAGGCTTTTTATAAAATTCCCTCTGTTATACAAAAAAGGCAAAGGTATAACAAAAGTAGCTACCGGATCTTTTTTCGTTTAGCAGCTTAGACGAAAAAGTTCCCTACCTGTCGATGCCAACATCCCAAGCGGTAGGCCACAAGGGGTTGACAGCTGCTTTAATTAAGCAGCAAATGCAAAATTATCGTTGTCGTTTAATTTATAAACGTTTTGGTCTTTTAAGGTAGATTACCACTACCAATGGCTATCCACATATCGAAAATCCCCGTCGAAACCATTGCATCCCCTAAATAATAACTTTGCAATAAACGGAAAGTTTTATAAATATAAAATATTCTAACATAAAATTTTTCAAATTTCAAATATAAAAAAATGTAAAATATATAAAAAATGTAAAGTAAGGAAAATATACTCTAAATGAGCAAATTTGAAAAATGCACAAAACTCAAGCAATTAATTCGTCATAAAGTACAGAAAAATCCACACCTTTTTGTGCAGAATTATAGATAAAGCGTAGAGTATCTTCTTGAACTGATTTATGGATAATGGCTCTACCATTAGAAAAAGTCGTTAAGGTACCAGTACCAATCGTAAAGAATAAATGCGCCATAGAGAGTAATAACCAGAATCTTTTGATCCCTTTTTCTTTGTGAATTTGGTATTTATCAAAACCAAGCGAGTTCTTTTCTTGCTTGAAGAAAACCTCTATACACCAACGGTTACAGTAGTACTCTAAAATCGTTTGTGTATCTAAAGATGAGTCCGTGCAAATAAAAGCTTTTAAAGCTTTAGGATTTTTAAAAGCATCTACAGGCCAACTCATGAGCACCACTGCATTGGCTATATCATTCAGTGAACCTTCATAGCGATAAACATAGTAATCTTTGCCGTTAACTGTCACAAGGTCAACGTCATTTATATCTATGTGATTTTGAGCAAAGTTTTCTATACTTGTTTTGATACCGCAAGGATAGATAATGCGGTTCGTTTTCAATGCTCCGATGCAGTGATACCCTCTTGATTCAAATGCATCTATAATCTTTGGGCAGGTGAACCAGCTGTCACACAACATATATGCTTTTGTTGACAATTGAGGTAATTTGCGGGCAAGCTCTATCATGTAATCAATTTTACTCTTCGATTTGTCGTATAAATGAACATCGTAATTAAACACAGCTTCTCCGCAGCTATACATGGCAGCCGTGACTTGATGACCCCATACCCGTTTTTCCAGCAAATGAGAATGATGAAAGAATGCTTTTTCTATTGGAGGCTTAGCCTGTGATGAGGGCTTACGCTTACAACAGACGGTATCATCTATGCTGAAAAACCAGACCTGTTGATTAACCAAAAAAAGTAAAAAAGAGCACCGAAAAAGAGTATAATTAATTAACTAGAAAAATAAATACTCAGGGGGTGCTCTCATGAAAAAGAATATCATGATAAAAGAAATATTGCAATCGATATTAA
>JAVBOA010000010.1:0-78200 GCA_031551135.1 Eubacteriales bacterium | reverse complement strand
AGTTCACAATCGTTCGTCAGTATTATACTATTTTCAATATAAAGGATAGAAAAAAATATTTCATTTCGCGCTAGAAACATTGCGCGAAACGCTCCGCTGTGAAAAATTTTTTTCTACTTATCAAAATGAAAATAGTATTATATATTATTATCTGCAAAAAATCGCCATCGAGTCACGCAAAAACTCTGCAAGACCATCTTGCTCTTTATCGTAATACGCTTTAAATCTCTCGTCATCTACATACATTTGAGCAAGCCCTAAATGCGCCTCTTTGCTGTAAGTTCCCCAAGTAAATCCCAGCCATTTTTTATGCAGCGCGCAGACTTCCTGCGCCAATGCCGACGAAGGGTCGTTTGTTTTGTAGGCTTCTTTTAATTTAATCAAAATCTCGTTTCCAATGTTCTGCATTTCTTCAAAATCGGATTCTGACATATCCATAAATTTTTTATTAGACTCTTTTATTGTGCTTTCGCCATATTTTTCGCGTATTTCGTCACCGTATTTTTTTTCGTTTTCCTCAACTAAATTTTTCTTAAAAGCTTCGAATTTTTTATCATTATCCATAATTACGCCTCTTTCTATATTTTCTATTGTTAAATCAACATTTTTAATTAATTTATCAATCTCTTCGGCCTTTGCTAATAAATTATTTTTGTGTTCTTTTAAGGCCTTAAATTGATCAAAATCCGGATGCATTAATATTTTTTTTATATCATCAAGATTCATTTCCAAGCTTCTGTACAGCAAAATTTGATATAATAAATCCAATTCATTTTGGCCGTAAATCCGATAGCCGTTGCTTGCAATCCGGCAAGGTTTCAACAATTCAATTTCATCATAGTATCTTAGTGTTCTGGTACTCACGCCGGTTAAATCCGAAACTTTTTTTATTGAATACTCCAATTTTTCTCACCTCCATAAAACTATTCTAAACCTTTACGTTACGTCAATGTCAATAAAAAAGTTATCCACATTTTTTATTTTTCGTGTGGATAACCCTCAAAAATATCATTATATAGGCTTTTCGCCTTGTTCATAACTTGAAAATTTTTTAGATATTTTCATCTATATCAAAACAAACTTATCAATTATTTCTTTTAAAGCGCTGTTTTTATTGTCATTTTTAGTTACATAATCTGACAAATTTTTAAGTTCGTCGACAGAGTTGTTTACAGCAACCCCAAGTCCGGCATATTTTATCATCGAAATATCATTATAATTGTCGCCGATTGCAATAACTTGGCTTCTGTCGATATTCATTTTTTTGCAGATAAACTCAACACTGTTTCCTTTGGATACCTCCAAATTCGTGAATTCCAAAAGATTTTCCGATGAAAAAAACATATTGCATTCTCCTTCAACCTCATCTTTCAAATCCAAATATACTTCTTGTAAAACTAAATTTTCGTTTATAACCAGAATTTTTGAAAAATCTTCTTTTATGTCTTTGAAATCATTGACAATTTCTAATTCTATACTGGCGCTATTTTTATAATTTCTCGAATATTGGTCTCTGTCATTTTCGGCATATAATTTATCGAGCACATATACCAAAATCGGAACATTTTTAGTTTTTAATCTTTCGATTATTTTTAGAGCCAAATTTCTATCAAGCCTTTTATCGAAAACAAGTTTACGAGTATCAACTTCATAGACGACAGCACCATTAAACGCCACTCCGTAGAGATTTCTTCCACTAATTCCGATTGTATCCTCAAATTGTTTTAATTTCAAATATGACCTTCCGGTGCAAATCATTATTTTCAAGCCATTTTCCTGAGCCTTTTTCATAGCCTCCAAATTTCCTTGTGATATTTTCAAGTCTCTGCCAACCAGAGTTCCATCAAAATCTGTAAATAATAATTTATAATCCATATATACCCCTTTCATACTATTTTCATTTTAAAGATAGATGTGCAAATAGTATCACTTGACATTTTTCCATGAATATTATATATTAAGTAAATAATAAATCCGCTAGGGGTGCCGCAAGGCTGAGATTATACCCTTTTACCTGATCCGGATAAT
This sequence comes from Eubacteriales bacterium, assembly GCA_031551135.1. Classification (GTDB taxonomy): domain Bacteria; phylum Bacillota; class Clostridia; order Lachnospirales; family JAITVM01; genus JAITVM01. Next base: position 76,172 of record JAVBOA010000010.1, on the reverse strand, counting down.
GCCGGCGAAGGGAAGCTTTTTTGGAAACTCCTACGGAAATTTTAGGAGGTTTTTTTATGTCAGAATTTATCACTTCGCCCGCAGGAATGCTCACGGTTGTTGCTTTATCCCTTTTGTTAATGCTTTCGTTTTTTGCAATCATGAAAAGGAAATACGTAATTAACACGAAAGTTTTAACTTATTCCGCAGTTTGCCTCGCACTCGCTACAGTACTTTCTAATATGACTTTATTTAAAATGCCCCAAGGCGGTTCTGTAACAATGTGCTCTATGTTATTTGTTGTATTGATAGGTTATTTTTTCGGTCCGATACCCGGCATCTTAGCAGGATTTATAAACGGAATGCTTCAGCTTTTGTTTGAACCATATATAGTTCATCCAATACAGCTACTTTTAGATTACCCTTTATCTTTTGCAGCATTAGGCCTCGCCGGATTTTTTATGACTAAGAAGTATGGCTTATACATAGGATTCGCCGTCGGAGCTTTTGGTAGATTTCTTGTTAATGCATTTTCCGGGTTTATATTTTTTTCGGATTATATCAATGAACCGATTGCTTCTTTGATTTATACTGTTCAATATAATATATCATATATCCTTGCAGAAACCGTTATTACATTTATCATTATATCAATTCCTGCTGTAAGCCATGCCATACAGCAGATTAGAAAAACCGTTGTTCAACAAGTAGAGTTAGACTCTACCAAAATTCAATACGCTAAACATTAACGTAGAGTAGTTCTCTATATTTAAGACAAGATTAATCTTGTCTTTTATTTATTTGTGCTTTTCATTATATTAATAATCCTGTCAAGTTCTTCATCTGAATAATATTCGATTTCTATTTTACCTTTCTTTTTACCGTTTCTTATATTTACTTTCGTACCGAAAATCTCTTTCAAATCTTTTTCTAAAGGCTTATATATTAGCGGCTTTGTATTTTTTGTCTTAGTTTTATCAATTTTCTTTTCCTCAAAAACATCATTTAAATATTCTTCTGCCTGCCGTACTGAAAATTTATTCTCAATAAAATTTTCACAAAAATTGAACTGCATTTCAGGGTCTTCGATTTTAAGTAATACTTTGCCATGCGCTGAAGATATTTTGCCCTCTTTTATAAAATTTTTAACTCTTGAATCCAATTCTAGCAGTGACAAAAAATTGGATATCGTGCTTCTATTTTTACCGATTTTTTTTGCTATATCTTCCTGTGTGAAAAAAAAATCATCTATGAGGCGTTGATAACATTCCGCTTCCTCGATTGGATTTAAATCTTCTCTTTGAATATTTTCAATCAAAGCGACTTCAATTGTTTCTATTTCATTATATTCTTTAATAATTACCGGCACCGTGGTTAATTTCGCAATGCGTGCTGCACGCCACCTTCGTTCACCTGCAATAAGGGAATAAAAATCACCCTCATCTTTTACAAGAAGCGGCTGAATTATACCGTGAATTTTTAAAGACTCCGCAAGCTCTTCCAATGATTCATGATCAAAATACTTCCGCGGCTGATTAAAATTCGGCTCGATTTTATTTATATCAATTTCTATGACTCCGGTTTTTTTTCCGTCGCTTTCGGTATCAAACTTATTAATTACAGGAGCAGAAGAAATTAATGCATTTATCCCTTTTCCTAATCCTTTTTTCAATCTGTATCCCTCCCATTTACGATTTCTGCCAACATTATGTACGCTTCTGCGCCCTTAGATTTTGGATCATATACCGTTATCGGCAATCCATGGCTAGGTGCCTCCGAGAGCCTTACATTTCTGGGAATTATACAAGTAAATATTTCCGGTGTAATATATTGTTTTACATTTTCTACTACTTGCATTGATAAATTTGTTCTTGAATCATACATTGTAAAAACTATCCCTTCGATATGCAAATGAGGATTAAGACTTTGTTTGACAAGATTAACGGTATCAAAAAGTTGCGTCAAGCCTTCCAATGCAAAATATTCGCATTGTAGCGGAACGATTAAAGAGTCCGCCGCAACAAGCGCATTCAAAGTCAGAATATTCAGCGCCGGCGGACAGTCAATTATAATATATTCATATAAAAAATCGAATCTCTTTATAATAGACTTTAAAATGTATTCCCGCTCATCAATATCCAGTAACTCTACTGTTGCTCCGGAGAGACTTGTATTCGCCGGTATAATGTCTAAATTTTCTATACTAGTATTACTTATGGAAGAATCGATATAATTTTCTCCAAGCAGCAGCTCATATATCGAACTTTGCAATTCTGATTTATTTATTCCAAAACCGGAAGTTGTGTTACCTTGCGGATCAAAATCTATTATCAAAGTTTTCTTACCAAGTTTTGCAAGACATGTTGACAAATTAATTGCGGTAGTAGTTTTTCCAACCCCACCTTTTTGATTAACAATCGATATTATTCTACCCAATTTTACACCTTCTCTCAAAATCTTTAAAAATAGATGTTTATAATTATAACATAAAAAACTAATTTTGAGTGAAAATAAATAAAGAGTTTAACTCTATGAAAAAGTAATTCAGTAACGATATCATAGAGTCAAACTCTTCAATTTTATTTATTATAAAGGCATGAAAATTTCTATCTTTTTTGGTATATTTCTAATTTCGACCGGTAATTCCGGCCCATTTTCGCCATCCAAATCTGTTTCAAAATGATTTGGATTTGTAGACAGCGTATCAATTTTTATATAATTATCTTTAAAATAAATCACATTTGGATCATCCAAATAATCACCTGTCAAGATTTTTACAAAAAGAATCGCAATTTCTCCGATCGGTCTGGCGCGAACTCCAACAAACTCAAACATACCATCATCAATTGTTGCACCTTTTGCCAAATTTTCAAAGCCGCCTGTTCCGGATGAATTTAATATAAAAAACAAATAAATATCTTCTTTTATGGTCTCCTTTGAGTTTTCAATCACAATAGGAATAGGTGTAAAATTTGGTATTTGTTCTATACCTTTTAAATAATATGCAAATTTTCCAAAAAAATCTTTAAATTCCTTATCCACAACATGAGAAATATTTGTAAAAAGTCCGGCTGCAAATACATTTATAAAATATATATCATTGGCAAGACCCACGTCTACATATTTCGAATTGCCGTCCGTTATTATTTTACAGGCTTTGGCAGGCTCACGGGGAATTTTTAAAAAACTTGCAAAATCATTCGCAGTGCCAGAAGGAACAATCCCAAGCTTTGAATTAATATCATTTTTAATAATTGCATTCAAAACAATATTTACGGTACCGTCGCCACCACAAGCCACGATTACATCATATAAATCTTTTTCTATTTTTGATAAATAAGTATTTATATCAGAAATTTCTATAAACCTAAACATCGTAACAATATAATCGTATTTTTGAAAAACCTCAAGACAAGAATCAATCTCGAATTTAAAAGACCCGTTGCCCGAATTAGGATTATACACAAATAGTAAATTTTTCAAATAAACTCCTCCGAATTTTTAAAAAACAAATTCTCATACTATTTCCCTTTTAAAGAATAGAAAAAAATATTTCATTCCGTGCTTGAAGCATTGCACGGAACGCTTCGCTGTGAAAATTTTTTTCTTCAAATTTAATAGGAATTAGTATCAAATGTATATTTTTGTATATTAATATTCTACAGATTTTATCGACATTTTTCAAGCTCAAAAATTTATTTTAAACACAGACATAATTTCACCCAAAATAACATTCGATATGTAATTTATCAGCAAATACAGAGAACCCAAAAAACAAGCAATATTCATTAATCTAGCTTGGTACGGTCTTTTATCTGGGTCAATGAACAGCTCTATAATAGATTGCAGGCAGGCAATTATAAATATCTGTCCAATCAATATGAAAAATTCTCTCACTTTTTATACCTTCTTTCCAAATAAATGTATATAATAAGTATAAATATGGTATCATATATAATATATGTGAAATTTATATTCTTATACAAAACAAAATTTAATCTTATAAATATTACAAATTTATCCGAAAAATATATAGAATCGTTTTACGAAAGGAGAATATTTTTGAAAATAAAAAAACTACTGCTGATGTCCACATTGATTAGTGCTCCTGTTATTATCAATAACTTAATTTTTAAGAAAACCAACAAAAATATAGATAAATCTGACAAGAATTACTACAATTGGCGATTCGGAAAGATTAGATATATTGTAAAAGGCCGCGGTGAGCCGCTGCTTTTAATTCATGATACGGTTGCCGGGTCCGGGCTTCATGAATGGACTAACATTATCGAAAATTTATCGAAGTACCACAAAGTTTACGCAATTGATCTTTTAGGCTACGGATTTTCGGATAAACCGGGAATCACATATAGTTCGTATTTATATGTATCTCTGATTAATGATTTTATATCCGAAGTGATTAAAGCCAAAACTTCTATAGTTGTAAATGGAAATTCTTCGGGTTTTGCTGTACTTGCAAATATTTTTAAGCCTGATCTGGTAAATAAATTTATATTAATTTCGCCGCATGGAATTAAAGATCAGCTTCCCGATAAAAAAGATTATTTTAAGAAATTCATTTTAGAAGCTCCGATAATCGGTACAAGTATTTATACTTTTTTAACTTCAAAACTTTTTTATAAAATGTATTTCAAACGTTATATAAATAAAATAGATAAAAAAATGTTAAATGACTATTATAAATCAGCGCATTTGGAAGGCGTAAATTCAAAATATTCAAATGCAGCATTTTTATCAAATTACCTAAATATTAATTTAAATAATCATTTATCAAGAATCGAAGTACCGGTTCACATAATTTGGGGCAAAGAGGACGAAGTTAATCCGATTTCGCAATTTAACCGTATTATTGAAACATGCCCGAATTTGTCTTTGACCGTATTTAACACAAAATCTTTACCGCATGTTGAAGAACCTGAATCTTTTTATAAAACATGTAAAATGTTTTTGGCGGGTTAAAAATAAAAAAGCTTTGCATTCGCAAAGCTTTTTTATTTTTATTTATCTTCTTCTATTTTTTTATTTTCGTCAATTTCATTATTTTCGTCTATTTTATCTTCTATCTTTTCATCTTCCATATCTTCTTCGCTTATCTTCGCAATTCCGATAACCGAAACTTCTTTTTGGAGATTTATGAGTTTTACGCCCTGAGTAATTCGGCTGATTGTTTTGATATCCGAAACTCGTAGACGAATAACCAGACCTTCCGAGTTGATTAACATAATCTGTTCGTTATCATTAACAAAATCTATAGCGACCAATGAACCTGTTTTTTCTGTCAATTTATAAGCTAAAACGCCTCTCCTGCCGCGGCCGGCAATTTGAAACTCGTCAGGCATTGTTCGTTTTCCATAGCCAAGGCTGGTCACAAATAAAATTTGTGTATTTTCTTTTATAATGCCGGCTCCGATAACGTAATCGCCTTTCGCCAAAGAAATTCCTTTAACACCGCTTGTTGCTCTTCCCAAAGCACGAATATTATCCTCAGAAAAAGATATGGCTTTACCTTTGTTTGTAGCAATAAAAACGCAATCCCCGCGTTTTGCCTGAAATACCGCAATAAGCTCATCGTCCTCACGAATATTCAAAGCAACCAAACCTTTTGAACGGATATTCAAAAATTGAGACATAGCGGTTTTTTTAGTAATGCCGTTTTTGGTTACCATCATCAAACAGATATCTTCGGAATCCGATTCTAAATCAACCGGAATTGCAGCAGCAATCTTTTCGTCCGGGTTCAAATTCAAAAGATTTACAATCGCAGTACCGCGTGCCGTCCGTCCGACTTCTGGAATTTCATATGTTTTTATTCGGTGAACCTTTCCGTGATTCGTAAAAAACAAAATTGTACTGTGAGTATTTGTCACAAAAAGATTCGAAACAATATCCTCATCACGGGTTTGAATTCCGACAATTCCTTTTCCGCCTCGGTTTTGAGATTTGTAAGTATTAAGCGCAAGGCGTTTTATATAGTCCAAATGCGTCATTGTAACAACATTAGGCTCGTCATCGATCAAATCTTCGGTTACAATCTCCGTCGTGTCACGAATTATTTTCGAACGTCTCTCATCGGCGTATTTATTTTTGATAACTAAAATTTCTTCTTTAATAATCGTAAACAGTTTTTTCTCGTCTTCCAAAATCGATAATAGCTCTGCGATTTTAATTTTTAAATCGTCCATTTCTTTTTGAAGGCGCTCGCGTTCGAGACCGGTCAACGCCCTAAACTGCATAGAAATTATAGCGTTAGCCTGTTCATCAGAGAGCTCAAAACGCTGACACAAAGCTTCGCAAGCCGTTTTCGCGTCTTTAGATCCACGGATTAAAGCAAGAACTTCATCGATATTGTCAATTGCAATCAATAATCCCTGCAAAATATGTTCACGTTTTTTTGCTTTTTCGTAATCAAATTTTGTGCGCCGAATAACTACATCCTTTTGATGGTCCAAATAATATTCGAGCATTTGTTTAAGATTAAGGACTTTCGGAACGCCATTCACCAGCGCAAGCATGATAATTCCAAAAGAATCCTGCATTTGAGTATATTTATATAAATTATTTAAAACAACATTCGGGTTTGCATCCTTTTTTAGCTCAATGACTATCCGCATTCCGTTTCTATCGGATTCTTCCCTAATAAAAAATATTCCTTCGATTTTTTTATCTCGAACAAGCTCTGCGATTTTTTCCTGCAATTTCGCTTTGTTTACTTGATAAGGCAATTCGTCGATAACAATATTATTGCGGTTATTAAAATTCTCAATAACAGCGTTCGCGCGCACCACAACTTTGCCGCGTCCGGTCAAATAAGCGGATTTTATTCCCGAAGTACCCATAATATTTCCGGCTGTTGGAAAATCAGGTCCTTTTACAACCGACATAATTTCCTGAATTGTTGTTTCTCTATTTTCCTCAATATGATTATCAATAATTTTTACAACAGCATCAATAATTTCGCCGAGGTTATGCGGAGGAATATTCGTCGCCATACCGACGGCGATTCCGGAAGAGCCGTTTACCAATAAATTCGGAAATCTGGAAGGCAGAACAAGAGGTTCTTCAAATTCTTCGGTATAGTTCGGAGTAAAATCTACGGTATTTTTTTCGATATCCGAAATCATATGCATAGAAATTCTTGATAAACGTGCCTCTGTATATCTTTCAGCCGCTGCGCCGTCGCCGTCTATAGAGCCGAAATTTCCGTGGCCGTCGACCAACATATATCTCATTGAAAAATCCTGAGCCATACGAACCATGGCATCATAAATAGCGGAATTGCCGTGCGGATGATACTTACCCATCGTATCACCGACGATACGTGAGGATTTTTTATACGGCTTGGAAGGATCCAAATTAAGCTCATTCATAGCATATAAAATTCGTCTGTGAACAGGCTTCAGACCGTCCCGAACATCCGGCAGCGCACGCGATACAATAACCGACATTGCGTATTGTATATAAGAGTCCTTCATCTCTGTTTCCAGAGATACTTCGGATATTTTGTCATAATCCATTCTAAAAGTGCTCCTTTGGAAATTCTAAAATTAAAGGTCAATAAATTTTACAGACAAAGCATGCTCATTTATAAACTCTTTTCTTGGTTCAACTTTGTCGCCCATCAATCTGGTAAAAATATCATCGGATTCTATTGCATCTTTGATTTTCACCAATTTCAAAACCCGCTTGGCAGGGTCCATAGTTGTATCCCAGAGCTGATCTTTATCCATTTCACCAAGACCTTTATAACGCTGTAAATCATCCGTTGAGTCTTTCCCGACTTCTTTGTAAAGTTCTTCCAATTCCAAATCGGAATAAACATAATATTCTTTTTTGTTCGCTTTTTTATAAAGCCTGAAAAGCGGCGGCTGTGCGATATAAACATATCCCAATTCTATAAGCGGTGTCATGTATCTATATATAAATGTAAGTAATAATGTTCGAATATGTGCGCCGTCAACATCGGCATCTGTCATGATTACTATTTTATGATATCTCAATTTTTCTATTTCAAAATCGTCTTGGATTCCCGTGCCGAAAGCCGTAATCATCGCACGAATCTCTTCGTTTGACAAAATTTTGTCTACTCTGGCCTTTTCAACATTCAAAATTTTTCCTCTAAGCGGCAAAATAGCTTGAATATCACGGGTTCTTGCATTTTTAGCAGAACCGCCGGCGGAATCTCCTTCGACTATAAAAATTTCACATTTAGCAGGGTCTTTTTCTGTACAATCAGCAAGTTTTCCCGGCAAACGACCAATATCCATAACATTTTTCCGGCGAACAAGCTCACGTGCCTTTTTAGCCGCATCTCTGGCTCTCGATGCCATAATCGATTTATCTACAATGATTTTCGCCTCAGCCGGATTTTCTTCTAAAAAATATTCGAGATATTCGCTCAAAATACTGTCAACAGCTGTTCTTGCTTCCGAATTTCCCAATTTAGCTTTGGTTTGTCCTTCGAATTGAGGTTCGGATATTTTCACGGAAATAACTGCGGTCAGTCCCTCTCTTATATCCTCGCCCAAGAGATTTTTATCGTTTTCTTTCAAAATATTAAATTTTCGGGCATAATCGTTAACCGATTTTGTCAAAGCGTTACGGAAACCGGAAATATGAGTTCCGCCCTCATGGGTATTGATATTATTTGCATAGGAAAAAACATTTTCCAAATATCCTTCGTTATATTGCAAAGCTACTTCGACATATATATCCTCTTTAACGCCTTCACAATAAAAAACAGTTTGATTTATCGGCGATTTATTTTTATTTATATTTGAAACAAATTCTTTGATTCCGCCTTCATAATGATATCTAATTGTTTTTTCGGGCTCTTCGCGCAAATCTGTCAGAGTTATTTCCAAACCTTTTGTCAAATAAGCAGTTTCTTGCAATCTTTTTCTTAGAATATCAAATTCGAAATTTATACTATCAAAAATGCTGTCATCCGGCAAAAAGGTTACCAAAGTTCCGCAGTCGTCCGATTCACCGATAATTTCCAATTTTCTAACAACATTTCCGCGCTCATAACGTTGGCGGTGAATTTTGCCATCGGTAAAAATACTGACTTCCAAAAAATTTGAGAGCGCATTTACAACAGATGCGCCAACGCCATGCAGTCCGCCGGATACTTTATAAGTCCCTCCGCCAAATTTGCCGCCGGCGTGCAAAAGCGTAAACACAACCTCTACACCCGGAATCCCTTTTTGTTCATGGATATCTATTGGTATTCCGCGCCCGTTATCTTTTACCGAAACAGAGTTGTCTTTATTAATAATAACATCTATTTTAGTACAAAATCCGGCCAAAGCTTCATCGACAGCATTGTCGACTATTTCGTAAACCAAATGATGCAGCCCTGTGGTTGTAGTGTTTCCAATATACATACCGGGTCTTTTTCTTACCGCCTCTAGGCCCTCTAAAATCTGTATATCACTTGCATTGTACTCTCCCGACATAAAAACTCTCCTTGAAGATAATTTTGTAACAATTCGCAAAAGCATTATAGAAATTAATTTATTGCCAAGAAGCTCTTAATTTCTACAAAAATAAATACTTTTCGCATTAATAGCATTTTCATTTTTTTCTATCCTTTATGATGAAAATAGTATAAAATTTAGACCAACAAAAAAAATTACAACGAAAAGATTACACAATTATAATACTAGTAATTTTTTCGATAGAAATATTATAAATTCATCTATGTATTATAACATAAAAATCTAATTCTCGAAAGTAATATTACCATTTTCAACGTAAAAAACGAAAGAATTTTTAAGTCTTTGGGAGATAATATCGTAAGAACCTGTCGTTGTAATTATTGTTTGAATTTTGTCTATTTTTTGAAGTACAAATTCCTGACGGTTTTTGTCCAGCTCAGAAAGGATATCGTCCAGCAAAAGAATCGGAGTACGGTTTTTTACTTGCTTAATAAGCTCTACTTCAGCCAATTTCATAGAAAGCGCGCAGGAACGCTGCTGACCTTGAGAGCCATAAGAGCGCAAATCAAATCCGTTTACATAAAACATCATTTCGTCTTTATGAATCCCGATATTTGTCGAACCAAGAATTATATCCCTATCCCGGTTTTTTAATAATTTGGATTCATAATTATTTTCATTCACGCTTGGTTTATATAAAATCTTGAGTTCTTCATTTCCGTTTGTAATATCCCGATAAATATTTCCCGCCAATAATTGAATATTTTCTATAAATTCCATTCGGAGTTTGACTATGTCAATTCCGTATTCAATCAATTGATAATCCCAAACATCAAGACTATCTATCAAATCTTTATTTTTTACAATCGATTTTAAAAGATTGTTTCGCTGCTTTAAAACCTTGTAATATTGCTGAAGCTTATAATAATAAATACTGCTTATCTGACAAAGTTCCATATCAATATAACGCCGGCGAATCATCGGCGAGCCTTTGACAAGTTCGAGATCCTCCGGAGAAAATATAACCAGAAGCAGATGACCGAATAATTCCCCTAATTTTTTAAGCGGCACGGAATCAATTGCGATTCCTTTCTTTTTATTTATATTCATATGCAAGTCAATTTTAAAATCAGAAAATTCATCGGACACATCTAGTTTTATATGTGCGTCAGATTCATTAAATTTAATTAATTCACGGTCATAATTTGTGCGGTGTGAGCGTCCTGTTCCGCAAATATAAATCGCTTCTAAAAAAGAGGTTTTTCCCTGTGCATTGTTGCCGTAAAAAATATTTATCCCGTTATTTAGTTCCAAAGATAATTTTTCTATATTCCTGAAATTATAAATCAAAACATTATTTATATGCATTTGAAACCGTAATCTCTTTATCTTTCACTTTAACAACATCTCCCGGATAAATTTTTTTCCCGCGCATTAAACAGATTTCATTATTAACAATTACATTACCCTCTAAGATAAAATATTTCGCCTCGGCACCGCCCGAAACAAGATTCGCAAGCTTAATAAGCTGTCCTAATTTAATAAAATCCGTATCTATTTTAATTGTATCCATTTTTAGGCACCTCTAATCAAATTATTTTCAATCGATAACTATAAAAACGACCGTTTTCCCGATCAATAAAATACTAATACTATTTTCATTTCGATAAGTAGAAAAAAATTTTTCACAGTGGAGCGTTTTGCGCAATGTTTCTAGCGCGAAATGAAATATTTTTTTCTATCCTTTATATTGAAAATAGTATAAACTCAGTCCGGAAAGACGGCCTTTATTTTAACTCTACTTAATTTCTTGATCTAAGCGGCAGAACAAGATATTTATGATCAATCGAATCTTTTCCCTGCAATTTGCATGGGCTTAGTGTTGTTGTAAAATAAACACAAACATGATCCTCATCAATAACCTTTAAAGCGTCAATAAGATATCTTGGATTAAACGAAATCTCAATATTATTGCCTTCCAAGTCAACTTCCAGCTCATCATAAGCTGTTCCGATTTCGGTAGCAGAAGAGATTGCCATCAAATCTTTATCTATTTTTATTTTAATAGGATTCTTTTTAACGTCCGAATTTACCAGCAATGACCGCTCTAAACAAGAAATAAAATTATCTCTGTCAGCTGTGATTTTGGTGTTGAAATCATCGGTAAAGACCTGTTCATAATTCATAAAATCGCCTTCGATAAGCCGAGATACAAGAATACAATTTTCATCTTCAAACAAAATATGTTTATCGGTAATGTAAAAATTTATCTTCTCGTTTGGCTCTGCTGAAATTATTTTTCCGATCTCGTTCATGGCTTTGTAAGGAACAATTACACCGGTATCGCCGGAAGAATAAAAGAGCTTTGAATTTCTGCATGATATGCGGAATCCGTCAACAGCAACGATATTCAGTTCATCGGATTTTATATCAAGATATTCCCCGGTAAAAGTGATCTTCGATTCGTCAAAAGAAACCGTAAAAATAGTCTGTCTGATCATGTTTTTCAAATCCAAAGAAAATATTTCATATCGATTATTTTTTTCAACAACCGGCAATTCCGGATACTCATAGGAATCCTGACCAAGCAATTTAAATTCAGATTTACCGGCTTTTATTTGTGTAACAAAATTTTCGTCTGTTTTAACACTAACCATACCTTCCGGCAAATGCTTAATTATATCGATTAATAATTTCGCTTTTATACACACTTTGCCGGTTTCGATAACAGTCGCTTCGAGATTTTTTGTTTTTATGCCCATTTCCAAATCGTTTGCGGTTAATTTAAAACCATCTTCATTAACATCTATGAGAATACATTCTAATATCTGCATTGAGGTTTTTGCGGATACAGCTCTCGATACAATATTGATTCCTTCTAACAAAGTTTCTTTCATGCATGTGAATTTCATTTGGTACCTCCAAAAAAAAGTTTTAAACAATCCGATTGTGTGGATATTTGTATATATTAATTAAATAATTTTAGTAGTAGTAGTAGTAGGGGCTGTGGATTTGTTCAAAAGTGCTGTTTGGCTGATAGATATAGGTTTTTTTGCCCGATAAACTATGTGGATATCTTTTTTTAAAATATAAACTTATCCACATTATCAACAGCGGAAAAAAGTATAAATATTTATAAACAAAAAATACAAACTTATCAACAGGAAATAAACAAGATTGTTGACAAAGTAAATATAGATATTTATTCACCTTTTATTTTTTTCTCTAATTCCAATAGGGTATTCGCCACATTTTTATCGTTCTCCAATTCAAAGCTGATTTTATCGCAGGCGTGAATAACTGTGGAATGATCCCTGCCGCCGAAACAATCGCCGATTTTAGGTAAAGACATATCGATTATTTTCCGTGTTAAATACATTGCAACCTGACGTGGATAAGAAATATTTGCGGTGCGTTTTTTACCGCGTATATCGTCCGGCGAAATATTATAATGAGTCGAAACGATATTTTGTATGAATTCCGGCGTAATTTCGGGCTTGTCCTGCGCGGAAATTATGTCTCGCAGGGCATTTTCGGCAAGATCGATTGTTATAGGAGTATTGCAGAGAGTAGCGAAAGCGATAACTTTATTCAGTGCGCCCTCAAGCTCACGTATATTGGAAACAATATTTTTAGCGATAAAATTCGTTACCTCTTTCGAAACTTTTGTATGATCAAGTTCCGCTTTCTTTTCCAAAATCGCCACACGGGTTTCATAATCCGGAAAAGTTATGTCAACTATTAGCCCGCAGCCGAAGCGACTTCTAAGCCTGTCCTCCAAGGTTTTTAATTCTTTTGGAGGTTGATCTGAAGATATAACGATTTGCTTGTTAGCGTCATATAGTGTATTGAAAGTATGGAAAAATTCTTCCTGAGTACCTTCTTTTTCGGACAAAAATTGAATATCGTCGATCAGCAAAACGTCGATATCGCGGTATTTATTTCGGAAATCTTGATTTTTTCGTTCTTTTATGGAATTAATCAGCTCGTTTGTAAAGGTCTCGGTTGAACAATATAATACCTTAGATTTTGGATCATCCGATAGAATTTTATTACCTATGCTATGCATAAGATGAGTTTTGCCAAGCCCAACTCCGCCGTATAAAAACAAAGGATTATAAGAAGTTTTGCCGGGGGCCTCAGACACTGCAACACAGGCCGCATAGGCGAGCTCATTTGATTTTCCGCGGACAAAAGTCTCGAAAACGTATTTTTGCTTAATATTTCCCATTGCGTTCGGGATTTGTTTTTCGCTTAACGGCGTTTCTAAAGCGCTGAAACTTTCGGGTAAAAGTAATTTAACATCAAGCTCTTTTTCGGTTACAGCTCTGATAAAACTTGTAATTATGCCGATGTAGCGTTGTTCTACAGTATTCTTATGCGCGGTTTCAGAGGCTTCTAAAACAAAAAAATCTTCATTTATATAAAGAGGTTTCAATGTTTTAATAAAAATATCCATTGCGATTTCGGTCAATTCCTTTTCCAAAAGTTTGCAAACCTCAACCCAATAATATTCGATTTGAGTATCCATGCGAATTTCCCCCTGGGAGTTTTAATACTATTTCCATTTTTAAGGATAGAAAAATAGAAATAATCATATTTTATAATATTTCCATTCAAATGGAAAAAATATTAATTGTTGATAATGTTAATAATTAAATTGTGGATATGTGTAAAACTATAAAATACAGAAAAAATAAAACCCTGTAAAAATTGGGTGTTATTTGCAAGAGAAAATATAATTAACAACATTAAATTACAGTTATCAACAAATTACAATATATAGCATTTTAAGAATACAATTATTCATTAATTTTGATTTTTCTTGATTATATATGACACGAAAACAAAATATATTTGCAGCAAAAAATCAACAGCTATATAAGAAAACAATAATTTGGAAAGAATTTAATAGTTATACACAGACTTATCAACAGAATGTGAATAACTTAGAAAATTAAACATGTTTTACACAGAATTAATATAATAATATCAAAATATTTGTGGATAAGCAATACAATTAAATTTTTATAATAAAACTGTACTTGACTAGGAAAATTTTATTTTATATAATAGCAATAGTTCGTATGGCTGTTTATTGGCAGTGTGTGCAAAGTTATAGACAGATTTTTTAAAAAATCCTGTTTTTATGAAATTATTATTGCTTTGCAAAAATTTTTTATACGATTCATCTTTTTTATAAGGAGGTGCTGAAATTGAAAATGACGTTTCAGCCTAAAAAAAGGCAAAGAAGCAAAGAGCATGGTTTTAGAAAAAGAATGAGTACTAAAAACGGTAGAAAAGTTCTACTTAGAAGACGTCAAAAAGGTAGAAAAGTATTGTCTGCTTAATTATTTATAAAGTCTTAAGTATGAGGCCACTTTTTTGTGGTCTTTTATTTATACGTATTTTAGGTTATTTGATTAAGCGTATTTGTTTTAAGAAAAAAATCGAATTTGTATGAAAAAGCGGGAGGACGTTCTTTTGGAATTTACCACATCCCTAAAAAAAAATAAGGATTTTCGTATTGTATATGGTAAAGGAAAGTCTATCGCAAATAGAAACTTGGTATTGTATATTTTGAAAAATAATTCTTCATTAAATTATTTAGGCATTTCCGTTAGCAAAAAAGTCGGGAACTCTGTTGTCAGAAGCAGAGTCACGCGCTGTATTCGCGAAAGCTACAGGCTTTTGGAAAAAAAAATCGCGCGCGGATATAATATTGTTGTTGTTGCCAGAAACACAACAAAAGGGCTGGGCTATTTTGAAATTAATGATTCTTTGATACATCTTTTAAAAAAACATAATCTATATAATAAAGGTGTATGATCTATTCTGTTTTTATTCATAAGGGGCTTTGTTTTTATGAAAAAAATTTGTCTGTATCTGTTGATTTTTTATAAGCGGGCAATATCGCCGGGGCTTCCAAACTCATGTAAATTTTATCCCACATGTTCGCAATATGCCTACGAAGCGATAGAGAGATACGGTGTTGTTAAGGGTATTTTTTTGGGAGCAAAAAGATTATTGCGTTGTAACCCTTTTTCTAAAGGCGGTTTTGACCCTGTGCCTTTGGAAAATAAATCTGAGGAGGAAAATATTTGAACCTGTTTTTGTTTTTGAACACAACTAAAGTCCCGAACGAGCCTTCTGCGATAATCGGATTTATTGCAAATATTTTAGGTGTTATTCTTAATGTAATTTATAATTTTATATCGAATTTTACTTCTGCGCATGTTTTGGGTATATCCATAATCTTGTTTACGATTTTTACAAGATTTATAATGGTGCCGTTTGCTATCAGCTCTCAAAAATCAATGATGAAAACCCAAAAAATACAGCCAGAGATTGACAAAATAAATAAAAAATACGGTGATTCAAAAGACTCTGCGGTTTTGCAAAAAAAGAATGCGGAGCTGCAAGCTTTGTACTCGAAAGAAAAAATTAACCCGATTGCTTCATGTTTACCTTTGTTTTTACAATTACCTATATTTTTCGCACTCTCTTATATAATGCAGCAGCCTTTTCTTTATATTTCTCAGCTTAAAGAATTGTATGTTGATAAATTAGCGGCTACGGTTTTATCGATAAGCGGAAGCTTGGAGATGCTGAAACCGATAATAGAACCGAAACTTATGAAACCGCTGAATATCGGCGCAGATGCGCCTGATCAATTGGCAAGAGTTTTAGCTAAATTCTCCGAATCCGAATGGGCAGCTTTTTTCGCAAAAGTTCCGGCGGAGTTTTCTGCACAGATTGAACAGATTAAAGGGTTTTTATTGGAAGTTGCGGCATCTGATCTTTTTCTAGGATTGAAATTGACCGATACGCCCGGATTTAGATTGTCGCCTGCTATTATAATTCCTATTTTGGCAGCCGTAACAAGCTTTTTAACTTCATATATTATGATGAAACAGCAAAAAAATACTCCTTCAGATCCAACTGTAGCCAGTACACAAAAAACTATGACTTATGTTACGCCTTTAATGATGGCATTTTTTACGATTTCTACTCCGATCGGTGTTGGTTTGTACTGGATTACTTCTAATGTATTTCAAATTTGTCAGCAGTTAGTTCTTAATAAAGTCTATGCTAAAAAAAAGGGGATTGATAAATAATGGATTCGATCGAAAAAACAGGGAAGACATTAGAGGAAGCTTTGAGCCTAGCTATAAGCGAATTGAAAACTACAGAAGACAATGTTGATTACGTTATATTAGAGCAAGGCTCGAAAGGAATTTTGGGCTTTGGAAGCAAACCTTTTAAAATAAAAGTAACTAAAAAATTTGACCCTGTATCCACAATTAAGAACTTTTTACGTGAAATATTTATTTGCATGGGAATCGTTGTAGAATTTGATATTACGGAAAAGGACAGGCATATCGATATAGTATTAAAAGGTGACGATATGGGAGTTTTGATTGGAAAACGCGGACAAACTTTGGATTCTTTGCAATATCTTGTTAATCTCGCGGTTAATAAAGGAAATGCGCCTTATGTCAGCGTTACGATTGATGCCGAAAATTACCGCGAACGCCGCAAGGAAACGCTGGATAATTTAGCGCATAATCTTGCTAAAAAAGTTAAGCAGACTCGCAAAGAGGTTTCTCTTGAGCCTATGAATCCTTATGAAAGGCGTATTATTCATTCTGCGCTTCAAAATGACCGTTTTGTAAGCACTTTCAGCCAAGGCGTAGAGCCGTATAGATATGTGGTAATCTCGCCGAAAGAGCGCAATAGAAAATTTGAAGAAAAATAAATTTTTCTGAGTCCCGGTTTTCCGGGGCTCTGTATTATATATACTGAGGAACGGGTGTAAGCTTCGTTTGTCGGTATAGCCATAGAGTGGTGATTATTTATTGGTATGAAAGAAAGATATTCATTTGTTTTATTTTTTTGGCTTAATGTTTTGACATCTTTGCTGATAGTTTTCTTTTCGGAACTGATTGCAAGGCAATCTTTTTTTGACGTTGTAGATTGGATAGGCGAAAATCTGCCGCTTTTCCTGACTGCAAGCCTTTTTATTTTTATGCTTCTCTTGTTTATTGGCTTTATCACGGGCAAAATATTTATTTCATTTTTGATTCTTCAGACTGTCGTTTTTTTATTATCTACTGTCAACTATTTGAAAGTTTCCCAACGTAACGAAGTTTTTTATTTGAATGATTTATCCTTGACTTTTTCGATCGGCGGCGTGGTAGATAAATCTAATATTTCGGTGACATTTTTAATTTATTTTCTGCTTTTTTTGACTATTATTATCGGTATAGGGATTTTTTTTGTTGAAAAAAAATATCGCTCAATATCTCTTGGTTCAAGAATTTTCTGTGTTTTGTTTTCGCTTATTTTAGCGAATATTATATTCACAACCTCATTTTTGAAAACAAATGTTTGGGACGATATTTCTTATAAATCAAAAGGATTTGTGCTTGGTTTTGTTTCGCACGGCTTATATGAATCAAAAGCCGAATTTATGAATTATAATAAAATTTTTCTGGATAATGCGATTTTCGATTTAAAAGACAGAGTTCAGAAAAAAACAGAAAATTCGCAGGATATTGAGCTTTTAAATCTTGAAAAAGAAGAAAGTCCGAATGTAGTTGTTATTCTCAGCGAATCTTTTTTTGATATTACAAAAATCGGAAATTTGAAATTATCAAAAGACCCGATTCCGAATTTCAGAGAATATTCAAAAAAATATACTTCCGGCGATTTAGGCTCGATGACTTACGGCGGCGGCACGGCAAATGTTGAATATGAAATCCTAACCGGTTTTTTGAACAAATACTTTTTTGCGGACCATTCATCATATGAAACTTACATAAAAGAGCCGATTAACGCTCTGCCGAATATTTTTAAAACGAATAATTACGAAACGAAAGCCGTACATACTTATAATAAAAATTTTTACAGCAGGGATACTTATTACGATAAATTAGGATTCGACGAGTTCACAGCACTGGAAGATATGGAAAATCCCGAATATTCGGGTACATATGTTTCGGATGATTATTTTGCCGACCAATTGATTGAAGCTTACGAAAATAAAAAGTCAAAATTATTTCTTTTTGGGATTTCGATGGAGAATCATCAGCCATATGATAATAAATACGAAAATACTGAAATTAAAATTTTGAATGATGATATTTCGGAAAATTCGAAAAATGTGGGCGAAAATTATATACAAGGGCTTTATAATGCTGATAAATCTTTGAAAAAAATAATTGATTATTTTGAAAAAGAAGACGAGAAAACGATTGTTCTTTTTTTTGGCGACCATTTGCCGAACCTTGGCAAAAGCTTTAGCTTTTACCGTGAATTAGGGTTTATAAAAGACGATAGTAAGCTTGATACCGAAGATTTAGTAAAAATAGTTACGCCACCGTTTTTGATTTATTCGAATTATGGTTTACCAAAAGAAAATATTGATATTATGGGCTCTAATTTTATGGGAAATTATATTTTGAATTTGACGGGCTTGAAAAAACCGCTTTTTTTCCATTTTATTGACGAAGTCTATGAAAAAGCGAATTATATGTCAAGAGTTGACCTTTTTATCGATAAAAATAATGTTTATGATGACATTTATCCCTATAATTTTCTGGAAACCGACGACAGGTATAAAATGTTTCAATATGATATTTTGATTGGAAACGGATATGTAGCAAACGAACTGGAAAAACTTTATTAATACTATTTTCATTTTGATAAGTAGAAAAAAATCTTTCACAGCGGAGCGTTTCGCGCAGGCTTTAAGCGCGAAATTAAATATTTTTTTCTATCCTTAATATTGAAAATAGTATAAAAAATCCGCCGAAAACAGCGAAAGTGTTTTCGGCGGATTTTTTTATTTATTTTCGGCAATATACAAAGATGCATGATAAGCGGCAATTGCGCCGTCGGAGGCAGCCGTAATAATCTGCCTGAGCGGAGTGTCCCTAGCATCACCGGCGGCGAAAAGCCCCGGTATTTCAGTCTGCATTTTTTCATTTGTAGTAATATAACCGTGGTTTGTTGTGCTGAGTTTATCCGCTAAAATATTTGAATTAGGAGTAATTCCAATCGCCACAAAAACTCCCGAGACTTCAAATTCTCTGATAGAATTATCCGATATATTGGACATTATTATTTTCTCGACAAAATTACTTCCCGTGATTTCTTTACATGTATGATTATAAATCACTTCGATATTCGAAAAATCCGGTAAACGGTCCAAAATTCGCTGTTCCGCTTTTAATCTGCCCGATCTGCTGATTAAATAGACTTTTCGGCAAAGTCTCGCCAAAAAAATCGCATCTTCAACGGCGGTATTGCCGCTTCCGAGTACGGCTACATCTTTAGCTTTATAAAATGCGCCGTCGCAAGTCGCACAATAAGAAACACCGCGCCCTTTAAATTCCGATTCGCCTTTTACCTCCAAAAGTCTTGGTTTAGCGCCTGTTGTAACGATAACGGTTTTTGATGTATATTCATTTTTTTTGCATTTTATTTTAAAAATATTTCCTTCTTTGCTGATATCCGTTACTTCATCAAAAACAATATTCGTTCCGTGGTTTTTGGAATGTTCTTCGATTTTCTGCATCAATTCGGGACCGGAAATCTGTGAATATCCCGGATAATTATCTACTTCATAAGTATTCGAAACTTGCCCGCCGACAAAAAATTTCTCCAGCACAATTGTGGAAAGTCCGGCTCTGTTGGTGTACAAAGCGGCTGTAAGTCCGGCCGGGCCGGCTCCGACTATCAAGCAATCATATAACATAAATTTACCTCTTTTCAAAATTATTAAAATTCAACTGACAATATAGAATGTTTTTGGAAAATATGTCGATAAATTAGTTGAGTATTTTTGGACATAATTCGGGAAAATATGGATAGTGTAGGAAATCCCAAAGCTATAAAAAATCGCATAATATGTTAAAAAAAGCATACTGTGCCTGTAAAGAATTCGTATTATAATATATTCATAACGATTGTTTAACATAATTATTATAGCATTTTAATCTTATTTTATTATACACAATAAAGTTAAAAGCAAAAAGATTTTTTTGACCGATAGATGAAATCTTGTTATTTTCAACAGAAGGATAAAGTATTTGAAGGAGGGCTTTTTATGAAAAGGGTATTTATTGCTTTTTTGTTTTTAATTTTTGTTTTTCCGCAATCAATTTTTGCAGAGCCGGTCGACTATAAATTTTTCTATGACAACGAGGTGACTTCAGTCGGAAATTATCAAGAGGGCTTGATGGTTTTTTCCGAGGACGATTTATTCGGATATATGGATGTTGACGGAAAAACCGTTATTAAGCAGCAATATGAATATGCTTTTTATTTTAATGAGGGATTGGCGGTTGTTGCAAAAGGAGAAGGGCAGTGGGGTTATATAAATAAAAAAGGCGAAGAAGTTATCCCTTGTATTTATCAATCGGCTTTTGATTATAAAGAGGGGCTTTGCTCTGTTAAAAAGGATGAATTATTCGGATATTTGGACGCAAATAATAATATCGTGATTCCTTTTGTCTACGATTGGGCAGGGGAGTTCAATGACGGTTTGGCACCGGTTATTTTGGACGGACAGCAATATTTTATAAATAAAAAAGGCGAAATCGTTATCGAAAAACCTTTGATTAATAAAGCTCTTATAGGCGATATTTATGAGCAGGACGACATAATTTATTGGATATTTGATGATTATTTTAATGAAGGGCTTGCGCCGGCATCAATCGCCGTTGCCGAAAAAGATTCTATTGCGGCGCATAATAGGCTGACTTTTATCGATAAAACCGGAAAAATCGTAATCGCAACAAGGCCTTACGATAATATGAGCATGGATATTTATTTTAAGGACGAAAGGGCGCTCGTAAAATCGGAAAACGGATTCGGATATCTGGACAAAACAGGCGCAGAAATTATACCTTGTCAATTTGAAGACGCACGGGATTTTTATGAAGGGTACGCCGCCGTTATGATGGACGGAAAATGGGGTTTTATTGATAAAAACGGTATTTTGAAAATTCCGTTCGAATATGACGAGGCTTATGATTTCAGCGAAGGCTTGGCTTGTATCGGCAAAGACGGCAAAAATGGATTTATTGATAAAAAAAATAATTTAGTAATTGAGCCGGTTTTCAATTTTGCGCTGGATTTCAGAGAAGGTTTGACTTGGACAGTTGCTAACGAAGTAAACGGTGTTATAAAAAATCCGCTTGTTCGGGTTTATATAAATGGAGAATATTTAGGATTTGAGCAAAATCCGATAATCGAAAATGAACGTGTTCTCGTACCGATGCGCGCGGTTTTTAATGCACTCGGCGCAGAAGTCGAATGGAATGACTCAAATAAAAATATTACGGCAAAAAAGGGCAGTACAATAATAAATTTAACTATCGGAAAAAATAATATGTCTGTAAATGACAGAGAAATATCTTTGGACACTGAGCCGATAATCGTAAATGACCGTACTTTTGTCCCGATACGTGCGATTTCGGAGGCTTTTAAAGCCGAAGTCGATTGGAATCAAAAAGAAAGAAAAGTGGAAATTACATTAAATTGATTTAGGCTGACGAAAAATCCTTTTTAGGTTATTTCGAATATTTATGATAACTCCCGAATAATATTTTATAGAAGTTCTTTGAATAGAGATGATTAGGAATTTATTTTTGGGGGTGCTCTTTGAAAGTATTTTCAATTAAAAAAGAAACTATATTATTTTTTACTTATTTGACTGTAATAATTATCGGTGTTATTAAAATTTATAAAGATGAAACAGTTGCTACTTTTTCGATGCCGATCTCTAAAAAAATAATTGCGATTGACTCCGGTCACGGCGGCTGGGACCCCGGAAAAGTCAGCGCTGACGAAAAATTAGAAAAAGATATAAATTTGCAGATAGCGAAAAAATTGCAGTCATATTTAGAGCAGGGCGGTTCTACGGTTTTGATGACAAGAACTACGGACGAAGCGTTGGGCGAGCGAAAGTCGATTGATATGCGTGAAAGAATCGTCATTGCGAATGATTACAAATCGGATATTCTTGTCAGCATACACCAAAACTCTTATCCGAAAGAAACTGTTCAAGGGGCGCAGGTTTTTTATTTTGAGAATTTCGAAAATTCCAAAAAGCTTGCCGAAAATGTTCAGGAGGAAATTAAGGCTTTCGTTGATCCGGAAAACCGTAGAGAAGCAAAGGCGAATACGAATTATTATTTGCTGAAAAAATCAAAAACACCGGCGATTATTGTGGAATGCGGGTTTTTATCGAATCCCAGCGACACCAATAAGCTTTCTGATAACGAATACCAAGAAAAAATCGCATGGGCGATTTATAAAGGGATTATCAAGTATTTTAACGAGAATACCGAGTAATAAAAAATAACACTTTGTATATTTTACGATTTCCATTCTTTAAAGATAGAAAAATGTAAATAGTATTACAGAGTGTTATTTTTGTGGAATTGTTATAACACTATTTTCATTATAAAGGATAGAAAAAAATGAAAATAGTATAAATAAAATTTTGTTAAAATATTTACTCAACGAATTAATAAATTTTTGTTTACAAATAATTATTTATGGTATAATATAAGCTAACGTCAGACAATTTGAATGGCAAATCTTTTTTAGGAGGTTCATTTATGGAACATAATCATTTTGACGGAGATTGTGGCGATTCTTGTGACTGTGGCTGCGATCACGACCATGCCCAAGAAACAATTATTATAACCTTAGACGACGGTTCAGAGTTAGAGTGCAGCGTGCTTGGTGTTTTTGATGTTGAAAATAAATCGTATATTGCATTAATGCCTATTGGCGACGACGAAGTTTTGATTTATGTATATAAAGAAAACGGCGACGAAGTAGAACTGGAACTTATTGAATCCGATGATGAGTTCGACAAAGTATCAAAGGAATTTGAGCAACTTTTTCAGTTTGATGAATTTGATGGTTTTGATGATGTTGAATATATTTATGACGAAGAAGACGACGAAGATTACGATGAAGATGATTTTGACGAAGATGAGGAAGAATAGTAATTTCTGCTGGAGTATTTAACTTCAGCTTTTTTTATGCCAAAATTCGGCACGTATATTGAAAAAATAACCATAAAAGGGTATAATATTACGTGTGTTCGACGAAGTCGAACAAAATCCGCGCCGCGGATTAAAGCCGAAGGCTTTAACACGTAACGAATACATTTTTATAGCGTTTTTTTATAAAAATGTATGAGCTATGAAATAACGTGTGTCCGACGAAGTCGGACAAAATCCGCGCCGCGGATTAAAGCCGAAGGCTTTAACACGTAACGAATACATTTTTATAGCGTTTTTCTATAAAAATGTATGAGCTATGAAATTACGTGTGTCCGACAAAGTCGAAGGCTTCTATATTTCTACAGATGATTAAAAGGGGATGATAATTTAATGCTCAGGAAGCTTTCTTTTTACATTTTGTCTTTTTTATTTATTTCTTTTGCTTTTTTGTCCGCTAATATTGTCAGCGATGATAAAATGTACCGCAATTTTTTAGTTTCGATTATGCTTGGCATTTTAATCCGCTCTTTTTTTCACATAATAAAACAAAAAAAATACAATCTTAAATTTATCTTTTTCCTGTTTATGATTCTTGAAGTTTTGCTGTTTTATAAAAATATACCGTTTTATTCGTATTTAATATTGGCCCATGGTATTTTGACCGGAATCCTGTTTTCCGACACGCTTATTAATTGTTCTGACAGCTCCTACAAAATCTTAGCAATTTTTATCACAGCCATTGTTATCGGAGAATCTATTTTTTACTACATAAGAAAGTTCTTTTTTTACAAAAGCTATAATTATTCCATGCTTTCGGCGGCCAATGAAGGCAGATCTGAGATTTTCAGCGAAGGAGCACAGAATTTTCTGATACTTCTATTAGTTTCGTTATTCGCATTTTTTTTATACTGCTTTTATTTCAAAAATACCGAGGAATTTAAAAGCGAAAAAATTGAATTATCTAATATATTTTTGATGGTAATTCTTAGTGCATGTGCGTGCTTTTTCAAAATTTATACCGATTATTCTAAATTACTTTATGATTTCCGGACATTATCAGAACTTGCGGTTCATTTAATTACTTTTTTAGTAATATTCGTGTTTGGTTTTTTTCTTGATAAAAAAAGCAATAAAAATATCGTATTAATGATTTTAATCATGCTTTTTCTCATGCTCTGTTCGTCAGTTATTTTTAAAAAATCGATTATCGAGTTTTCTTTATTTTCGATTTTATATTACGGATGTACATATTTGTTGATAATGATTCCCATAAAAACAAAGCTAAATTCACTGGGAATATTATTTTACGCGGTAAATTTATTGATTATACGATTTTATGACTATAGGATATTTTTTGTCGAGAATAAAATAATTTTTACATTTATTGTGTTTATTGGGGCTTTCGTGATGTATCTGATAGCTTCGAAAAAACTTTTGTCGCTTGATTGGAAAGAGGGCATGAAATTATAAAAAAGGGGTCGCATTGAGCGGCCCTGATATTTATAGATTGCTATTAATAAAATCGTGCATATATTGCATTTTTTCTTCCATATCAGCCACTAATTTAAATTGCGTGCGGCAGCGGTCGAGATTATGGTTTTCGCGGTGTGTTTTAAAATAAACATCGCCTTGAAGATGGTCGGTCAAAAATCTGATTCCGCATTCCAAAGTCATGAGTTTTGCGGAAAAAGCAAGCATTTTAATTTCATTAGGCTGGAGAAATTCTTTCGCAACCTCTAAATATCCCTTTGTGAAGCTTTCAAAAAAATCATTATCCATAAATACTTTCGAAATATCTTTTTCGTCCTCGTCCGCAGGATTTGTGCTGGAACGAATAGAATCGCCGTAATCATATAAAGCAAGGCCGGGCATTACGGTATCGAGATCTACAACGCAGATTGCTTTTCCGGTGTTTTTATCGATAATAACATTATTGAATTTTGTATCATTATGTGTGACGCGCAAAGGCAATTCGCTGTTCGCCAGCATATCTACCAAAATACCCGTTTCGCCGGCGCGCTTCATGGCAAATTCGATTTCGTTTAGTGCATCATTTTTTCTGGATTTTACATCTTCGTCAACGGCTTTTAAAAAAGTTTCGAATCTGACTTTTGTATTATGAAAATTTGCAATCGGCTCGAAAAGAGTATGCGCCGGATAATCCGCCAAGTTTTTTTGAAACATACCGAAAGCGCGGCCCGATTCGTAAAGATGCAAAGGCGATTCGGCGATTTGGTAAGTAACGGCATCATCTATAAAAGTATAAATACGCCAGCAATCGCTGTTGGAATCGGCAAAATAGGTTTTATTGTCTATAGTTTTTATAATGGTCAGAGATTCACGGTCGGGATTTCCGCCATTATCGATTATCTTTTTTCTTAAAAAATTTGTTACGCCTTCAATATTTTGCATAAGTTCGTCCGGATTTTTAAAAACACGGGTATTAATTCTTTGCAATATGTATTTTTTGCCGTCATCTAAAATAACAAGATAAGTATCATTAATATGCCCTTGTCCGAAAGGTTCGCAAGAAGTAATATTTCCGCTGAGGTCATAATATTTTTTTACTTCGTTAATCATTTAGTATCCCCCATATTTATGTATTTTATACTATTATACAAAATAAAATGCGATAAATATACAATTTTTTTAATTTTATACTGTCTTTAACAATACATTGATTGTAATGCGTAAAAAAACCGCTCTCTTTCGAGAACGGCTGATTTATAATAAAAAGTTTTATGCTATTGGCGGAGTTCCTTCTGCGTTTGATACAACGGCATCTATTTGAATCAGAGCATCGTTAAGCAAAGCCGATACGCCGACTACTCTGCGTGCAGGAGTGCCGCTTGGAAAGAATGTTTTGTAAACTTCATCCATAGCGTCGATATCCGCGATATTTTTAAGGAATACATTTACTTTAACTATATCTTCCATAGAATGGTCGATACTTTCTACAATTGCTTTAATATTTTTCAAGCATTGTCCGGCTTGTTCTTTTACACCGCCGGCTACCATGCTGCCTTTTGCGTCTAAAGGCAATTGCGCCGAAAGATGATTGTAATGAGAAAAAGCCACGGTCTGTGTAGACAGAGAAGATTTTGGTGCATTTTCTGTATTGTTTGCTTCGATAATAAGTCCGTGTCTATCTTCAATAGCTTGCGGAGGCGTACCGTCTCCGTGTGAAACCACTGCTTCGATTTGAACTAAAGCATCCATAAGCAAAGCGGACGCTGAAATTACAGTTCTTGCAGGAAGATAAGCAACGGCTCTTGCGATAGCCGAGTCAGGGAAAAATGTTGTATAAACTTCGTTTACGGCTTCAATATCCGAAAGGTCTTTAAGGAATATATTAATTTTAACAATATCGTCAAAAGGAACGTCGATACTTTCTAAAATCGCCTTAATATTTTTTAAGCACTGTGCAGTTTGCTCTTTTACGCCGCCGATTACTAATCTGCCGGTTTTTGGGTCGATAGGCAATTGAGCCGAAAGATTATTGTAATGAGAAAAAGACACGGTTTGTGTAGAAAGCGCACATATTGGCGCATTTGCCGTGTTGTTTGTAAGCTTAATCAAGTCGCCTGCTTGCGGTGCGTTTGGAATTGTGCCTTCGCCGTTCGAAATAAGCGCTTCGATTTGCACTAAAGCATCCATAGGCAATGCATCTACTGCAACTGTAGTTCTTGTAGGAACATATGTCGGGAAGAATGTTTTATAAACTTCGTTTACAGCGTCGACATCTTTGATATTCTTAACGAATACAGTGATTCTGACAACGTCACTCATAACATGGTTTATGCTTTCTACTACTGCTTTGATGTTTTTAAAGCATTGCTCGGCTTGTTCTTTTACGCCGCCGGCCACTAATTTGCCGGATTTTGGATCGATAGGTAATTGAGCCGAAAAATTATTGTAATGTGAAAAAGCTACCGTTTGCGAATATGAAGCGTTTATTGGAGCGTTTTCGGTATTTCTTGCTAGTACTGCGTTATAGCCGCTCATGATAATGTTCTCCTTTTAGTTATATTTATTACCTTGTGAATTGTAATCTACCTTGAAACAATTGTCAACTGGTATTTATGCTTCGTTAGAAAGATTTTATTCTGTACTATTTAGTATAAAATGCCGACACGCTGATTTTGAATATAAGCATATTTCATATATCGCTATGTTAAAATTTCAACAATCTTTTTGAGTAAAATATTATACTATTTCCCTTCTAAAGAATAGAAAAAAATATTTCATTCCGCGCTTGAAGCATTGCGCGGAACGCTTCGCTGTGAAAATTTTTTTCTACAAATCAAATGGGAAATAATATTAGGAGGATGAAAATGATGTATAAAGGAACATTAATTGCTGTTAAGGATATGGAAAAGTCTAAAAAATTTTATTTTGATATTTTGGGCTTGGAGGTGGTTGGTGACTTCGGGGCGAATGTCATGCTGTCAGGAGGTTTATCTTTGCAGACTGCTGAATCGTGGATAAAATTTATCAGAAAGACCGAAAATGAAATTATTTATAAAAATAACGCGATGGAATTATATTTCGAGGTCGAAGATATTGACGATTTCGCAAATAAGCTATCAAGCTTCTCAGAAATTTCTTATCTGCATCAAATTTTAGAACATAGCTGGGGACAGCGCGCCGTTCGCTTTTATGACCCGGACGGGCATATTATTGAAGTTGCCGAAAATATAATAAGCGTAGTCCGCCGATTTGTGGAGAGCGGCTTCACTGCCGAAGAAACTGCTGTACGTATGGACGTTCCGGTTGATTATGTGAAATCTTGCCTGATATGATTTTCATACGGTATACTGATAAATAAAAGCGAAAATTTCCATACGTTCCTCGACATAACAAAAATTTTTTTCTGCTTGACTCTGACATTATGTCAAGGCTTATTCTGAATTTGCAACAAATTTCTGATACGAATGGCAATGGAGGTTTTATCTTGTTTAAAATTGGTGAATTTTCTAAATTAGTGCGTGTCTCGCCGCGTATGCTGAGGCATTATGAAAAATGCAATCTTTTTCAGCCGGCTGAAATCGATTCTTTCACAGGATATAGAATGTACAGCGCCGCACAAATTCCCATGCTTGCGAATATTGTACTTCTTCGGGATTTAGGTTTTTCTATTGAGGAAATACGTGATATCCTGCCCAATTTTGACAATTCTGCCTATATGGACGAGGTTTTTCGCTCCAAAGCCGCTTCGGTTAAATCGCTTATCGAAGCCGAACAGGAAAGATATAACAAGCTCATGCAAATGAGCGGTAAATTCAGAGAGGAGCACAATATTATGGTTTATGAAATTGAATTAAAAAAATTGCCTGCGGTTAAAGTTTTGACTTTGCGCGGAATAATCCCACATTACAGAGACGAAGGGATACTTTGGGAGAAGCTTGGGAAATTTATAATTGAAAATAATCTGCAGTGCCACAGCGACGGCTATTCCACTTATTTTGACGAAGAATATAAAGAATCAAATCCGGATGTTGAAATCGCAATTCCTGTTGATGAATTTGGAACTAATCAAGGAGAATTTATTTATAAGCAATATGACGAAATTCCGCTTGCGGCAACAGTTCGTTTTTCGGGACCTTTTGACGGCGGCTACGACGCAGCCACGTCAAAGCTAGCCGAATGGATAGAGGCGAATAATTATATTTTTGCGGGAAATTTGCGCGGACATGTAATTATTTCTCCTGATGATGAAAAAAATCCGGAAAAATGGCTGACTGAGCTTCAAGCGCCGGTAATGAAGAAATAGTATAAATTTATAAAAATTCAGCCCGAAACGGAGTTTTTACGCCGCGTCAGGCTGAATTTTTTTTTAATTTATTTTTCGATTAAAATATTTTTTAATTCCAGAATTTCTTCTTTCTTCATAGAAACTTGAAGTAAATATTTTTCCACATCTCCGTATTTTTTTGTAAAATAGTCCAAAAACTCAATCATTGACTCGCGGTCTGATTTAAACAAAAACCTCGGCAAAACAATTCCTGTTTTTACAGCATTTTCAATCATTTTTTCAACGCTGTCTTTTATATATCCGTAAGTCAGCGAATAATCGTTAATAATCTCCTCTTTTGAAACACCTGCCAAAAGTAGCAAAAGCACGGTTATAACGCCTGTCCGGTCTTTGCCGGCGGTGCAATGGTAAACTATTTTTTTATCGGAAGATTTTATAATAATGCGCAAAACTTCAATTAAGAGGTCTTTCGCTTCGTCAACAAGCTGGATATACATTTCTTCCAAACTCGGCGGAAAGCCGCCTTTCAAATCATTTGAAAAAACACCGTCCAATAAAGAAACATTATAATATTCAAAACCGTCAAGATTATTAAGCGGATTTATTTCGTTTTCGGTCTCGTTTGAGTATCTTAAATCAATTACAACATTTATTCCCAATGATTTTAAAGCATCGATATCTTTTTCGGTGAGCTTCGCCAAAGAATCCGCACGGTATATTTTTCCGCTAACGACATTTTTTCCGTCGATTGTATCATATCCGCCGATATCTCTGAAATTCAAACAGCCTTCCAATCCCAATCTAAAATTTTCCCTATCCGCAAAAATCATCGGATTAACTTTTTCGCTATGCACAGATATTTTTTTATTTATGATTTCGCAAACATTGAAACCAATTGTATCGTCTATTTTCATGTTTCCATTTTCGAAATCCACGCCGAACGACGCAGAGTCGGCTGTATAATTTATCCCGAATTGCGCATTTTTGTGGGTATGACCGCTAAGAACGGCGATTACATCACTATGGTTTACGATATTATAAAATTCTTCGGAGTTTTTCAGCGCATAGCCAAGCAAGCCGTCTTTAAATTCAGTCACCGGCGGATGATGCATTATAATAATACTTCCATTTTCCGAATCTTCTTTTAATAATTTTTCCAGCCAATCCAATTGCTTTTTATCCAAAAATCCCGAATCTTCGTTATTACAATTCGTATCCAGACAAATTATTCTAAGTCCGTTATTTATTTCGCAATAATAAAACGGCTCGTCGGATTTTTCGCCGAAAAATCCTTCTCTGAAATTTGCAGAATAATCGTGATTTCCGAGCGCAAAATAAATTTTTTGTTTAAGCTTTTTCTCCAAAATATTTTTCAAAAAACGGTAATCTTCAACCGTTCCGTTATACGTCAAATCTCCGGAAATTATGATAAATTCCGCATCCGAATGTTTTGCGTTAATATGCCTCAAGGTTTTCAAAAAATTTTCGGTAGGGTCGATATTCAATTTACTTATAAAAATATCTTTGTAATTCCGCAAAATATGCGTATCGGATAAATGTAAAAATTTCATTTAAATAGCTCCTCTATATTTGCCCTGTGGCAATAAACTCGATGATTGTTTTCAAAATAAAAATTCTTTGGCTTTTGATTTTTGCAAATCTCCTGCGAATATTTACAGCGGCTTTCAAATTTACAGCCCTCGTAATTTATCAGCCTGCTTTGAGTCTCAAAACCCGAAATATTTTTCTGGCGGAAATCCAGAAGCGATTCGAATAAGATTTTTGTATACGGATGCCTGTGGCGGTAATAAATATCGTCGGCACTGCCTTCCTCAACAATTTCGCCCATATACATGACCGAAATATAATCGGCCACATAATAAACGACATTCAAATCATGTGAAATAAATAAATACGAAACATCCGTGTCTTTTTGGATTAATTTTAATAAATTCAAAATCTGCGACCGCACCGAAACGTCTAAAGCCGAAACAACTTCGTCGGCAATAATCAGCTTAGGCTGCATCATCGAAGCCTGCAAAATCGCAATGCGCTGTTTTTGTCCGCCGGACAATTCATGCGGATATCTATCCAAAAAAGATAAATCCAAGCCGACTTTTTTGATATTATTTTCTATAATTTCATCATGATTTTCCCGAATTCCTTTCGCCAAAAGACATTCGTTCAGCGTAAAGCGGATTTTATGGCTTGGGTTTAGGGCGGCGTTCGGGTCTTGAAAAATCATTTGTATTTCGTGGCGCGAAGGGCGAAATTCTTTTTTGCTCAGCTTTGTAATATCGGTTCCGTCAAAAATAATTCTGCCTTCGCTAGGCTCAAGCAGTTTCGAAATAATTTTCCCTAGTGTAGTTTTGCCGCAGCCGGATTCTCCGATCAAACCCACGGTTTTACCTTTAGGAATATTTAAAGAAACCGATTCAAGGGCTTTTGATTCGATTTTATTAAAAAAAGATTTTCGTAAATAATAGGATTTTTTTATATTTTCGGCTTCCAGAATCATAAAAATTCTCCGTTTCTATGGCAAAGCACATAATGCTCAGGCGAAATATAATGCTTTTGGATTTCCTCTTTATGCTTTGTACAAACGAAATCACAGCGCGGCGCAAATATACAGCCGTGAATTTTTTCACGCTCTTTAAGCGACGGAACAATCCCTCTTATGCTGTGCAATATTTGGTCTTTATCTTGGCTCGGAATTGACTTTAATAAGCTGTAGGTATACGGATGTTTCGGATTTTCCAGAACTTCGCGCGCAGGGCCGTATTCCAAAATATTTCCCGAATACATAATGCATACAAAATCGCAAATATGCTTTATTACCGAGACATCATGAGAAATAATAATCATTCCCGTGTCGTTCTGCAATTCTTTCAGCAAATTCAAAATCTGGAGCTGTGTTGTTACGTCCAAAGCGGTTGTAACTTCGTCGGCAATTAAAAGCTTTGGGTTTGAGGCAATCGACATTGCAATCATCACCCTTTGGCGCTGTCCGCCCGAAAGCTCATGCGGATATTTGTAAAAACTCGTTTCGGGGTCATTCAGCCGAACTTTTTTCAATAAATCCAAAGTAATTTCAAAATTCTTGGCCTTTGTGTTGTTTTCGAAATCCCTTATCGCTTCAATAACTTGATGACCGATTTTCATCAGCGGATTAAAAGCCGAATCTTGAAAAATCATCGAAATTTCGGATTTTCGTAGTTTTAAAAATTCACTGTCGCTGTATGAAGAAATATTTTTTCCATCTAAAAAAATTTCGCCTTCTGCGCGGATATTTTTATTTAAAAGCCGAGCTAGTGCAAGCGCAGTCAGGGTTTTGCCGCAGCCGGATTCTCCGACGATTCCCAAAATTTCGCCTTTTTTTAAATCAAATGAAAGCGAATCGACGGCTTTTAAATCGTTATTTACGTAAATATTCAAATTTTTTACAGAAAGAAGATTCTCCATATACAACCTCTGTTCACAAAAGATATTTGTTGCTTTCTCAGTTTTTAACATCCAAAACATCACGCAGACCATCACCCAGAAGATTAAACGCAAGCACCATAAAGCTTATGCAAAACCCAACGGCTAAAACTTCCCACGGAGCGAAAAATATATTTTCCTGTGCTTCGCTCAGCATTTTTCCAAAACTCGCCGCCGGCGGCTGTATGCTGAGATCCAAATACGAAAGTGAGGCTTCTATCATAATCGCATTAGCAATTCCCGTAGCTGACATAACTATCAGCGGTGACATAATATTCGGCAATATATGAAAAAAACAAACCCGAAAAAAACTCAACCCAATCAAATCTGTATGAATTATATAATCATAATTTTTTATTTGATAGACATTGGAACGGATAATGCGGAAAAAAACCGGAATGGTCAAAAAACAAACTGCGATAATTGTATTTTTAAAACCCTTGCCCAAAACCGCAATTATCATAAGCGCAAATAATGTACCCGGAATCGAACGCATTATATCGGTTATTTTTGTCAGGACAATATCCCAAATTCCGCCTAAAAATCCTGCAGCTAAACCTAATGCAAGCGAAATTAGAAGCGATATTAAAACCGAAAGCAATCCACCGAAAAACGAATATTTTCCGGCATCCATCAATCTCGAAAAAACATCCCGTCCCAGCGAATCCGTTCCGAATAAATGCAAGATTCCCGGCGGCGCGGATTGTAAAGCTGTGTCTATAAATTCGGGGTCATAGGGCGTATAAAAAACCCCGATAAACGAAAATAAAAATACTATTATCAGCATTATTGAGCCAATCAAAAAATACGGATTTCTGAAAGCTTTTTCAAAAAATTTCATCCGCTTCCTCCCGTCTCGATTCTTGGGTCAATCAAATTGTACAAAATATCCAAAATCAAAAATACAATCACAACACAAATCGTGATATATAAAGAAATTCCCTGTACCAGCGGAAAATCCCGAGATTTTATGCCGGTTGCCAAAAGACTGCCGATTCCGGGGATAGAAAAAGCAGACTCCACAACAATCGTGCCGCCCAAAATATTTGCGAGCAAAATTCCGGCTATCGTCAAAACCGTAATCAAAGTATTAGGCAAAATATGCTTGATCAAAATATAATTCTCCGTAAGGCCTTTATTTTGTGCCGTTCGGACATAATTCATATTAAGCTGTTCCAAAACAGAGCCGCGTGTATACCGCGCAACAGTCGCCATTGTCCCGATAGAAACCGCAAGCGACGGCAGGATAAGCCCTTTTAAATATCCGAAAAAATCCTGATCTATCGGAACATAAAGCACAACATCAAATAATCGTAACCAAATCGAAAATATCAAAGTCAAAATTACAGCCATGAAAAAAGACGGTATCGAGGTACAAATTTGCGTTATGATATTAAAAGTGAAGCCAATAGATTTTTTGGAGTATTTTGCGGTGATTACGCCTAAAGGAATCCCGATTAGAATCGTAATCAGCATAGCCAGCGCCGTTATACCCAAGGTATTCGGCAGCCGGCTTTTCATTAATTCGATAACAGGAACGGAATATCTTATCGAAATCCCGAGATCCCCGCTGAAAATTCCCGATAAATAATTAAAATACCGAATATGCGGCGGCGCATCCATCCCGAATTGTTTTCGCAACGCCGATTCCAAGGCCGGGTCAGATACTTCGCCGATTTTTTCTAAAATCGCATCGCCCGGAATAATCTGAAACATAAAAAATATCACAAGCGAAACGAGAAAAATCGTAAGCAAAGAATGTAAAATCTTGATTATAATTTTGTACATAAAACTCAATCCTTGTAAGAGAGATTTTTTATGTCTATATATCCGATTGGATAGGTTTTGAAATTCTCCAAATTTTTATTTATAGCGATAATATTTGACGGATCCATTATATAAAGGGCGGCGGCATCTTGAGTCAAGAGCATTTGCGCCTCTCTATAATATTCGGTTCTTTTTTGCATATCGCTTTCGGCGGTAGCTTTTTTAATTACTTCATCAAATTCGGGATTTGAATAAGACATAAAATTATCTTTATAATCCGACGCATAACGCCCGATTATCGGATAAGGGTCGAGCTTTCCCGTAAAACCGATTATTGTAGCCTCGAATTTTTTTCCTTTATAAACCTCAGAGAGCCAAGTATTCCATTCCACGGTTTCGATGTTCATTTCGATTCCGACCTGTGCCAACTGCTGTTTTATAATTTGAGCGGTGTCCACATGCTGTTTATATTCCGACGGAACTTTTACGGTAAAACTAAGATTTTCGTTTCCGGACTCCTTTAAAAGCGTTTTGGCTTTTTCGATATCATTTTGATAAAAATTCTCTACATCTTTATTATAGTATCCTGCCATTACAGGCGAAAAATTTGTGTCAATCTGTACTGAGCCGGGAACAATCAGGTCGATAATCTCTTTTTTGTTTACGGCATAATTTATTGCTTGGCGCACACGAATATCCTTAAACGGCGCAAAATCGTAATTGAATGCCATTAATTGCACCATATTCCGCGGCACGCGCAAAATATCAAAACCATCGCCGATAGCTTTTACATCAGCTTCCATTAAATTGAACATAATATCAATTTCGCCGTTTTTCAAAGCAAGCTGTCCGGCGCTTGTATTTGTGAAAATTTTAAATTCAACATTTTCGATTTTCGGCAGGTCGTTCATATAAAAATCTTTGTTTTTTTTCATTTTCAAAGAAATGCCCTGTGTATAGGATTCAAAAGCATACGGTCCGGCACCGATAGGAGTTTTTTCCTGCTGAGGACCGCTGTTTTCCGGAATAATCGCAATCAAACATTTTGCTAAAAATGATGCATCTTTTTCTTTTAAATGAATGATAATTGTATAATCATCAGGCGCTTCAACGCTGTCGATATTTTTTGAAATATCCGAAATCGGCTCGGATTGATCTTGAGTTTTGCCCGATAATCTGTTGAAGGTATAAAGTACATCTTTTGAGGTCATTTTCACGCCGTTATGGAAAATTACATCTTGTTTTAATTTAAATGTATATGTTTTCAAATCGTCTGAAGATTCAAAGGATTCTGCAAGCTCGGGAATAATTTCGCCGTTTTCGTCGGTATTTATCAGGCATGTAAAAATATTATACATAATTTCCTGCGTGCCTGTCGCTGTGGCTTTATGCGGGTCGAGCGAATCAAAATCCTGCGGAATCGCAACAATAATGCCGTTTTTGGCTTCTTCTTTTGGCGTTTGTCCGCAGCCTGCCATTAAAAATATTAATATCAATATATAAATTTTTTTCATATATTTGCCCCCGTTATTTTTCAATCATAATTAAAGGTACTTTCATTTCGTCGTCGGTCAGGCCTGCATGTGTGGAGCGGTAAGTGTTCATATTTTTTTTCATTGAAAGATAATATATCATTGTGTTTCCTGTGCCAATAGCCACATAATCGCCGATAAAATCCTCCAGTCGCGGATGTTTTTCGCCGATGCCAAGACAATTTTTTTCAAAAAACTCATCTCTATTTAAAAGCAAATGATGTTCGCCGAAATATTTATTAAATAATTCTTCGAATTCCTGTTTTTTATGCGCTTTAATATAAAACGAAAGCACACGTGCATCAATAGTCGGCGGAATAATTAAGCATGAGCAAATATCCGGATAATTCCGAAGATCGACCATATTGCAGTCGATATGACCGTGGTCGGCGGTAATAATAACAAGGCTGTCGTTTAATTCGCCGCAAAGCTTTTCGGTCAAATCATTTATGTATTTTATCAAAAACTTAGCCTTATCAGAAGTACAGCCGTTATAATGCAAAGTAAAATCAGGCTCGAAGTGATAGGCAAAAATAAAATTCTGTTTATCGTTTTTACAAATTTCCGCAATATGAAATGCAATATCGTGCAGTTCGCGAACAGGAATTTCATTGTCTGCGCCTTCCTGCAAAATTACGCCTTCCGGCATAATAAAATGCGTCTCGACTTTTCCTTTCAGCTTAGTAAAAATCGATTCATAAGGCATATAAATATCAGCGATTCGTTTTTCTCCGGTGTCAATATATAATTTTGTGAAAGAATCAAAATTATTGAAAATATCCACAAAAGACCCGTATTCTTTAAAAAATAACGACCAGGCAATCCAACCGTGCGTGACCGGCGGCAGAGCCGAATAATAAGTCGTCATTGCGGCGGTCGTCGTGCTCGGGAAAACCGAATTAACGGATTCGGATAAATTCCGCAACAAAAAATCATTTTCAGAGAGATTTTTTTTCAAAATTTCGGATCCCATTCCGTCTAAAATTAGTAAAATCACATTTTTATAATTTTTATCCAATTTATTTTTTAGATTAATAATCGGATTATGTTTTTCATGCACGCTATAGTGGTCTAAAATTGTACAAATAGTATCACGTATATCATTCAATTTATTTCTCCTATCTGCGTTTATTCGGTTTTCGCTTGTATTTACTGAGGCTTTCTTGTTCCGATTTCAAATTTTCGAGTAAACGGAATTTTGAGTATATTAAGTTAATCATTGTTAAAAAGATTCCGATTAAAAACATATAGTTCAAAATATTTTTAATACCAAAACCATAAATCTCTATTCCAAAATTTTCGGGGAATACGTTTGTGAAAAAAAGCATTAATATTATCAAAAAAATCACGCCGGTGAGCGTTAATGAATATATTTCGTATTTTACTTTTTTAATTTTTAAAGAGATATCTTCTGAATTTTTATTCATAATTTTCGCTCCTATCTACTTTAAACATTGTTGTAATACTATTTTCATTATTAAGGATAGAAAAAAATATTTCATTTCACGCTTGAAGCATGCGTGAAACGCTCCGCTGTGAAAAATTTTTTTCTACTTATCAAAATGAAAATAGTATAATTTGAAA
This sequence comes from Eubacteriales bacterium, assembly GCA_031551135.1. GTDB lineage: Bacteria > Bacillota > Clostridia > Lachnospirales > JAITVM01 > JAITVM01. The sequence goes on along the minus strand of JAVBOA010000010.1, from coordinate 38,587 downwards.
TAATTGTAATTGTGCCGTGTTTATATTAGCATAGAATTATTTTAATATTATTGATAAAACTTTGCAATTGAAATATTTTATCTTGAGAAAATAGAGAATGATATTTTTTGGAATTGACATGAGATCCACAAAAATCTTAAATTTTCGGGTGATTATATGAATTATAATAATAAAGATTTTACCCCTTATAATATGGCGGAAAAACCTTCGCGGCAGTCCTTGCTTTTGCTGCCGCTTATCTGGTCGGCCTCGTATTTAATGACAGCCGGTTCGGGACTGCAAATTGACCGAGCCGGAATCAAAGGCCTAAAACCGCCTTTTTTGGTGCTCTCGGAGCATCAGGGATATATGGACTATTATTTGTCTCCGCTTGCACTTTTTCCGCACCGTGCTTCTTACGTTTCCGATATGGAAGGCTTTGCGGCATACGGAAAGTTTTTATATTCAAAGCTTGGATGTATAGCAAAACGACGATTCACAAGTGATATTTCTTTTATAAAAAATATTCTGCACGCAATAAAAAAAGATATCGTCGTAATTTATCCGGAAGCACGCCATTCGAATGTCGGAACAAACAGCGAATTGCAGGAATCTATCGGAAAATTAGTAAAGCATTTAAATGTTCCGGTTGTGATTATGAAATTTCAAGGCTCTTATCTTTCTCAGCCGATTTGGGACGAAAGCCACAGGCGAAAAGCTCCGTTTTCGATAAAGCTAATCAAGGCTTTCGATATTGATGAAACAAAAAATTTAAGTCCTAAAGAGATAACGGATGCACTGAATCTATATTTTTATTATGACGAATACAAATATCAAGCAGAGAACAAAATAAAAATTGATTATCCAAAGCGCGCCGAGGGTTTACATAAAGTTCTTTTTATCTGCAAAAATTGCCATAGTGAAAATAAAATCGAGAGCTATGAAAATACTCTTAAATGCAAAAACTGCGGCGAAATATGGCAAATGGACGAATATGGACAGCTTTGTTCGAAATCCGGTGAAATGCTCCATATTCCGGATTATTATGAATTTCAAAAAGGCGAAATAAAAAAACAAATTGAGCAAAATAAATATTCACTCAATATAAAAGTACGAATCGAAGCTCTGCCGAATGAAAAAGGTTTTGTACAAATGGGAGATGGATTTTTACGCCACGACGATTCCGGCTTTTATTTGCATATAAAAAACAGCGGCATAGAATTGTTTTTCCCGAACGCCTCGTCTGTTCAAACGGAATACGATTACAAAGGAAAAGGTCAATGCATTGTATTATCTACAAATAAATGCTGTTATTATTTGTATTCAGACGATGAAGCTTTTAATGTTACGAAAATTCAAATTGCAACCGAAATTTTTTACAGCATTGGAAATCACAAAAATTAATAAAAGATTTCATAAAAAAACTGGCTGCCGGATATTATCAACGGCAGCCTTAATAAAGCCTTAAGCTTTATTTTAGAGGGGCTCTTGAGAATTTGGGGAGTCTCAAGAAAATTTATTCTGAAAACACGGGCGTAGATAAATATCTCTCACCGGTATCAGGAAATACAACAACAATATTTTTATTTTTATTTTCGGGGCGCTCGGCAAGGGTTTTTGCCGCAAAAAGTACCGCTCCCGAAGATATTCCTACCAAAACTCCGTCGGATTTGCAGATTTCGCTTAGATAAAAAAATGCGTCTTCGTCCGTAACCGTGATAATTTCATCATAAACGGAGGTATCTAAATTTAAAGGCACAAAGCCTGCGCCGATTCCTTGAATTTTATGTGCGCCTGCTTTTCCGCCGGATAAAATATTAGAGCTTTGCGGTTCTACGGCTACGATTTTTATTTCATTATTTTTAGATTTCAAAAAATTTCCGGTACCGGATAGAGTTCCGCCGGTTCCGACCGTTCCAACAAATATATCGATATTTCCGTCCATATCTTCCCAAATTTCTGGACCTGTTGTGGCATAGTGGACTTTAGGATTTGACGGATTTATAAATTGACCCAAAATTATGGAATTGGGAATTTCTTTATTCAGAGCTTCGGCTTTTTCGATTGCGCCTTTCATTCCTTTATCGCCTTCGGTCAATACAATTTCAGCGCCGTAGGCTTTTAAAAGTTTTCGGCGTTCAATCGACATTGTTTCGGGCATAGTCAAAATCAATTTATATCCGCGGGATGCGCAGATTGACGAAAGCCCGATACCGGTATTGCCGCTTGTCGGCTCAATAATAACCGATTCTTTATTTATCAAATTCTTTTGCTCAGCGTCGTCAAGCATTGCTTTAGCAACCCTGTCTTTAACGCTTCCAGCCGGATTAAAATACTCCAGCTTCGCAAAAATATCAGCTTCTAAATTATATTTCAAAATAAAATTATTTAGTTTCAGCAAAGGCGTTTTGCCGATAAGCTCATCAATATTGTTTTTAAACATTTTTTTCCTCCCGTTCGGTCTTGTTTATAGAATATGTCAGAGGTCTCAAAATATACCAATGTAACTATTAAAAAGCTTATTTCATGAAATATTATATCAAAACAAATTATTTGTCAAATACTTAATAGTTCAGTATTATACGTTTGCTTATTGAAAAAACATCTCGAAATACTGTCGAATTATGCAATCTTTTTTGTGAAATATATTTCAACTATTGAAAAGATTTTTTTATTTCATCAAGTTTATCATTATATTTTCCGCTAACTGATACTAAATATTCATCGATTAGAAAAAAACTCAGTCTTTCGTCTTTTTCTGATGATTTTATAATAAGCTCGGATTCGTTGAAAAATTTATTTATCGCATCAAAATTAATTTCATCTAATTTCTTCAAATCACCGCTGAATTTATAAACAAAAACATAATTTCTAAAATCATTATCCTCTTTAAGCCCTATATAATCGCCGGTTAAGCTGCTATCAGGTGCAGAAGATATTATGCCGTCCAATTTATTATATTCCTCATAAAACTCTATGATTTCTTCAAGTTGCTCCACGGTATATTTTTTATATTGCAGGCGCAATTCTTCCAAGGCGCGCCCTTTATCCAAAACAACTGAGTCGGTTTCATTTTTTTCTTGCTCGTAAAATTTCTTTGTTTGAGCTATATCCAATTTACCTTTTTCGGCGTTCGAGTCATTTAAAATTATTTCGATCTTATCTATAGGGATTTTATTTTCATCACACGAAAGCAAAATAATTGAAATAAAAATCACAAAAATCAATTTTAGGTTTTTCACATTTGTCTCCCCTTAAAGCTTTTGGAAAGCTTCTTAAAAATAATATATTTTTGAAAATTCAAAATATGAATATATTATATAAGAGAAAGAGAACATTCACCAATTATTAGAATACAATATGAAATTTTTAGTTAAAATTTGTAATTTAAATATATTTATGCTCTATGTGCTATTATGGCTTGAATTAAGCGAAATAATAATTTTTAAAAAGATTAATGTGAAAAGGTTAATAAGTATAGTCTTAGCAGTGAAATATCTTGGATATAATTAGTATATAATAATTATAGCTTTATTACAAGAATTCGTTATAAATATTTTGTGCATAATGTTTGATAACAAAAAAGAGCCTGCGAAAAAATTTCACAAACTCCTTATTATTTTGAAATTAAATATCCTGAAAAATATCTCCGGTTTCAAGGCTGAAATCATGGACAAATTTTTCAATTACGCTAAGTTCTTCATTGGTCAGCATAAAATTCACTGCTTGAGCATTTGAAATAAGCTGTGCGGGATTGCTCGCGCCTGCCAAAACAGAAGTAACGGCTTCTTTTTGGATTAAAAAATTAATCGCAATTTGGCTGATGGTTCTTCCGATTTCCTTTGCGAAATTTTCTAATTTTTCCAAAAGTGAAACATAAGATTTTATTCTTTCATCAGAAAGCTTAGGGTCGTCTTTTCGAATATCGGTTTCATGATAAATATGTTTGCGGTAATTATCCGTCAAAACGCCGTGGAACAGAGGACTGTACGGAAAAAAAGCCATACTCTCATCTTTACATAATGGGAAAAGGTCTTTTTCTGATAAATATGAAAGCGCCGATGTATAGACATATCTGGGATTCCGCTCGATAAGATTGTAAAGCCCCTGAAGTGCATTGACCTTTGCAACACGCAGCGCGCGCTCCGTTTCACTTTTTGAAAAGTTTGTAAGCCCGATATACCGTATTTTTCCAAGCTTTTTCAGAAAAACAAGCGTTTCCATTGTTTCCACAATATCCGAATTAGGGTCCGGAAAATGGCATGTATACAAATCGATATAATTTGTTTTCAAACGCTTTAAACTTTCATCAATTCCCTTTAAGATACTCTCTCGTGATAAATCGATTCTGATTTTATTATTTTTTTCAAGAATAAGTCCGCCCTTTGTGATTATAAAAACATCGTTTCGTTTTTTTGCTTCGTTCAGAGTTTTTCCAAGAAGCGATTCGGCGTGTCCGTTGCCATATGTCGGCGAAACGTCAAAAACGTTTATGCCGAGGTTCAGCGCATTGTTTATTACCGCTACCGAATCGGTCTCGTTATATGTACTCCAATAGCTTTTTCCGGAAAATGAGCGACAGCCAAGACCGATAGCCGAAAACTCATAATCTATTGAGAAGACACTTTTCTTAAGCATAAATTTCCTCCCTTGCTGTTAATTTATGTTCCGTGGTCAATAGAATTTTCGATTTCATTATTTTTTATGAATCAGGAAAAAACTCTAAAACATACTATTTCTACCCTGTAGAATGGAAATAGTATTTACTGCAATTTCTTTCTCAATGCAAACAAAACTATTTTCAACATTTAAATAAAAATACTATTTATCTTTTTCGACCCAATAAATAATATTTAAATTAAGGTAATACTATTTTCATTTATGATGAAAATAGTATAAAACTATAAAAAAATCGATTCTCGTTCGATACCCTATAATATATATGCTTTTTGTAATAATTTCAAGGGGTAAGTTGATTTTTTAATTAAAACATCATAATTTGTAAAAAAATAAAAAACAGCGTGACTTTTGAAATTCAAAAAATCACACCGTTTTATTTTTAAATAATCGAAACTTTGTTACATCAATGAAGCTGCATCTTTATCCGCAAAAACCAGAACATTCGGATGATTTTGGAGAGCGGAGGCAGGCATGGCCTCGGTTGGTTCAAGTTTAAACATATCTCTAAGAGCTTCTGCTTTGTTTTTTCCTGTAGCGATAAGTACGATTTTTTTCGCGCTTAATATAGATTTAATTCCCATGCTTATCGCCTTTTTGGGAACATTATCGATACTTTCAAAAAATCTTGAGTTCGCTTGAATTGTATTTTCTGTCAAATCAATAATAGAAGTTGTTGCTTCAAAAGAAGAGCCGGGTTCATTAAAAGCGATATGTCCGTTATTTCCGATTCCCAAAAGCTGAAGATCTACCGCGCCGAGTTTTTCTAAAACTTCGTCATATTTTTTGGCGTTTTCGTATGGGTCGCCGATTCCGTTCGGAACATAGGTATTTTCTTTTTTAATATTCAAATTATCAAAAAGATTTGTATTCATGAAATATCTGTAGGATTGGTCATGAGTCGGTTCAAGCCCAACATATTCATCAAGATTAACCGTTTTTACGTTTTCGAAAGAAACTTCTCCGTTTTTATTGGCTTCAGCAAGATTTTTATATAATAAAAGCGGTGTTGAGCCTGTTGCAAAACCCAATAACGAATCCGATTTTTCTTTTATTTGCTCAATAAAAACTTCTGTTGCCTTTTTTGCGGCTTCTATAGCATCATTACAAATAATTAATTCCAAATCAAACACTTCCTTTTTTTTGAAATTAGTATACCAAATTCAAAAATATTTGTAAATAAAATATCTATCAATATTTGTTCACGAATAAGCGATTATTATTGAAATAATATTTTTTTAATACATTTCTTTTTCAATATCCGAAGGATTTGTTTGAATGGTGCCGTGCGGATGATGTGGCGGCGCGTATACTGTATAAATTTTCATCGGGACTCGCCCTGTATTCATAACATTATGCCATTTTCCGGCCGGAACAAAAATTGCACAATCTTCAAATACATTGCTCTCGAATGTCATGTTTTCTTGCGTGTCTCCCATTTTTACCATACCTTTTCCTTTAACAATGAAAATAATCTGGTCTGTGTCGGGATGCATTTCAAGCCCGATAGATTCGTTTGGTTTTATGCTCATTAAAGTAAGCTGTATATATTTGCCTGTCCATAATGCGGTTCGGTAATTATTATTTATTTCTGCAATCTTATCTATTTCTACCACAAATGCGCCGGGTCCATAGTCTCTTAAAATATCATTATTATTCTTTACATCTTGACCAATATCCATTAGTACCCACCTCGAAAATATATTTTAATTCCAACATACGCAAATAAAAAAATTTTGTGTATGTCTCAGAAAAAATTCTTGTAAGAAAAATAAGATTCAAAAATCAATCCGCTATATTGCTTTAAGTATGAATATATACTATACTTTTAAAAGATATTATGAATAATTATACGAGCGGATATGGAGGATTTAAATGAAAATTATTGATAAAGGAATTTTTGTCAGCAATAAATATGAAATTTTAGAAAATACTCAAATGCCTGTAGATGAAGCGAAAAAAAATACAATATCTTATAGAATTCTGGAAAATCACAATAAATCCGGAAATATGGATAAATTGAAAATCGTTTTTGACGCTATGGCTTCGCATGACATAACTTACGTCGGAATTATTCAAACCGCAAAAGCTTCCGGTCTGCAAAAATTTCCGATACCTTATGTTCTGACAAATTGCCATAACACGCTTTGTTCGGTCGGCGGAACGATTAACGAGGATGACCACGTTTTCGGACTTTCGGCGGCAAAAAAATACGGCGGAATTTTCGTTCCCCCAAATATGGCAGTTATTCATTCATATATGCGTGAAATGTTTGCCGGCTGCGGAAAAATGATTCTCGGCTCGGATTCGCATACAAGATACGGCGCGCTCGGAACAATGGCTATTGGAGAAGGCGGCGGCGAGCTTGCAAAACAGCTTCTTAACCAAACTTACGATATAAATTACCCGGAAATTATCTGTGTAAAATTGAGCGGAAAACCAAAGAGCAATATCGGTCCGCATGACGTTGCGCTTGCGCTTATCGGTAAAGTATTCGCGTCGGGCTTTGTGAAAAATAAAGTTCTGGAATTTGTGGGAGACGGAATAAAAAATCTGGATATTTATTTCCGAAACGGAATCGACGTTATGACTACCGAAACCACTTGCCTATCGAGTATTTGGGAAACCGACGAAATCACGGAGGAGTACTTGAAAACGCATTTGCGCGGCGGAGATTACAAGCCTCTTTCTATAAAAGATACTGCTTATTATGACGGTCTTATTGAAATCGATTTATCCGAAATAAGACCAATGATTGCTCTGCCTTTCCATCCAAGCAATGTTTATGAAATCGATTATCTTAACAATAATCTTGAAGAAATTTTATCGAAAGTCGCTGAAGACAGCCTTAATTACGTAAAAGATCCTAAATTGAAATTGGATTTAAGCAAGAAAATTATAAACGGAAAATTGAAAGTCGATCAGGGAATTATCGCCGGTTGCGCCGGAGGAAATTACGCTTCCGTATGTCATGCGGCGAATATTTTGGAAAATACCGCCCTCGGAAACGACGAATTTTCTTTAACGCTTTATCCGGAATCTCAGCCGTCATATTTAGAGCTTGTCAAAAACGGAACGATTGCAAAATTAATTTCCTCGGGCGCGGTAATAAAACCTGCGTTTTGCGGTCCGTGCTTCGGCGCAGGCGATATACCTAAAAACGGAAGCTTGAGCATCCGCCATACTACACGTAATTTTCCAAACCGTGACGGCTCAAAACCTTCCGACGGTCAAATGACCGGAGTCGCATTGATGGACGCAAAATCAATTGCCGCAACTGCCGCAAACGGCGGATTTTTGACAGCGGCAGGAGAAATTGATAATAATATTCCAAAATACGCATTCGATTTGAGTATCTATGAAAAACGCTGTTATAACGGATATAATAATCCAAAAAGCGAATCGGAATTGATTTACGGACCGAATATCGCAGATTGGCCGGAAATGATTGAGCTTGCAGATAATATGCTGATAAAAATTGTTTCATTTATTACGGATAAAGTTACGACTACAGACGAATTAATTCCTTCTGGCGAAACTTCGAGTTATCGTTCCAATCCGCTGAAATTAGCGGAATTTACATTATCGAGAAAAGATCCGGATTATGTTCCGAAAGCCAAGGCTGTTCAAGAAATCGAAAAAAGCCGCATTAAAGGTGAAAATATAACGAATATAAAATCCGGTTTTCCGATAGATTTTTCGAAAACCTCAATCGGTTCGGCAGTTTATGCAATAAAACCGGGCGACGGCTCGGCGCGTGAACAGGCGGCTTCCTGCCAAAAAGTTTTGGGAACTTATGCGAATATCGTCAGCGAATACGCTACAAAACGCTACCGCTCAAATTTAATAAATTGGGGAATTATGCCTTTTGTGCTGAAATCGGAAATCGAGTTTGAATTAGATGATTATATTTATATCCCCGATTTGAAAAAAGCAATTATAAACAAAGATGAGATTATAAAAGGTATCGTTCTTAATAAAAATAAAGAAATCGAATTGTCTCTCGGAGAATTGAACGATAAAGAACGTGAAATTTTGCTTGCCGGATGTTTGATTAACTATAATAAAAATAATTTGTAAATATTTTTCCAAAAAATAGAACAATACTCCCAAAGGATGAGCAATATGAACCCAACTGTATTGGATTTTTTTGTAAACGATATGCTGAATAAAACCGTCTCGGAAAACAGTTTAGCTTCTTTGCGAAAGCTACAGCTAAAAGCGATAAATAAAACACTTGCGCTGGCGGGCGAAAGTTCTAAATTTTATAAAAACCGGTTTTCGAAAGAAATTGGATCTTTTGAAGAATTTGGAAAACTAAAGACGACTTCGGCAGAAGATTTAATCACAAATCAGGCGGAGAGTTTTTTTTCGGTTTCACCGCAGGAGATTTTGCGAATGGTAACGCTCTTCAGCTCAGGCTCAACAGGAGAGCCAAAAAGAATCGGCTTTACGGCTTCCGAATTGGAAATGACTACGGATTTTTTTGCGCAGGGAATGCTCGAGCTTGCGAAAAATGGTGACAGAGTTTTGATTTTTATGCCGGGAAGCTCCGAATACGGCGTTTCTCAGCTTTTAAAATCTGCATGCGAAAAAAAAGGCATGCAAGCGGAAATTTACGGCTCTATCAAAGATATTTCCGATGCACTTAACAATCTTATCGAATACAAGCCGAATTGTATCGCCGGATTGCCCGTGCAGATTCTCGAACTTTCGGAATATTTAAAAGACAAAAATTATAAACTCAAAAGCGTACTGCTTTCCGCGGATTGTCTTGCCGAAACTGTCCGAAAAAGAATCGAAAATAATTTGGATTGTACCGTTTTCAATCATTACGGAACTACGGAAATGGGCTACGGTGCGGCTCTTGAATGCTCCGCACACGAAGGCATGCATCTTCGAGAGGCAGAATTATTTTTCGAAGTAATCGACCCATTGAGCGGAATACCGCTACCGGACGGAACGACCGGCGAATTAGTTTTTACTACTCTGCAACGTGAGGGAGTGCCGCTAATTCGATACAGAACCGGCGATTATACGCATTTTATGAAAGAAAAATGCCAATGCGGCTCTTTTCTTACAAGAATCGCGCCGCCTTACCGAAAAGAAGGCGAAGTCTCAATGATTGATTTTGACAACATTCTGTTTAGATTTGAAGAAATTGTAGACTTTTCGGTAAATTTAAATTTAACAGAGAAATTGATTAATATAGGAATTTGGAGCAAAGATAATTGCGAAATCCGCCCGAAAGCCTACGAAGCGGCTTTATCCGAAATTTGCGGAATTTATGGGGCAGATGTGAAAATTATTCACAAGTCGGACGGACTTTCACCATCTAAACTAGGAAAAAGGCTGATATCAAAGCATTAAGGAATTTCAAGAAAAAAATTTCACATTCGTTCCGCTCGGTAGTTTGGGCAGAATGAGTGTGAAATTTTTTATTCGTCATATTATTTCTATCCTTTGGAATCAAATCGTATCAATATAAAATATGCTTTAAGCAGAACGGAATCAAATTTTTATCTTTATAGACATGCAATGAACATCTGCAAATTCTCTCAAAGTCAATACTATATGCATCTTGAAAAGCCATTGCGGTGATTGTAAAGCCGTGCTGACGCAAGTTTTCCAGAAAAATTTCAAAACTATCTCCGCCTTCGGTATCGGTGCTTTCACTTCTTTTCCATCTTCTGCCGATAAAATTCCTATTTGCTTCGGCAGATACATCACAACAGCAAGTAGTCGGTTTTCTGACGGCGAGTGGTCTTAGCTTGCCGTTTTCGGAAATAAAATCGCCGTGGAATCCGCACATTGCGTGGTCACAGCGTGAAGCAAGAATGCTTTCAATCGGAAGTTCGGTTTGTTTTGTAATCTCTCTGATTAATTCGGGCAATGTGAAACGGTCATCGTTTTCGGGAATCGTCGGGTTAAATTTTCCCATATATCCTACCGGTTGAAAATGCACTCCTCTGACCGCCGGCGACAGCGACGCTCCAAGCCGTATAATATTTCCGATATCGTCAATATTTATTCCGGGTACAAGCGTAGCCACGAGCGCAACGCCGATATTCAGCTCGCCGCAAATTCTGATGACTTCAAGCTTTTCTTTTAAAAGCTCTCTGTTCCGCAGTTTTCTGTAAATATCGTCGTTAGTGCCGTCAAACTGCAAAAAGACAAAACTCAGCCCGGCATCTGCTAAATTTTTGGCATATCCGTCCTCGTAAGCGATTCTTAAACCGTTTGAATTGAGTTGGATATATTCAAAGCCGCATTCTTTGGCATGCGCGATAATTTCGGGAATGTCGTCTCTTGTTGTCGGCTCGCCGCCGCTTATTTGCAAAAAACTCTTGCCTTTAGCGGCTAACTCACTGATCCAATTTTTTACGGTCTCAGTATCGGGGTTAATATCATTTTTATTTCCGCCGTTATAACAAATATTACAATCCAAATTGCAGTGATTCGTAATTTCGATTATTACACAGCAAGTCTGTTGCTGATGCTCCGCGCAAAGGCCGCAGGCTTGCGGACACGGCGGCATTTTTTCGAGCGGCGGGTAATCGCCTCTCCAATTTTCGAGATTAGGCTCACCGCGCCAAACTATGGTTGAAAACTTTCCATGATTTGGACATTCTTTTTCAAGATAAAAATCGTTTCCTCTTTTGATTTGTATAGCCGAAATTTTTTTGAAGCATATCGGGCAAAGGCTGTATGTATGTCTCACTTTTCCTCAAGCTCCATTTCTACTTTCTGCATTTTTCCTGTAACAAGTTCTTCGGGAATGTACACTTGCTTGCAAGACGGACAGCAAGGCAAATCGGCATTAAAATCAAATCCCATATATTTAAAATAAGTTGTTTTCTTTTCTAGCGGAATATTGCATTTACCGCAAATAAGGGAATCCATATTAATATTTTTCGTCAAGTCCTCAGCCATCTATATCACCTTTTTCAATTATACTCATCCGATGTTTATACGCGTTCAGTACAGAAAAACTTCCGTCGGAATTTTTTTGATATTCAACCCAAAAAGTAATAATTCCCTGCAATAAATGTGCAGTGTAGGACTTTCTTTCGTTGTTGAATATTTTGCTGCCGTTTTCTTCGGCATAAAGAATACACGCGGATAAATTCTCTTCATGTATTAAAAGTGCGTCCATTTTCTCCACAAGCTCATCAGAAATAACAAGTTTTATTTTTTTCGGATTTTCTTTTTCGTCCAATTGCCAAAACTCCTTCAATAATGCTTTTTTAGTGTTTTCTTTGTTTTTTCTGCGCTGGGTCAAAGAAAGACGGCTGTGGGATTTTCTGTTTGTATCTTTAAAAAGAAGCAACTCCAAAAGATAATAAGTCGGCTTTTTGTATTTCACAAAGGCCTCTCGGCAGTTTGTACAATAAGCAATGAAATCATTTTTCGAAGCCGTGATATTTTTTTCGTTTATCTTATCATAAAGGTCAGGATTTGCGCCGTAAATTAAACCGCCGTAGCCACAGCAGGCGGACGATTCAGCCTCCGCCTCTTCTATGATAAAACCGATTTTTTCAATCAATTTCCGTACAGATTTTTGCATTTCGGGAAACTCAGAGCTTGAGCAAGGGTCGAAAACCGTTATTTTTTGGGAGTTTCCGATATCCAACGGCTCAAATTTTTCCGCTAATAATTCCCAAATTGAAATATTCGGAATATCCGGCAATTGCTCTTTGAAAAGCGCGTAACAGCTGGGGCATATTGTAACCATAACAGGCTTGCCGAGTTCTTCCCACGAATTTCTGATATTATCGCATGTTGACGAAAACATTTCCAGATTTCCGTCCCAATAGGCCGGCGCACCGCAGCATTGATACATAATTCCGACTTCGTTGTCCAAAAGCTCCGAAAGAAGCCTGTAGCTTTCGACTACGTAAGCAGGGTCAGTCGCGCCAAGCTGACAGCCCGGGAACAAAAGATAATTCGTAGTTTTTTTCGCAGGCTTTACAAGCGCGGCATCGCTGTTGCTGTGAATCAAGTCATTAATCCAGTATTCGTGATAAGCAGGCGGCGTAACGCCCTGCAAATGCATAACCCGTCTGGAATCTTTGTAGATTTGTGAAAAATCAATTCCGACAGGACATGCGTCTTTGCACGCACCGCAGTTTGTGCAGCTGTTAGCTAAAATATGTGCGGTCTTTCTTGACCACTGAGATTTAAAAATAGTTTCGGCAACTGAGCCAAGAGTTTTTTTTGGCTCTCGACCGTAATAATTGTGCATATCGCATACTTCCATGCAATTATTACATCTGCATTGAATACATCTCGAAGCTTCTTCTTTTATTTCCGCTTCAGTCCATGAATTTTCATCAATCGGCTTCACCGGATTTTTTGAAAGAATTTTTTCGGTATCGGGTTTGAAAAACGCCGTTTGAGGTTTCGGAGTAATTAATTTAACTTTGCGTAAAAAAGCATCTATTTTTTTAGCGCAATAAATACCTTGCTGAACAGAGAGAACTTTGGATTGTTCGCCATTCACAAGCGAGCCACCGAAAAATACTTTATCGTCTAAAAAAAACTCGTTATCTCTTTTTTCCGCGCCGAAAGTATTTCCGCCAAAACCCGTCGCCACGAAAACAGCGTCGTAATCTAAATTGATTTCTTCTGAATCGGCATCGGTAAAAATATTCAAAAATCTTTGGTTTGCTTTGTTTTGAATTTCTTCTTCAATCAAATCTTGCGGCAGAATATTTTCTTCTGTATTCCAAACAGTTCCGCCGGTTTTGGGATTTTTTTCATAAAGGTCAACTCTATATCCGCTCTGCGCCAATTTTATTCCGCAGGCTAGGGCACATAAACCGCCGCCTATAATCTGCACGCTTTTGTTTTTTTCGGGAATATAATATGCAGGCGTGACCTGATTTTTATGCATATATGAAAGAGATTTTTCTAATTCTCCAACTAAAACCGGCTCGTCGATTCCGCAACGGATACAATTATTTTTACACATTTCCGGACAAAGACGCGAAACAATATTCGGGAACAAAACTGTTTTAGCATAAGCATTGTACGCCTGAGTGAACAAGCCTTTCTGGATTTTTCCGAGAAAATCTCTGATATCGATATCAAAAGGACAAGCATTCGAACAGAATGCTTTTTCATCTCTTAAACATTTATTAATTTTTTCTTCAAAATAATTAGGATTCATAAACACACCACTTTTGGGATTTGTTATATAGTTATATAGTTAAGGGCTGCAAAAAACGCAGCCCTATTATTATAGTTATATTTCTGGAATTTTTCTAGGCTTTTTTAATCTCAACCGGATTTGCTTTCGCAAAATCGAGTTTTTCAAACAAATCTTTACCCAGATTATATTTCAGGTTTTCAACTTCTTTGCCTGCGGCAAGAGCGTCGATTCCGGCTTTAACTTTTTCAGGAAGTGCCGGAATATCGGTAATACGTACGCCAACAGCATTGTAAATACCGTTAAGTATAGCAACGTGATCCGAGCTTTGGAAAACTTCGGAGCATCCGCCGGAGCCGAAAGGATTTGTATTTCTCGGAGAAATATTATATTCAACCGTGAAATCGTCACCGTCCGGAACATCATTTATAAACGGAAGTCCTGCGCCGATAAGATGCTTATGTTTATCTACATCATGATAATTTTCCGAAAGCGCAAAGCCGATACAATGCGACATACCGCCGTATGCTTGACCGTCTACAGCAAGATAATTTCCGATTACGCCGACGTCGCATACACAGTGCATGCTGATTACTTTTGTTTTGCCGGTTGCAACTTCAACCTCAACATCAGCGAGGTAAGCCGCAAACATATATTCGCCGGAAGGGTTTCCTTGTCCGGTATTCGGGTCGAGCGGAGAAGTAAATGCTCCTGTCGAGCCTGCGCCGGCGTATTTTGTTTCAATTCCTTCGGCTTTCATTTCTTGATATGTTCTGAAAGTGCCGTCATCTTTTCTCATTGCGTCCATAAGTTTGTTAGCGGCATTAACCATTGCCATACCGTCCATATAGTGCGAGCGGCTTCCGCCGGAAGGACCATGAACAGAAGGAAGGAATGTATCGTTCATAACAAGTTTGATTTGGTCAGGTCTGATTCCGAGTTCTTTGAATGCCTCGTGGCAGTTTGTAAGAGAACCGATATCCGCGCCTTGTCCTTGGTCTTGCCAGTTCGAATAAAGCGTAATGCCGTCTTTTTCATTAAGCTCAAGAGTTATAGTACAGTTATCGTTCGGATTAGGTCCAACGTTGAAAGTACCGCAGCAAACACCAACGCCGCGTTTTTTCTCCGGAGTGGATTCTTTTGCAGCTCTTTCTTTTGCAGCTTGATATTTCGGGCGAAGCTTGTCCAAAATAGCCTGCATAGGATATACATTGAACTTATGACCGATATGCGAAGTATCGCCTTCTTTATAAACGTTCATATATCTGAATTCGAGCGGATCGATTCCGGCTTTTTCAGCAAGCATGTCTACCAAAATTTCTGATGCGTGCTGACCTTGCGGAGAACCGGCGCCGCGGTATGCGATTCCGAAATTGTGGTTTGTCATTACAACTTCGCAAATTCCCCATGTGTTCGGCACGGTATAAGGCGCACCAAAGAAACGAAGGCCGGCTTCGGCATAAACATAAGCCAATTGAGAATACGCACCTTTTTCCATTATAATTTCATAAGCCATTGTGTTGAGCTTGCCGTTTTCATCACAGCCCATAATTGCGTTTGTATAAGAAGGAAGACGCTTGCCTGTTACATGCATATGCTCTTCATATGTCAGCGTAAGGTTGACAGGGCGGCCGTCAACTGCGATTGTACCAACCGCAACCACAGCGGAAGTATGCGGATCCATGGAGTATCCGAAACTTGCTCCGGTTGGATTTTCTATAATACGGATTTTTTCTTTAGGGAATCCTACGCCCGGCCCAATAACTGCCCAGCTCAAATGCAGAGCCAATGTTTTATTGTGTATAGTCAAAATTCCGTTTTCGTCGATATATGCTTGAACAACGTCCGGTTCAATCGGTAAATGCGGCTCTCTGCTGGAATGGAAACTTCCTTCAACAACGAATTTGCTCTTTTTGAGTTCTTCTCTTGGGTCGTCGCCGTGGAAGCAAGGCATGTCGCATACTACAGGAGGATATTCGTCATGTACTCTGACAGCGTCTTCGGCCAAAGCCTCTACTGCTGTTAAATTTGCAGGAAGTTCTTCAAGCTCCAGTTTTACAAGTTTTGCGGCAGCCCTTGCGTTTTCGCGGGTGTCAGCAATAACCAAAGCTAAAATATCGCCATAACGGAAAACTTTTTTATCATTATAAATCGGACGTTCAAATCCGGAACCTTTTGCACGCGGTGAAGCTATTGGAATAGGCACGCGGTTCATTCCTTTAACGTCTTTTGAAGTAACAACTTTAACTACGCCCGGAGCTTTTTCAGCTTCCGAAATATCAATCGAAATTATGTTAGCGTGATGAACTCTTGCAAGAACGACAGCCGATTCCAGCATGCCCGGAGTTTTTTGCGAAATATCGTCGCCATAATCTGTAGCGCCGAGAACTTTTCCGAGAGCGGCAGGACGCGGAAAATGAGAACTGTATATTTTGCCGTCTTCCGGCATTTTGTATTCAAGCGAAGACATAGGCTTGTCACCGCGCATTACTTCGGCGGCCGCCATAACGGCATCAACTAAAGGTTTATATCCTGTACAACGGCAAGCGTTGCGGTTCTTTTGGAACCAGTCTCTGACTTCTTGACGTGTAGGATTCGGATTGTGGTCTAAAAGGCATTTTGCGGAAACAATAAAGCCCGGGCTGCAAAAACCGCATTGAACACCGCCGTAAATTATCCACGCTTTTTGAAGCGGATGAAGGTTTTCCGCTGTGCCAAGTCCTTCGATGGTAGTGATTACGCTATATTCAGCAACTGTTTTCATTTTTTTCGAGCATGAACGACAAACCTCGCCGTTCAAAATTACGGAACATGCACCGCATTGGCCTGTTCCGCATCCAATCTTTGTTCCAGTCAACCCCAACCGCCTAATTACTTGAGCAAGGGAATCTTTTTCGGGCTCGCACATAAACATACGCTCTGTGCCGTTAATAACTAAAGTCATTTTCTTTAAAGCCATTCATTCTTCCTCCTTTTCAAAATGATTAAAAAATAAAAAAAATCAACCGGAAAGTCAAAAAAGGCTTTCAGATTGATTTAATACATAAATAAAATATAACCATCTCCTTCTCAACCATGGAAAGCATAGCTGTTTCCAACTATACTCATCGGCCTTATATCATAGTATACACTTTAGATACTTCGGCTCGGAAATTTGTACATTTTTATTATATTTAATAGTTTAAAATATGTCAATATACAAATATCATATTTTATATATTTAACAAAGTATTTGTATGATTTTTAGCTATTTTTCATATAGCATTTTTTTGCTCTCTTTAGTTATTACAAAAAATATTTTATATTAGGTTTAAAGATTGTTAAAAAAATATAAATATAAAATAAGCCGCAGATATTTGTTTACTCCAAATATATTTAACATGAATTTAGGCTATTTTATCAATTGACAAGATTGTTAATTAAATAACTATAGTGAAACTGCCTTGACTTTGTAAATTTACTCGATTATAATTGTTATAATTGCTAAAACCGAGATGTTAATCCTAAAACGAGTGTCATGGATAGCAGCCGATGAGTATTTCCGGAAACAGAAATGCTTTCCATTGCGAGAAGGAGATGGCTTTTTTTGGGTTCGGTTTAAGCAAACGTTCACGTACTTAGATTCTCGTTGTTTGCTTTTTTTATTTATATTTTAGGAGGTAATTATATGGTAAAGACAGGTTACTTCGCTCCTCAAATTTTTGGAGTTGGTGCATCAGAGCTTATAGGCGAAAAGGCAAAAGAACTAAAAATGACGAAAGCAATAGTTGTTTATGACAAAGGAATCAAAGCTGCCGGAGTTGTTGATCCGCTTCTTGCCAAACTCAAAGAGGCAGGAATCGAGTATTGCGAATTCGACGGAGTACAGGCCGATCCGCCGGATTTTGTTTGTGACGAAGCAGGCGCTCTTGCCAACAATGAAAAAGTAAACGGAATTATTGCAATCGGCGGCGGAAGCTCTATGGATACCGCAAAGGCTGTCAGATACCTTTTGCACAATCCACCGCCAATCAATCAATGGTTTGGTATTATGATACCGGGAATGCCGGGCACAGAAAAATTTACTATGCCGACTACGCCGATAATCGCTATTCCGACAACGGCAGGCACCGGCTCCGAAGCAACTTTAGGTGCAGTTATATCCGATACAAAAGTAAATCAAAAATTCGGACTTTTTGGTCCTGCTTGCTATGTTTCTCTTGCCCTTAATGACCCGAAACTTTACTGTGGAATGCCTCCTGCCGGAACTGCCGCATGTGCCTTTGATGCTTATACTCACTCATTTGACTGTATCTGCCGAAACGACCCTATGGCTAAAGAAAAATATGCTACAATGTATGCTGTTGAATCGATTAAAAATATCCATAAATGGCTTCCTGTAGCTCTTGAAGACGGAAATAATATTGAAGCCCGCGAAGGACTTGCTTTTGCTTCTTCTCTCGGCGGTTATGCCATCAATACAGTTATGTGCCACTTGACTCATGCTGTCGGACATACTGTTGGCTCGGTTTATCACAAACCTCACGGTCTTTGCTGTGCTCTCTGTCTTCCGCAGCTCGCTAAATTGTATGCAAAACATATGCCTGACAGACTTAAAATTGCCGCAGAAGCTATTGGCATTGATATAACAAGCATTAAATCGGACGAAGAACTTGGCGAAAAAACTGCTCAAGCTTTGAAAGATTTTATGAAGGCTTCCGGACTTCCTACTTTAAAAGGCATGGGAATTTCTTTAGAAGATTCTCTTGCTATGGCTCCTAAGATTATGAACGACGTTGCGTGGAAATATGGAACTATGTCTTGCCCGGGTATCGGTCTGGCGGATGTTGAAGAATGGATTAAAGAAGCTTATGACCAATATTAATCATAAATATTTCTATTAGTTTTAAGTACTAAAGTTTATATACATAGCGGTTTGTTTTTTTATCTTTCAGAAAAAATATTTTTTACGAGATTAAAATCAAGCCGCTATATTGACAAGAACTGTATTTTATGTAATAATGTAAAAAGATTTTTTGGGAGCTTAGCTCAGCTGGGAGAGCATCTGCCTTACAAGCAGAGGGTCATAGGTTCGAGCCCTATAGCTCCCATTTTTTTATGCATAATTTTTCGATTTCTGCAAATAATAGCTTCATCAATATTTTGAGGAGTGATTGTTTGGCTAAAAACAGGAACGAAAAAAAAGCAAAAAAAGATCCAAGAGCTATGAAAGATAAGTCAACCGCAACTGAAAACAATTCATAGCATCAGTTTTGCAAAAATTTTCAAACACCTTATTTTAAGGTGTTTTTTTAATTTGCTTTTATTATTTCCGGTTCCAAAATAATTTGTTTCGGGATTTCGCTTTCGCCGTCCAGAATTTTTATTGCATAATCTACGGCTGATTTTCCGCCGATTTCCCGAAAAAACGTTCCTGCGAAAATTTCTGATTCAACCATTTTTACGCCTTCTTCCTCAAGCCCGCCGACGCCGATAAATTTAATACCGTAAACCCTGTATTGCTGCGCGGCGAGATACGCGCCGTATGCCATAGCATCATTATGCGCGAAAACGATATCGACTTTTTGATTTCTCATGAGGAATGATTTCATAATCATCTCTGCGGGGTCTCTGAGCCAATTCGCGTCGACTTTTCCCATCAAATTTATATTGGGATTATTTTTTAATACTTCATCCAAGCCCATAGATATATCCTGTGTAGGAACAGACGAAACATTTCCCATTAATTCCAAAACATTTCCGCCTTTTTCTCCAAGAATATCTACAATAAAATCTCCTGCCATTGTTCCGATTTTTTTATTATTTGCGCCGATAAAAAGCGTATAATTATCAGATTCGATATTTCTGTCCATAACAATCACGGGTATTTTTTTATAAACTTCATTAATCGCAGGAGTCAGGGATTTTGAATCGGCGGGCGATACAATCAGCAAGTCGATTCCCAATTCCATAAGCCGGTTTATTTCGCTTTCCTGTCTTTTGGATTCGCCGGAAGAATCGCTGAAAATTAATTTTAGGTCGGAATATTTATTTCCTTCCGCAAGGATTTCTTCATATAGCGCAATTTGAGCCGGCTCAACTAAATTGGATTGGCTCACACCGATTACATATTTATATCCGTCTGATTTTTTTTGGCATGAACAAAAGAGCATAATCATCAAAATCAACAGCGTAATTTTTGTAAATAAAAGCTTCAATTTAATCATTCCCTAAATTTTTTTCGCGAAATACAGACGGAGACACTCCTGTATATTTTTTAAAAACCGAACTGAAATAATGCTGATTAAAAAAACCGACTTTTTGAGAAATCAAAGAAATTTTAAAATCCGTCTCGGATAAAAGCCGCATAGCCTCTTTTACTCTTTTTTCTGTCAGATATTCAACAAAAGAGGTTTTTGATTTTGATTTTAAAACTTTGCAAATATACGATTGGCTGATGCAGAGGGCATTTGATAAATCAATCAGCGACAGCGAAGGGTTGCCGTAATTTTTATCAATATAGTTTATAACTTCATCAACTAAAGGGTTTGCATTTTCCTCCGCTTCAATATCCTCTTTTAATTGAGCGTAAATTTCATGAAGCGTTTCCGGACTTTTAACCGGACATGATTTTACAACACATCCGATTTCTAAATGCTGCCTGGTATTAATATTTACCTGCTCACAAATTTCTGCAGTCGGATATTTTTCTGAAAGCATTAAAGAATACGAATTTATATCACGAAAGCTAAAGAAAATATTGAATTTCTCCAAAGTCTCGGCCGCCATATTATCAACGGCAAAAAGCATTAATTCTTTTTCCTTTGATGTAATTTGATGGAGAGGTTTTAGATTCGGGCTTACAACAGTCAAATAAAATCCATTCTCCAATTCATATCCCCAAAAATTAATTTGTTCTTCGATTTGCGATTGGCTTAGGCGGCCGTTTGCCCAATCGCGCCCGAAAATTTGTTTTAGCAAAACGCTGTTTTTTTCTAATTGGTACAAAGCCTGTTTTTTCTGTTTCGTTTCGGCTTGCTCGGCTTCAAGTTCATGGATAGCCTTCTCTAAATGGTTGTGAAGTGTATTGTCATCAATGGGTTTTAGAAGATAGGCGAAGGCTTTCAGCGAAATACTGGTCTGCGCAAAAGAAAATTCGTCAAAACCCGTAATCAGTATGGTTTTTGCGTTAATGCTGTTTTTTCTGAGCAAAGAAAGAAATTCCAAACCGTCCATTTTTGGCATACAAATATCCAAAAGAATAATATCAGGTTCGGTTTCGAGTGCTAATTTTGCCGCCGAAATACCGTCGCTTGCCTGCCCGCATAAAATTAGCGGTAGCTCCGAATTTTCAATAAAACGGCACAATCCTCGCCGGATTTTCGGTTCATCATCAACAACCATAACTTTCCACATAAACTCACCTCGCTATAAAATAGGATGTTTGATTTTGCTTGTAATTCCGCCGTATTCGTTGGCGTACAAAATTAAAAAAAACTCAGAGCCAAAATGCATCATCAAACGTTCGTTGACATTATAAATTCCGTAACCTTTTTGGTTTTCGTTTGATTTAAGCGAATTATTGATTTCGTCTATCATTGAGCTTTCCATGCCTGCGCCATCGTCGGCAACTTCTATAATAATGCTTCTGCCTTCCTTAAAAACCGAAATATAAATATTTCCGTTGCCTTGTTTTTCTTTAATACCGTGATAAATTGCGTTTTCAACAAGCGGCTGAATAATAATTTTTAGAATTTTGAGCTTATAAAGTGACTCGTCAACTTTTAATGTATAGCTTAGTTTTTCCTCATATCTAACTTTTTGTATATGAAGGTATGATTCAACATGTGCAATTTCTTCCGAAAGGTTTATGTATTCTTTACCTTTTGAAAGTCCGATTCTAAAAAGCTTTGTGAGGGCATTCACCAAATCCACGATATCGAGGGCGTTGTATTCTTTCGCCATCCAATGAATAGTGTCCAGCGTATTATACAAAAAATGCGGATTGATTTGCGCCTGCAAGGCCTTTAATTCGGCTTCCCTCTTTGACTTTTGTTCTTTCAGTACAACCTCCAAAAGCTCTCTGATTTTGCTTATCATTGTATTAAAGCTTGCGCCCAATTTATCGATATCATACGAGTTTTTATTTTCATAATAGACTTTTAAATCTCCGTCTTCCGCTTGTTTCATCAATTTTTGCAAATGCAAAATCGGCTCAGTCACAGACCGCGTCAAAACAAGCCCGGTCAATATCCCGAAAATCAGAATTATTATTGCAACGATAGCAATTGTGCCCTGCAAAGCCGATACGATTCCCGGCGGAGCTTCCTGCGAAAACATTCCGATTGTTTTCCAGCCTGTGTATTTTGAGACGGAATATAAAAAAGCAAACGGGTCGCCGTTTATATTTGCGGAAAATTGTTTTTCGGAAATATCATTATTGCCGAACCAGTTCGAGCGAACTCTATAAACCAGCGGGTTAATCGGCGTATAAACTACTTCTCCGTTTTCATCCATAATAAAAATTGTGCCTTTCTGGCCGAGTTTAAGCTCAGACAGAAATGAAGCAATTTCGTCTAATTTCAAATCGGCGGCTATAACACCCAAAGGCTTTCCGGTCAGCGGGTCGATAACCGCTTTGGATAGCATAACTACTTCGTTTCCGGAATAATTCATCCAGTTACGCAAATTTCTTTTGATGGGTTTGGGCACAATAATAAGGCGGTCGGGGTTTTCGACAGCCGATTTATACCAATGCTCATTATTGAAAGAATCTTTTACAAGCCGGTAAAATTCGTTTGAAACATATTTGCTGTTGCTGGATATAATAATACCGGCAATGCTTTTTAATTCTTTTTTATAATTAAGAAGTAATTTTCGGAGAGAAGTCTCGTATTCAACCCTTGTATCCTCTTGATAAAGCGGAAGCCTCATGTATTCCACGACTTCCGGCGAACGGCTTAATATCGAAATAATCTCCTCTGTACCTTTTACATACGCGTCCACATTATATTGAACTTGCTCAAGCATTTGCGCCGTGTGTGTGAAATTTTGTTCTTTTACGGTGGAGGTAAAATAAATCGTACAAATTATGCTTATGGATATAACGCAAATCATAATTATCGTTGAAAAACTCGCAGTCAGCCTGTTTCTTAGCGGTTTATTGGCGTTCGATATCTTTATCATAATAAAATCTCCTCCATTCCGTTTTTTATAAATTCAAGTAAATTAATTTTATAATAAATCCTAAAAATTTGTAAGACAAAAAATTAAATATAGTGTACTATTATTTATTGAGTATAGATTAATATGTGTCATTTTACCATAAAAAATTATAAATTGGGATGTGAACTATGGTTGATATCTATAATAAATTTATGCAAATTCGGAAAAAGGGTTTTGAAAAAGAGAATTTCATAATTAAAAAAAATGAGAAGCTAAAAAAGTCGGTAAAATTTGAAATTAGATTTGTGATTGATTTATCAAAATCCGATGCCAAAAAATTTTCATTATTTTTCAACGCTGACGAAAATTTTGAAAATAAATGCGAGATTAAATTTGATTTAAAAAAGAAGATTATATTTTTTATTCCGGGTTTCGAAAAAGAAAAAATTAAATTCCCTTTTGAGCTGTATGACGAGCATTTATTAAAATTTGAGATTTATAACGATATTTCTTCCTGCGAAATTTTAATTAATGAAAGTAAATTCGTTATGCATACAGGCTTAAATCCAAACAATAATATCCTATTAAAAAACGACGGCAAATTATTATTCCGAAAATTTGCTTTTTATTCTCTCGAAGACTGCGAAACGGAAAAAATGCTGGAAGCCTCCAATAAATTCATCGAAAGCCGAATGAATATGATCAAAGGCCCGCATAAATTAAAATATCATCTTATACCGCCGACCGGCTGGATGAACGACCCGAACGGAGCAGTTTTTCACAATGGCAGGCATCATTTATTTTATCAGGCGTATCCTTTTGAGCCAAAAAACGGATACAAGCATTGGGTGCATTTTTCATCTGCAGATTTGGCAGAATGGAAAATAGAGCCGACCGCCATTGCGCCGAATATGCCGTATGATTTGAACGGCTGTTATTCGGGTAGCGCAATTTCGTTCGGCGGCGATTTATATTTAATGTATACCGGTCATTTGGACTTTGGCGACCCGAAAGAAGTGCAATGCATTGCGAAAAGCACGGACGGAAGGAATTTTATTAAATACGAAAAAAATCCGGTCATTACGCCGGGTAGTGAATTTGAACAGGAATTTCGTGATCCGAAAATTTGGGAAAAAGACGGAGTTTTTTACACGGTTATAGGCAATTGTAAAAACGGAAGCGGACAGATTTTGCTTTATAAATCGCTTGATTTATATAATTGGGAATTTTTATCCGTTATGCTGGAAGGCGCGCCGGCTGAAGGCGAAGTATGGGAATGTCCGGATATTTTTCATTTGGGAAATGTGGACATACTCATTATTTCTTTGGCGGGAAAATCTCACGATGTAATTTACAGTGTCGGAAAACTTGATTATAATACAGGGCGTTTTGAGGGTTCGGAATTTAAGCTTTTAGATTTAGGGCCGGATTTTTACGCTCCGCAATCTTATTCTGATAACAGCCGGCGAATTTTATTCGGATGGATGGATAATTGGGAAAGCGTTCACCCGACCGAAAAATATAATTGGGCAGGCGCAATGTCTGTCCCGAGAATGCTTTCGGAAAAAGACGGATATTTAATTCAAAAACCGATTTTGGAAAACAGAGAGATTTTATTTTTTGATAAAGGATTTTCGTTGAAACAGGGCGAAATACGGGAAATTTATAGCGGTGAGCCTTGTTTTGTTTTAAAAGGAATTGCAAGCGGAAGTTTATGTGTTAAAATTCAAAATTTTGCGGATTTTTATTATAATTCTGATGGTAATACAATAATCCTTGAGCGAAATATTTTGGGAGATATAGATAAAATAATTAAAGCTCTGCCCGAAAAGCCGGATTCTGCATTTGAGTTTGAAATCTGTGTAGATTCTTCTTCCATAGAAATATTTATGTTTGGCGGAATATTTACATTTACAGCCAGAGTTTATCCCGAAAATATCACGGATTCGAAAGTAATTTTATACGCCGAAAATGATTTATTGATAAAAGAAATTGAATTAAGCAAGCCAATCGAAATAAAATATATTATTTAATACTATTTTCATTTTGATAAGTAGAAAAAAATTTTTCACAGCGGAGCGTTTCGCGCAATGCTTCTGGCGCGAAATGAAATATTTTTTTCTACCCTTAATATTGAAAATAGTATAATTAAAGAACGGGAGTTCTATGAGCAAAAACGCTCAGCGAACTCCCGTTATACTTAAATCCTCAAACCAAAATGCAGATATTTTGCGTAATACTTATAGCATAAGGCGGCAAAAATAATCTACAAGACGAACGGATTATTTATAATAATCGCCAACTCTTGTTTGTTCGTCAGATATTCTCATTTCTTTGTATTCATTAAAATCTGCAGCGATGCCTTTAAAATATTCTAAAGTAAAAAATTCTGAGTAAAAATCACGAACAATAAGTCTTTTTGTATTTACTTCGAGATTATAAGTGAATTCAAAATCTTTATTCGAATCATTATCATCTCTGCCCGGAATTATAAAGCTAAGGTTTTTTCCGTCAAATGTTCCGATTTCCGGTGTCGAAAGATTAGTGGCTGTGCCAATAAGCTTCATAATATCCATATGTTCGCTTTTAACAGCGCCGGTTTTATCGATAGTTTTCAAAATACAAGTTGTAGGGCTATTATATAAACTTGGAGTGGCTTTGATTTTAGCCGCTTCGTCATTGCTTACAGTAAAGATAGCAAATAAATCATCGTTGACTTTTACTGCGGAAAGAACAGGATTTGTGAATATAGTTGTTTTTGTTCCTGCATTATCGCCCGTTTTATATTCAATAACCAAACCGTTAGCGCTTGCTACGAGGTCATATGTTTCAGCAGGTTTTTTATTATCAATAACGCCTTGCTCGGAGGCAATTGCGTTTTGAATATATTTATTAAATTCGGTAGTGTTTCCGCTGAAATATCCAAGCGTATAAACATCCGAAGTATAATCGGTAACAGTTATTTTTTTAGTAGACCTGTTATAAGAATAAGTGTAAGTGTCGTATTTTGTTTGGCCTACGGAAACTGATCTTGTGAAAACAACAGTCTTGTCATCACAGGATTTTATTTCGTTAATATATTTAAGCGTGGAGTCGGCTTTTGTGATATTCAAAACTTCTTCTTTTATATTTCCGTTTTTATCGATTATTTGTATAATCTTGCCTTCTTGATAAGCCAATGTTCCGAATCCGGTAGAGCCGTTTTGAACTTTTTTGGCTTCGGCATCTGTAACAGTAAGGATTGCGAACTGGTCATTGGAAATTTTTATTGCCGACAAAACCGGTTTCGAATATATTTTAGTTTTTTTGCCGGCATTATCTCCGGTTTTATAATCTATAGTCAAACCTTCGCTGCCGAAAATAAGGTCAAATGTTTCAGCAGGTTTAGTTCCGTCGATAGCCGCTTGCTGATTGGCAACTTGTTGGGCAACATATTCTTTTAATTTTGAAGGAGCATATTTGCCCTCGTCATTCGAGCCCGGAACATAATTCAAAACAGTAATTTTATTTGTTTTTGTATTAACCGAGTATTCGTAATATGAATTTGTTGTTCCCTTTTCGGATTTTACGGCGGATTTAAAAAATATCTCGTCGCCTTTTGCGCCTGTAATTTCATAAATTCCGTCCAGAGAATAGCCATTTGATTTATTGAGGGTTCTTGTGTCAATGATAGTTTTGGTTTTTCCGCTGTAATCTATTGTTTGCAAAAGTTTTCCGTCTGTGAAATTATTGATATTTGATAAATTTCCCGATTTAAATTGTTCGTCTGTAATTGTTGCAATAACATAATTTTCGTCGCTTAATTTATAAGCGGAAATAACAGGTTTGTTTATATAATGTTTTGTCAAATTAACTTTGCCGCCGACAATTGAAACATCATATAATCCAAAATTGCCGAAAGTAAAGCTGTTTGCTGTGATTGCGCCGGTTTTAACTGTAATTGTGTTGGTTTTGTCGTCCCAGCCGATTTCGCAGCCAACGGCCTCCGAAACCGCTCTTAATGGAAGATAAGTGGAATTGTTTACAATAAACGGCTCGACGCTGTTTCCATTAACATCGACAGGTTTAAACAGTTTGCTGTCAACGTAAATTTTTATGTCACGGTAATATGCCTGCAAAGTTTTGCTGATAGTAGCCGCGTAAACTGTCGAAGTCGCAAATAATCCAACTACGAGAGTTGTAGTCAAAATTTTTTTCAGATTTTTTTTCATACTAATTCCCACCTTTTAAAGAAATAAAAATAATTGGTCTGTTGCGGCGGTGCATGTCAACCGCCTTTGAAATATATAGCATTAATATATTGATTAAAATGCGATTTGATTCTTATTGATTTTATTATATTAATCAGAAAAACCAAACCGCAGTAATGCTCCGGCGGCAGCGTTTCACCGCCAAATGAGAAAGAAAACCGAAAATTTCGGGGCTAATTCAATCCTTTGTCGATGCGTTCTTGTTCTTCGGCTACACGTTCGGCGTTATATTTGTTGTACTCGGTAATATCTCCGTAAAAATGTCCTAAACTCATTATTTCAGAGCTGAAAGAAAGTACTGTAATTTTTCCTGTATCTGTGTTTATTGAATAATTAAAGAAACCCGATCTGGAAGCTGATTCCTTAATTGTAGTACTGTATTCGATGGTTTTGCCG
Organism: Eubacteriales bacterium; assembly: GCA_031551135.1. Classification (GTDB taxonomy): domain Bacteria; phylum Bacillota; class Clostridia; order Lachnospirales; family JAITVM01; genus JAITVM01. Next base: position 10,990 of record JAVBOA010000010.1, on the reverse strand, counting down.
TCGAAAGAAATTAACGTAATCCTTCTGTTTGGGATATCGATAAAATCTTTTTTAACAGTACCGTTTTTATCTATTATTTGCAAAACCGTATAATCCTCAAAATACATACCACTTTCCCCAAATCCGCCGTTCTTATATTTTTTTAGGATTTCATCATTTACCGTGAGAACGCAATACAAATCATCGGAAGATTTTAGAGCCTGGGAAACCGGCCTATCGTAAATTAATTCTTTTTTACCGGCTTTATCACCCGTCAAATATTCAATATATAAACCGCCGTCTTCCGGCTTTAGAATCGAAGATTCGGGAGCTTTATAATTATTAACCGCTAATTGCTGATTGGATATTTGCTTATTAATAAAATCTTGCTTAGTGGAAGCAGTATATTTACTTTCGTCATCTTTTGAAGGAGTATAGTTCAGAACTGTAATTTTGTATGTTTTAAGATTGATTTTATATTCATAGTAGAAATAATCCGTCCCGGATTCTGATTTTGCGTAAGATGAAAAAAATACTTCATCACCGCTTACATTAGTGACTTCATCAATGCCTTCTAATTTATATCCGTTTACTTCCGAAATATTTCTTGTATCGAGAATAATTCTATTTCCGTCCTGCGAATTGTATTGTATCAAAAGCTTTCCGTCGCGCATATGGTCAAAGCGGTCATTATTTTTTTGCAAATTATATTGTTCGTCAGTCATAGTAACAAAAAAATAATTATCTCGAGAGTCTGTTTTATTCCTAAATACCGAAAAAACGGGTTTTGTCGCAATTTTTTCCTGTATAGTCATTCTTGAGCCGTCTATATACATGCTGTATAGTCCGAAATCTCCGTATAAATAATCTATTGGATATTTGACTTTACTGTTGATTTTAATGGAAGATGTTTTATCTTCCCATATAACTGCGTTGCCTGTTACTTCCGAAATCGCACGCAAAGGTAAATATGTTGAATCGTTCACTATAAATGGTTCAACGCTGTTGCCGTTTTGGTCTTTCGGATCAATTTGAACATCATTTACATAAATCTTTATATCGCGGTAGAATGCCTTTAGGGTTTTGGATATAGCCGCGCCATAAACTGTCGAGGTTGCAAACAATCCAAGAACCAGTGATGTAACCAGAACTTTATTAAAATTTTTCTTCACAGTGCATAATCTCCCCTTTGTGTAGAATGCTTTTTTTCGACTATTCAGATTATAAAATCGATAAATTAATTATAAACCCAATTTATGTCAATGCGGTTTCGATGCGTTTTCATTTGATTTGCATTTGTGTTTTGATTTTGTCGAATTTATGTAACGAAAATGTTGCATATACTATTTCCCTTTTAAAGAATAGAAAAAAATAGTATTAGTAATAGTTAATATTTTGTTAAATTGCTATACAGTAAATCTAATCATTTGTAAGTATATATACAAAAATTTGTAAACAGAGTGCTGTTTTTTATAAATACTTTTAAAAATCAAATTGATATAATTCAAATTATATAAAAATAAACAGAAATTGATACAGAGGGGGAAAAATTTTGGCACAATTATTAAAAATGAATAATATCTCAAAAAGCTTCGGTTCGGTAGCCGCTCTAAAAAACGTTTCCCTTGATTTAAATTCGGGCGAAGTTCTTGCGCTGATGGGTGAAAATGGTGCCGGAAAATCGACTTTGATGAATATCCTATCGGGCGGTATTTCTAATTTTGAGGGAAATGTTCTGCTCGACGGAAAAGAAGTTTATTTGAAAACTCCGCTAAATGCGCAAAGACTGGGGATTGCGAAAATTCATCAGGAATTGCAATTAGTGCCTTATGTTCCGGTTTATGAAAATATGTTTATGGGTCGGGAAACAGCAAAATTCGGATTTGTGGATAAAGCATTTATGCGAAAAGAGGCCGAAAAATATTTGAGCCAATTGGAAATTTCGATAGACCCGAATACTCTTATAAAAGATTTGCGCGTGGGCGAACAGCAGATGGTCGAAATCGCAAAAGCACTTTCTTTAAATTCCAGATTGCTTATTATGGATGAACCGACTTCGGCTATCAGCAAAGCCGAAACAGAGCATTTATTTAAAATTATAAATAAATTAAAATCAAACGGTGTCGGGATTATTTACATAACCCACCGAATGGAAGAAGTTTTTGTAATATCCGACAGGTTGATGGTAATGCGGGACGGTCAATATATCGGAACCGTAAAAACCGAAAATTCGTCGGAAGAGGAAATTGTGCGGATGATGGTCGGCAGAGATATAAAAAATCTTTTCCAAAAGGAAGAGACAAAGCCGGGCGATGAAGTACTGAGGGTAGAAAATCTTTGTTTTAATCCGCCTGCATCTAGTTTCAGACGAAAATTAAACAATATATCATTGAATATACGAGCGGGCGAAGTTTTGGGGATTGCCGGATTGATGGGCGCAGGCAGAAGCGAGTTTTGCGAATGTATTTTCGGGGTTCATGGAAAATACACAAGCGGCAAAATTTTTATAGAGGGGAAAGAGGTTGATCTAAAAAATCCTCGGGAGTCTATCAGAAATAAAATCGCATTCGCTACCGAAGACAGAAAAGACCAAGGGCTTGTTCTGCTGCGTTCTATCGGCGAAAATATTTCGCTTCCGCTTTTGGATTATTTTTCGAAATTCGGATTCATGGATAAAATCCGTGAGCAAAACAGCTGGGAAAAAGAAAAAAATGATTTACGCATAAAAGCTCCAAGCGTCAAAACTTTGGCAGGAAATTTATCCGGCGGAAATCAGCAGAAAGTTGTTTTGGGCAGATGGCTTTTGATGGGTCCTAAACTTCTGATTTTGGATGAACCGACGAGAGGAATCGATGTCGGTGCGAAATCCGAAATTTATAAACTTATAAACGACCTTGCGAAACAAGGAATTGCAATACTTGTTGTTTCTTCCGAAATGCCGGAATTAATCGGGCTTTCCGATAGGATTGTAGCTTTTTGTGAAGGGAATTTGACAGGCGAATTCAGCCGCAGTGAAGTGACACAGGAAAAACTTTTGATGGCGGCTACAAAAGTGGAGGTGACTCAAAATGTCTGATACAAAGAAAACTTCTTTTGAATATATAAAAAAATTTCAAAGTATTTTCGGACTTGTTATAATATTTGCGATAGCCTCCGTGGTTTGTATCAAAGGAGGAAAAAATTTATTTCTCGATATGAGAAATTTAATGAATGTTTTGCGCGCTGTTTCAGAAAACGGTATAATCGCTGTTGGAATGTGCATGGTAATTTTGCTCGGCGGCGTAGACCTTTCGGTCGGTTCTGTTTTGGGTTTGGTCGGCACGGGATGCGCGGCTCTCATGATGCAGCATAATTTCGGTTTTATTCCGACAATTATCGTTGGCTCGTTAATCGGTGCGGCTTACGGACTTTTTAACGGAATTGTAATCACAAAAATGAAAATGCAGCCTTTTTTGGTTACACTTGCCTCGATGGGTATAGCCCGCGGACTTGCAAGAATTTGGGCGAACGGTGCGGGAATCCCTTTAAGCTACGGTGACGGTGGAGGTCTGGCACCAAAAGCATACGAAGTTTTGCAAAGCCGAATCGGCGGATTGATTCCTGTTCCGGCAATAATATTCGTTGTTGTGGCTGCAATATTTTCAATTGTCCTTAATAATACAAAATTCGGTAGGCAAATTTATTCTACAGGCGGAAATAAAAAAGCGGCATTTCTTTCGGGAATAAAAGTTGATAGAGTTACAATCTGGGTTTTTGTGCTGAGCGGTATTTTGGCGGCTCTCGCCGGAATGATTCATGCGGCGCAAGTCGGTCAAGGCGGACCTAACGACGGTCAAGGCTACGAATTAAACGCAATTGCCGCAGTTTGTATCGGCGGAACTTCGCTTTCCGGCGGTAAAGGAACGATTGCCGGAACGGTAGTCGGCGCGATTATTCTCGGGCTTATCGACAATATTATGGGACTTAACGGAATAAACTCGAATATCCAGCTTATCGTAAAAGGTTTAATTCTGATTTTGGCGGTATTTATGCAAGCAGAAAAAACAACTGATTAATCATATGAATCCGGCTGTTTAGAAAGTCGGCTTTACATATGTAGTTTTTGAAAAGTTTTTCAAAACATAATAATTTAAAAATTAAAGGAGGAAATAATCTTGAAAAAATTTTTAGCATTAATCTTGGCCGTAACATTTTCCGCTTCTTTATTTACAGCATGCGGCGGAACCGGTGATGCTACAACAAACGCAAGCACAGCTGCCGAAACTACAACTCAAGCGTCTGCTGACGAAGGAAAAACCGAAACAAAAGATAAGTTTATTATCGGTATGTCTCAGTGTAATCTTGGTGAACCTTGGCGTGTTGCAATGAACGACCAAATTGCTATGGCAGCGAAAGATTATCCAATGTTCGAAGTAATTTATGCTGATGCTGCACAAGATAATTCCAAACAAATTGCGGACATAGAAAACTTTATACAAATGGGCGTAGACCTTTTGATTACATCTCCGAACGAAGCAAAACCGCTTACTAATGTAATTACAAAAGCTCATGAAGCAGGCATTCCGGTTATTCTTCTCGACAGAAAAATCGAAGGCGAAGCTTATACACAATTTATCGGCGCGGACAATGTTTTGATGGGACGCGAAGCCGGTAAATATGTTGCTGAAAAACTTCTTCCGGACGGCGGAAAAGTTTTGGAAATCAAAGGCTTGGAAGGAACATCCGGCGGTATTGACCGTGACAACGGTTTCCGTGAAGGAATCAAAGGCAATCCAAAAGTAGAAATCGTCGGCGTTAATAATGCTGACTGGCTGAGAGAAAAAGCAATAACTGTTGCTGAAGAAATGCTTCAAACAAATGCGGAAGTTGACCTTATTATTACATTGAACGACCCAATGACAGAGGGCGCGTATATCGCTGCAAAAAATATGGGACGTGAAGGCAATATTAAATTTGTTGGATTCGATGGACTTCCGACTCCGGACGGCGGAATTAAATCTGTTATCGACGGGAGAATGGATTTGACTCTTGTTTATCCAACAGGCGGTAAAGAAGCGATGGAAAGCGCGTACAAACTTTTGGTTGAAAAGCAACAATTGGAAAAAATGATTACACTTGGTACAGAATTGATTACGCCGGAAAATGCTCAAGAAGCGTATACAAGATACGGCGGTAAATAGAATATAATCCTCTCCCCTGTCGAATTATTCGATAAGGGGATTTTTTATTCCCTAGATTTTTTTGACAATTCTTTCCTAATATTGTATAGTTGTATTAATTATAAGCGAAAGGGGTGCAAAATGAAAAAAGAATCCAAATGGAAAAAGAAGCGAACCAAAGCCATGAAGCAGAAAAAAGGCAACGGAATGAGCTATGCTATTGTTATTTGCCTATTTACAATCGGCTCGATATTCACATATAATTACGCTACCGAAATGTTTTTCAGCGAAGAAAAAGCAGTAGCGGCAACTGAAAGTATTCAAAAAGAAAATCCGGCTTCGCCGAGCGTAGTGCCAACAGTATCGGTCGAAAACAGACAAACTCTTTTTTTATTGCCGAAAGAAAAGCCGCTTTCGCCGATAGATTTTGAGTATATAGAAAAATCCGAACAATAAAAATTACTATAATGCCAGTACTATTTCCATTCTAAAAGATATAAAAATGTAAATAGTATAAATTAGAAAGTGGTCATAATGTTAAACGAATTTTCCAGAACAGAATTGATAATCGGTGAATCAAATATAAAAAAATTACAATCAAAGCATATAGCGATTTTCGGGCTGGGCGGTGTCGGCTCTTTTGTAACTGAAGCGCTCTGCCGTGCCGGAATAGGCGAATTTTCTTTGATTGATAACGATTTTGTCAGTATTACAAATCTTAACCGCCAATTGATAGCAACTCACAAAACAATCGGACAAAGAAAAACCGATGTTTCCGAACAGCGTATAATCGAAATAAACCCGAATGCGAAAATAAATAAATATGATTTTTTTTATACGAAAGATACAGAGGATTTATTAAATTACGAAAAATTTGATTATATGGTAGATGCGATCGACACAATTTCTTCAAAAATTATGCTTGCGGAAATCAGTCAAAATCTCAATATTCCGTTAATCAGCTCTATGGGTACGGGAAATAAGCTAGACCCTTGCAAACTCATGGTCAGCGATATTTATAAAACCAGCGTTTGTCCGCTTGCAAAAGTTATGCGCAAAGAGTTGAAGGCGCGGAATATCAAAAAACTTAAAGTTGTTTATTCTACAGAAATCCCGATTGATTGCGGCGATTCCGACGAAACGACTCTGAATAAAAAACGTAAAATTATCGGAAGCAGTCCTTTTGTGCCGTCCGTGGCCGGAATAATTATCGCCTCTCAGGTAATCAGAGATATTTTGAATTTATAATATATTACAAACGGAACCCCATTCTCAAAAATAATACCGTTATTTTTTATAGAATCGATAAAGTAATCATTATGTTATTTATTTATATTAACATTAAATTGCAGAACTCTCTGCTCTATCTATCGATTCATATAAACGAAATTTGTTTTGATTTATAAAAAATAACTATATTTTTGGGGGGAGCATTAATGAAAGGTAATAAGCGTTTGTATGCACTTATTGCTGCTTTGTTAATGATATTAATAGCCGTATCTGTTGCTTATTCATTGTATTTTCGGATGAATGTAAAACCGATAGATGTGTCGACATCTATAACAGATACTGCGGTATCTGAACTCATTACAGCCAGCAATAAAATGCCCGGAGAAAAAATTCTATTAAACGACACCGGCCTTGCCAAGATTTCTAATAAAGGCTCGAAAAGTTGTATTTTGCAGATTTCTTTCGAGGATTCTGCAAAAGGTATTTTGCCGAAAGACCCGCCGAAACAATTTACAAATGATTATTATTTTGAAAACGGTATCTGGTATTTTGGCGATAAAAGGCTTGATGAAGTAATGCGGATTAATATGAGCTTGGACAATAATAATAAATGGGTAAAAATAAACGATTCATATTATGCCATGCTCAAGCCGAATTCTATTATTCCTTTGAGCGAAATATATCTCGAGTTAATCAGCGAGTTTGGCGGGAATCACGAAGAACACGGCTCAAAATCCGAATTGCGGAATTTTGAATTGGACAGTATATTTGAAATCCAATATAAAGTTGTGGCGATACAGGCAAAGCGTGAGATTGTGAGAGAAAATCTTGGAGAAAATATTTCTAATTCGGTGCCTTCCGAATGGTATCATTAGCGAGAAAATCAAACTATTCGATACTATTTCCGTTCTTAAAAATGGAAATACTGTCAGATAGTTTTTTTATGCTTCCGGAATGATTGTAATTTGAATCTTTTTAAAGTATAATCAAAATTCAGAAGGGCATAAATTTTGTGCCAATGGTATATTATATTGATATTTTTTTGACATATATAAATTTTTGGAAGGAAGAAAACTTTATGAAACTGGGAATTGTCGGTTTGCCAAATGTCGGTAAATCCACGCTTTTTAATTCGCTTACACAAGCCGGAGCTGAATCCGCAAACTATCCTTTCTGTACAATAAATCCGAATGTGGGTATTGTCAATGTTCCGGATAATAGATTATACAAGCTTGACGAAATATATAAATCCGAAAAAATCACAAACGCTATTATTGAATTTGTTGATATAGCCGGACTTGTTCGCGGAGCCAGCAAAGGCGAGGGCTTGGGAAATCAGTTTTTATCGCATGTTCGTGAAGTGGATGCGATTGTTCATGTTGTCCGTTGTTTTGACGACGAAAATATAACTCATGTTGATAATACAGTCGACCCGATTAGAGATATCGAAACAATTAATCTTGAACTGATATTCTCTGATTTGGAGGTTTTGGAACGCAGATTTTCTAAAATAAACCGCACGGTGAAAAACGATAAGACTTTGCAGAAAGAATTTGAATTATTGCAAAAGCTTATAAAAAATCTCGAAGACGGGATAATTGCCCGAAATATTTCGTTTGAGGCCGAGGAATTGGAAATTGTTGAGGAATACAACCTTTTAACATTCAAAAAAGTTCTTTACGCCGCAAATGTTTTGGAAACGGATTTGATTAACGACGGTGCGGAAAATGAATATGTACGCAAAGTAAAGGATTTAGCGGAAAACGACGGCTCAGAAGTTTTTGTGGTCTGCGCAAAAATAGAAGAGGAAATTGCAGAGCTTGATAATGACGAAAAACGCATGTTTCTTGAGGAGCTTGGCGTTTCCGAAAGCGGCTTGGATCGGCTTGTAAAAGCCTCTTATAAACTTTTGGGACTAATCAGCTTTTTAACCGCAGGCCCGAAAGAAATTCGAGCTTGGACAATAAAAGCCGGTACAAAAGCGCCCGGTGCCGCCGGAAAAATACATTCCGATTTTGAACGCGGCTTTATCCGCGCGGAAATAGTAAATTATGATGACCTCGTTTTATTTGGAAATTACAATCTTTGCAAAGAAAAAGGTCTTGTTCGTCTTGAAGGCAAAGAATATATTGTTAAAGACGGCGATGTTATTTTGTTCCGCTTTAATGTGTGATTTGGTTTTAATGATGCGAAGGGGACAGCGATGTCAAAAGATTTTTCTAATATAAAACGAATTTTGTTTTATTTATTTCTTATTTTGTATATTTTTTTGCTTGTGAAAATATTATTTTTTAAATATATTTCACCGCTTGAGCTTTTTAATTCTGAAAGAATTAGAAATTATAATTTGATTCCTTTTGAGACAATAAACCGATATTTCGGCACTAATTTTAATATTTGGATTGCTATAATGAATGTTATCGGCAATATTATTATATTTGTGCCGTTAGGCATATATTTGCAAATATTCAAAAAAAATAAAAATATTTTATATTCGGTATTTTTAGCATGCGCGATAAGTTTAGCTGTTGAAATTATACAGTATATTTTTGCAATCGGCGCTTTTGATATAGACGATATTATTTTAAATACAATCGGAGGTTTTCTCGGTGTATTGATTTATAGAATTTTATATTTTTTCCTGAAAGATGAGAATAAAATTAAAACAGCAATAATATTTTTGTATTCTTTCGCGGGTCTGTGCGTCTTTATTTTTATTGCATATATTACATTTTTTACCGGATTGAAAATCAAGATATTTTAATATTCGAATGGGATTAATTGGATAACAAAGAAAGATACAAACAGCTAATACCATTTACATTTTGATATATAAAAAAATATTTCACAGCGGAGCGTTTTGGGGAATGCTTTGTTGTGAAATTTTTTTCAACAAATTGTCTCCAGTTCTAATAGTAAAAGTGGATGACAGAAACCGCATAAAATAAGGGAAAATAACAAAACACCTATCGTCATCCAAACCGTGGGGTTAGGATTCCAATAGGTGCATCAGATGACGGAAGCGGTGGGATTCGAACCCACGGTACCTGTGAAGGTACACTTGATTTCGAGTGATTTGGACTATCGAGAAGCTAAGAGAACAAAAAGGAAAATAGCACCTTATAACGGTAGTTATGAGAAGCCGAAAACCTTGTAAAAACGGGGGTTTGCAGCTTCTTTTTTAGTTTTTCCCTGCATTTATGGGCACTCTTGAAAAACTGATACAAAGAGCAAATTTCAGCACAAAAAAGAGAACTGCAAGAGAACAATACCCATCATCCCCAATATTACCTACCATTGACAATATGGATACGAGGGATGATGATATGAATTTTGACAAAGGTCTATACCCTGAATACTTAACAGAAAAGCAATTCTGTGAAATTTGCGGGGTTTGCAGGTCGTCAGCGACTAAAATCTTGAAAACGGGAAGTATATTATGTGAAAAGTGCATTGAGGGACGGTTACATTTTTACAAAATCCCAATCACTGAAGCTTTACGATATAAACACGAAAAAGAGCAATGTTCGAAGCTACCTGCTCAGATAGCGAAGCAAATACATACCTTTTATGAAGGGGTTTTGTCAAAATATAGCGATGCGCTTTCAATATCAGATATAAGCAAAATCACTGGATACGGTAAAGAGAGTATCCGGAAATGGATTATAAATAATTCTCTTTCTGCTGTCAAAGTGCGCGAAGTATTTTGGGTATCACATGAGGATTTCCTACGATTTGTTACCGGAGAAAGGTACAATAATATCACAAGAAAATCCATAAAGCATCTTGCTTCACTCGCCATTATCAAACAGCATACCACGGGTATTCCTAACGAATAATAAAAACATGTAGAATCTACGAATGCTTCTTTTCCAATTGGCAGTCGGCTCAAAGTCGGCTGCTTTTTTCATACGAGCCGAGGTGTTAGCAAAATCTGGGCTTATATAACTTCATTTGGTATAATTTGAACATATTAATGCTGAGTTGTTTATGCAGTTTTATAAGTTCGAGCAAATATGACCATAAAAGGGATTTTAATATGGATAGGAAACTGATAGATAAGATTTTTATTGCAAAGGCTGATATAACGAAGCTGACTGTTGACGCAATAGTCAACGCAGCAAATTCCTCGCTTCTCGGAGGCGGAGGCGTTGACGGAGCAATTCATCGCGCGGCAGGCAAGGAGCTTTTATACGAGTGCCGGCTTTTAGGCGGATGTAAAACCGGACAGGCGAAGATCACAAAAGAGTATAAACTTCCCGCAAAAATTATTATTCATACAGTGAGGCCGTATTATTCCGGCGGCAAAAATGGCGAGGCGGAGCTGCTCGCCTCATGTTATCGTGAGTCGCTTTTACTAGTGCATCCTAACGTAAATAATTCGATCTAAGACAAAAAAAGGTTTCCAAAACGTCTCAAAAGAGTTAAGCTGTAAAGAGATGAAAAAGGGAGCGAAAAATATGCCAAGAAAACAAGCAGTAGAAATAAAGCTTAGCGAAAAACAAGAAAAAATCTTAATGCAAATGAAAGTTGGAACGCATAGTGAAATGCATTTAAAAAAGCGTGCTGAAATTATACTGTTGGCAAGTTTGGGCGAAAGTAATAATTCAATAGAGCGTAAA
>JAVBOA010000025.1:0-104985 GCA_031551135.1 Eubacteriales bacterium | reverse complement strand
AATTTCTTCTCAAAGTCTAAAGATAATACTATTTTCATTTTGATAAGTAGAAAAAAATTTTTCACAGCGGAGCGTTTCGCGCAATGTTTCTAGCGCGAAATGAAATATTTTTTTCTATCCTTTATATTGAAAATAGTATAAAGCCAATGTTGCGGATGTGATAATAAATGCAGGATATTAATATAACAAAAGAAATTAAAGAAATAGATTTTTTGAGGGCGGATATATTACAGAAATTCTCGGAACTCAATAAATCTATGCTTAATATAAATCAAGAAAATAAAAACCGGTTTTCGCTTTTTTCCGATATTATTATTAATTGCTATATTTTAGCCGAAAAAATGGGAATCGATTATTCGCATTTAGACCAAAAAATTATTAACCAATTAAAAATAAATATGTTTAAGGAAAGTGAATTTTTGAAAGATGAATATCTCGAATTCCTGAAATATTTATCTGTACGGGATTGATTTGGTCGAATAAAAATATTTTCGCTAAATCAACAAAGTTATTTTGGGGGTTATATATTGAACCAAAACTATTTTATTAAAAATTTGATTTTTATATTCCTTTGGCTTGTTTGTACATTAATTTCCTCATATTTTAAGCTTCCTGTAGAATTGGCTTTTTTGACTCTTCTGCTTTTTTGGCTTGTCTCGGAAATTATTTATTACAGACATTTTTTTACTATAGATGAAAACAGCAAAAACGATATTTTTGAAATAAAAGAAAATTTGCCTTTCACTTATTTAGTTTTGAATAAAGGCAGAGTTATTTTTACAAGCGAAAGCTTTCGTAAGAAATTTTTATCAGATGCAAAAAGCAACATCAATATTTACGATTTGGTCAAAGAATATGAAAGCGGCGTAAAACGCCAGAAAATTTCGATTCTAAACAGCACCTATATTTTATATTCGCAGAAAGTTTTTTATCAGGGAAAAGATTGCGAGCTTGTATTTTTTGTTGAGTCACTTTATGGTACAAACGAAATTATTAACGACGTTGAGCCGATTATTGTGTCTCTGATTTTGATAGATAATTATGACGGCGTGGTAGAATCTACGGAAAAAGAAATGTTTCCGCTTCTTATGGCAAAAGTAGACCAGATTATAAACGACCTCTCCTTGGAAATCGGCGGGATTTTGCAAAAATTCGAAAAAGATAAATATCTGCTTATTTTTACAAGAGACAAATTGGATTTTTTAAAAGAGACTAAATTTGATGTACTAAATAAAATCCGTAGCCTTGAAATTTCGAATAAATTCCCAGTTACTTTGAGTATCGGTATCGGTTTTGAAAATCATTCGCTTCCACGGGCTATGGATTATGCAAGGCAATCCTTGGATTTAGCTCTGGGACGCGGCGGCGACCAAGTGCTTATAAAAGATTCCGAAAAATTTTATTTTTACGGCGGAAATTCAAAAGAAATTGATTCAACAAACCGCGTTCGGGCACGCGTAAAATCAAATGCCCTTAGTGATTTAATAAACGAAGCCTCCGATATAATAATAATGGGGCATCGGCTTCCCGACTTAGACTGCTTAGGCTCAGCGATTGGAGTCAACGTAATTGCGCGTTCTTTCGGCAAGAAAACAAAAATTATTTTGAATAAACTTACTTCCAGCATAGATATATTGTATAATAGACTTACGCAGGAAAAAGAATACGCGGATGTTTTTATCAGTTCTGAAGAGGCTTTGTCTTTTATAAACCCAAATTCGCTTTTGATAATTGTTGATACACATAGACCGAGTATTGTTGAATCTTCGGAGATACTTGAAATAGCAAAAAATATTGTCGTATTTGATCATCACCGAAAAGCGGCTGATTTTATTTCAAATCCGGTTTTGGTTTATCATGAGCCTTACGCTTCCTCGACCTCAGAGCTTATAACGGAAATGCTTTTATATATAAGAAATAAATATACCCTGCTTCCCGTCGAGGCAGACGCATTACTTGCCGGTATTACAGTGGATACAAAAAATTTCGCTTTTAAAACCGGTTCCAAAACTTTTGAGGCCGCCGCTTTTCTGCGTAGAAGAGGCGCAGATTCTATGCGGGTGCGCTTGCTTTTCCAATATAAAATCGACGATTATCTTGCGAAATCCAACGCCGTAACAAGCGCCGAAATTTATAACGGAAATTTAGCAATCGCCATTTGTCCGCCGGCTTCGGATAATCCGAATTTAGTTACTTCGCAATCGGCAGACGATTTATTAAATATTTATGGAATAACGGCTTCTTTTGTTTTGTGTAATGATTCCGAGCATGTTTTAATTTCCGCACGTTCTTTTGGTTCTATGAATGTTCAAGTCATAATGGAAAAATTGGGCGGCGGCGGTCACCAAACCGTGGCAGGCGCACAGCTCATTGGGATTGACATAAAAAAGGCTATCGAAATGCTTAAAAAAGCAATTGATGAATACAATCAGGAGGTAAAAAATTTATGAAAGTTATATTATTGGAGGATATTAAGGGTGTCGGCAAAAAAGGTCAATTACTTAATGCCGCCGACGGTCACGCCCGAAATTTTTTAATACCGCGAAAACTGGCAGTTGAAGCAACAGACGCAAATATCAGAGAATTGGAAAAAAAGAAAAAAGCTCAGGAAGACCAAAGGGTTAAAGAATTGGAAGAAGCAAGAGAATTAGCTAAAAAAGCCGAAGCTCAAAAAATCACTATCGAAGTGAAAATCGGCGAAAACGGAAAATTATTCGGTTCGGTTACAAATAAAGAAATCGCGGATGCGCTGAACAAAGCTCTTGGAACTAATATCGATAAAAAGAAAATTACTTTAGACGAAACGATAAAAACAATCGGAGAGAAAACAGCTACACTTAAAATTCATCCCGATGTTTCCGCAAAACTTAATTTATCGATTATAGAACTTAAATGAAAGAATTTTTTATAAAAAGGATTGAACAAAATGCAGTCAAGAGTACCGCCGAATGATTTCGAGGCCGAACAGGCTGTTCTTAACTCAATGCTATTTGATTCGGAAGCGCTTGCTCTTTCTTATGAATCTCTTTCCGGTGACGATTTTTACCGGCCGAATCATAAATATATTTTCGAATCCATGATAGAATTATATTCAAAATCCACGCCCGTTGATTTAATTACGCTCAAAAATAAATTGGATGAAAAAGGAATAACCGAGGCTGTCGGCGGCTTGGAATATTTGACCGAATTGGCAAGCGGTTTTTCAACATCCGCAAATATTAAGCATTATTTAAAAATCGTAAAATCTAAATCTACTTTTCGGAAATTAATTAAAGCCGGAACCGATATCGCAGAAATGAGCTTTAATGCAAATGAAGATATCGATATAGTTATCGATAAAGCCGAGAAAGCGGTTTTTAATATCGTTCAAAACAGGGACACTGAGCAATTTGCTCATATTAAAGATGTTTTGGTTACAGCTCTGGAAAAAATCGAAGAAATTTACAAAACGAAAGGCAAGCTCACCGGCGTTCCGACGGGTTTTATCGATTTCGATAATAAAACGGCAGGGCTTCAGCCTTCGGATTTGATTTTGATCGCCGCCCGACCGTCTATGGGAAAAACTGCGTTCGCGCTGAATATTGCTCATAACGCCGCTGTGCGCCATCATATTCCGACAGCAGTTTTTAGCTTGGAGATGAGTCAGGAACAATTAGTAAACCGGATTTTGTGCGCCGAAGCTTTAGTCGATGCGCAAAAACTCAGAACAGGCGCTTTGGAAAATGACGACTGGACAAAGCTTGCTCTTGCAATGGGACCGCTATCTTCTGCGCCTTTATACATAGACGACACCCCGGGGATTTCGATAATCGAGCTTCGGGCAAAATGCCGCAGGCTGAAAATGGATAAAAATGTGGGTTTGATTCTCATTGATTATTTACAGTTAATGTCCGGAACAGGCAAACCGGAATCGAGACAGCAGGAAATTTCGGAAATCTCGAGGTCATTAAAAGCCATTGCGCGTGAAGTCGAAGCTCCTATTGTTGCACTTTCGCAGCTTAGCCGCGCAAGCGAAACCAGAACTGACCACCGCCCTATTCTTTCGGATTTGCGTGAATCGGGCGCAATCGAGCAGGATGCCGACGTTGTTGCGTTTTTGTACCGTGACGAATATTATCACCCCGATTCGGACAAGAAAAATCAAGCCGAAGTTATTATCGCAAAACAGAGGAACGGTCCGACGGGTACTGTTGATTTATTGTGGCGCGGACAATATACAAAATTTGCAAACCTTGTAATTGATAATTATTCTAAAGTAAATTAGACAGTGAATATTACTTCTATTAAGCTTAAACAATAAATTTTGCCCGACAAATTTAACAATATTTATTGAAATAGTTTTGTGAATCTGTTAAAATTTCTGTATAGGTGATTGCTATGCAAATAGTAAATGCATTGAAAGCTTTTCCGGTAATCGCGGCCGCCAGAAACGCCAAACAATTTGAGACGGCGTTAAAATCGGACGTTACGACGATTTTCATTTTATCCAGCGATATTTTTAATGTGGCGGAAATGGTTGCGAAAGCAAAGGCTCTGAAGAAATATGTTTTTGTGCATATGGACTTTATCGGCGGTCTTGCTTCCGATCCGGTTGCTATTGATTATTTATTCAAAATCGTTGCACCGACCGGGATTATTTCCACGAAAGCTATTAATATAAAATACGCTAATTCGATAAATATTTTGGCTATTCAGCGTTTTTTTATAATCGACAGCCAAAGTTATTTAACAATGCTAAAAACAATTCATACCGTAAAACCAAATATTATTGAAATATTGCCGGGCGTAATGCCGAATATTATTTCACGTGTTAAAAAAGAAACAAATATCCCCGTTATTGCGGGCGGCTTAATCGATGATAAAGAACATGCCGATATTATTATTGCTGCCGGAGCTTTTGCGGCCTCGACCAGCAAAGAAAATTTATGGATTCAAAAATAATTGAGCAATTATATTGTGCGGAGACTATGAGAGACACGATAAACAAGGCTTTTGTTTATTCTGTCTTTTTTTATTTCAGTTTAAGAACTGAAAGATTAAAAGATTTTTGGGGTTTCACCCCAAACCCCAGTAGCTTTTTTGAAAAAAAGCGACGCAAAAAACTTTTTTCAAACCGCCAAAGCGGTTTGCGGTAAAGTTCTTTTGCTTCTTTTCTTCCAAGAAAAGAAGGCAGGTTTGGGCTGCAAGCCCAAGATTTTTCTCTCATTTAAATAAAATTTTAGAAAGGTTGATTTATTATGTATGACATCGCAATCATAGGCGGAGGAGTTGTCGGCTGTTTAATCGCGCGCGAACTTTCCCGGCTTCCGCTGAAAATCTGTCTTTTGGAAAAAAGCTCGGATGTCTCATCCGGCGCAACCAAAGCAAATTCGGCTATCGTCCACGCCGGATTCGACGCGGCGTACGGCTCAAAAAAAGCTTTTTTCAATGTACGCGGAAATGCATTGATGGAATCGCTCTGTAAAGAACTTGATGTACATTTTAAACGAAACGGCTCTTTGGTTATTGCTTTTAATGATGAACAAAAGCAAATATTGCACGAAATTTACGAACGCGGTATTAAAAATGGAGTTCCGGAACTTTCTATTATTAACAGCGAGGAAATTTATAAGCTGGAGCCGAATTTATCGGATAATCTGACAGGCGCACTTTGGGCAAAAACCGGCGGTATTGTCTGCCCATATAAACTAACGCACAACGCCGCCGAAAACGCCGCCGAAAACGGAGTAGAAATTTTTAGGTCAAACGAAGTTCTCTCAATCGAGAAAGCTGAAAACTTCGTAATTACAACCAATAAAAATAAATATACAGCCAAATATATTATAAACGCCGCCGGACTTTTTGCGGACGAAATAGCGAAAATGGCAGGCGATAATTCTTTGGAAATAACACCACGAAAAGGCGAATACATGATTTTTGACAAACGCCGCGGAAACATACTTACGCGAACAATTTTCCAAACACCGACGAAAATGGGAAAAGGCATTTTAGTAACCCCGACTGTTGACGGAAACCTTCTGATTGGTCCGAATGCTCAGGATATGGAAGATAAATCAGACCTTTCTACCACTCCGAACGGATTGGAGGAAGTTTTTCAAGAGGCCGCAAAATCATGCCCTAATATTTCTAAGCGTGATATTATTACTTCGTTTTCCGGCTTGAGAGCGATGGATAAATCCAATGAATTTGTTATCGGAATGTCGGAAATCCCGAATTTTATAAATGTCGCCGGTATTCAATCGCCGGGTCTTACCTCTGCGCCGGCAATCGCAGTTTATATAAAAGAAATGCTTATGAGCCTTGAAAATCTTAAAGAGCGTGAGGATTTCAACCCGATTGTTGAACATAAAGCCGTTGTAGCCGAAATTTCAAAAGAAGAATTAATGGAGCTTGTTCAAAAAAATCCAAAATACGGAAAAATAATCTGCCGCTGTGAAAGCGTTTCCGAAGCGGAAATTTTAAATTCAATTCATTCAAAATTCGGTGCAGAAACAATAGACGGAGTGAAACGCAGGACACGCGCGGGAATGGGCAGATGCCAAGGCGGTTTTTGTATGCCGAAAGTTCTGGAAATTTTATCGCACGAAATGGATATAAATTTTACTGAAATTAATAAAAATGACAAAGGTTCGTACATTCTTGTCGGAACAACGAAAGGAGGAAGCGTATGTTAATAGTAATCGGAGCGGGACCCGCAGCAATGGCGGCGGCTGTTTCCGCATATGATAACGGTGTTCGGGATATTTTGGTTTTGGAGCGGGACACAAAAACCGGCGGCATTTTAAATCAATGTATACACAACGGTTTCGGTTTGCATTATTTTAAAGAGGAATTGACCGGCCCCGAATATGCCGAAAGATTTTCTCAAGAAATGAAAAAACGAAATATAAGGCTGATGCTTGATACTATGGTTTTGGATATAACCGAAAACAAAATTGTGACTGCAATCAATAAAGAAGAAGGACTTATGATTTTGAAAGCGGATGCAATAATTTTGGCTATGGGATGCCGTGAGCGTACGCGCGGCGCGCTCAATATTGCCGGTACAAGACCATCCGGCATTTTTTCCGCCGGTTCGGCTCAATTATTCGTAAATATTCACGGCATGATGCCCGGTAAAGAAGTTGTTGTGCTGGGTTCGGGTGATATCGGGCTGATTATGGCGCGAAGAATGACCTTGGAAGGCGCGAAAGTTCACGCTGTTTGTGAGCTTCTTCCTTATTCCGGCGGACTTAATAGAAATATCGTTCAATGCCTTAACGATTTTGATATTCCGCTAAAACTCAGCCACACTGTTGTTCAAATCCACGGCGAAGAGCGTTTGACAGGCGTTACAATAGCGAAAGTGGACAAAAATTTTAAACCGATTCCCGAAACTTTTGAATATATTCCTTGCGATACTTTGCTTTTATCGGTTGGTCTTATTCCCGAAAATGAATTGAGCCTTAAAGCTAATATCGCTATAGACAATATTACTTCCGGCCCGATTGTAAACGAATCCATGCAGACTTCCGTCGAAGGTATTTTTGCCTGCGGAAACGTTGTTCATGTTCATGATTTAGTAGATTTCGTTACTTTGGAAAGCGAGCGCGCCGGCAAGAGCGCGGCGCAATATATTCTCTGTGAAAAATCTGAACAAAATTATATCCAAACGAAAGCAAAAAACGGAATCCGATATATTGTTCCGCATAAAATAAATTTAAATTCTTATTTGGAAGAAATTCCTTTCTTTTTCAGAACGGATAATATTTATAGAAATGTAGAAATTTTAGTTAAATCGGGCAGAGATATTATCAAAAAAATTAAGAAAAAGCACGTTGCCCCGGGAGAAATGGAGAATATTAATATTGATAAAAAGCTTTTAAAATCCGATTCTGAAATTACTATCGAATTAAGCGAGGTGTGATTTATGATTTGTATTGTATGTCCGATTGGATGCAATTTGGAAGTAGAATTTGATGAAAAAAACAAGAAAGTCCTTTCGGTGAAAGGAAATTCCTGCAACCGCGGAATAAAATACGCCGAAGACGAAATGATTAATCCAACAAGAGTTTTGACTACAACAATGACCGCTTTTATCGGCGGTGAAAAATATCTCGTACCCGTAAAAACAAATGCCGCTATTCCGAAATCTCTGCTATATGACGCAATGAAACTAATAAACGAAAATACGATTAATGAGCGCAAAAAAATCGGCGATATCGTTATCGAAAATATTTTAGATACGGGTTCGGATATTGTTGTAACATCTTCTATTTTACAGGCTTAATTATAATATGGGCGAAAAATATTTCGCCCATTTTCACGTTTTTCAAGAATAAACAGAAAATATTATCGCATAAGCTATTTAGATAATTATCTAAATAGATATTGATTTTTTTGAGCGGATATGATAGAATCTATTTAGATAGATTTCTAAATAGATTTTGATTTGAGGTGGTGCTATGTCTATAGAAATAACTTTTAAAGCGCTTTCGGATCCTGTCCGGCGTGATATTATTCATTATTTAAAAGAAGGAAGAATGTCGGCCGGGGACATCGCTTCTAAATTTGATGTAGCGTTTGCTACAATTTCTTATCATCTAACCATTTTAAAAAAATCGTCTTTGATTAGAGAAACTAAAGTCAAAAATTTTGTTTATTATGAACTTAATTTATCTGTATTTGAGGATTTATTATTGTGGTTTAGTGACTTTACCGGAGGTGAATCTGATGAATAAAAAATTATTTATACTGCTGGCTTTACTACCAATTGTTGTAACTTTAATTGCTTTGCCTTTTCTTCCCGATACTCTGCCTATGCATTATGGAATTAGCGGCAAAGTTGACCGCTATGGAAGCAAATTTGAAATTTTGATTCTGCCTATCGCAGTCCTGATAACAGGATTGAGCAGGTTTTTTATTAAAAAAGATGATGAATTCGAATATAAATTCAAACTTTTTGGATATATAATGATATTTTTAAATCTACTGTTTTTTATAATTTTCTTTATGTCGGTTGGGAATATTACGGACTTTTATTCTTATCATTTTGAAAAATTAATAAGCGGCGTTATGTATCTATTATTCATAATTTTGGGAAATATGCTGCCGAAATTCAAGCGCAATCATTTTATCGGAATCAGATTGCCGTGGACTTTAAAAAATGACGAGGTATGGTTTAAAACGCATAGATTCGGCGGAAAAGTATTTTTTTACGGCGGAATTATAGCTTTTGTTCTCAATTTCTTCGTAGAAAAAGAACAGTCGATGTTTTTATTGCTGATTCTAATAACCGTTATCGTTACTTCTACCGCTGTTTATTCTTACAATATTTATAAAAATTTAGATGAATCAAATGAACCGCCTCAATAGGGCAGTATCTTATGAAAAAGGACAGAAGAAGTTAATTTCTTCTGTCCTTTAATTTCTACTAATGTTTATCTCTGATTACTTACTTTTTCTCCATTTCCAAGGGCGGATTTTTTTATGAACAAATATCATCATAAATATAACGGCATATGCAATCATTATCATAAGTGAAATCCCGTATGGCATGGGTATCATAGGAATAATAATAACCGGCAACACAAACAACAGGTCATAACCGATAAGTTGTTTATTGTATTTTTTATAGTAAAGCCTATCTCTAATCATCAAAAAAATACCGCCGATTAATGCCAAAATAATCCAAACAAACACTGGTGTTTCATTAGCCAAAAATCTACTTTGATATAATCCATTACTTGATGCGCCGATAAAAATTGTTGCTAAAAGCGTCAAGTTAGCCATTAAAATAGTAGGATCACGCTTATCTGATATTGGCTGCTTGTTTTCTTCTTCTGATTCGGCGATGTTTCCGTTGGCTAATTCGTCAAGCGGAATCTTAAATATCTCCGACAGTTTGATCAAATGCTCCATGCATGGAACAGACTGGTCGGCTTCCCATTTTGTCACCGCTTGTCTACTGATACCAACCAATTCAGAAAGTTTCTCCTGAGACAAAGCTGCTCGCTTTCTGTTTTCATGTATTCTTTCGCCTAATGTCATACTTACCACCTCCATATAAAGCATAACACCTTTAGGCGGTTGCATCTACCAACTATCCGGCAACTATCGGTTGCAGCATATAAAATAAACTAAAAAGATATCTTGTTTTTAGTTGGTGTTATATCGTTGGGTGTGTTAAGAATTTCCCATGAGTTTGTGGTTGAGCATACAACTGCGATGTTTGCTAAACTGTTAGATTTAAAATATTGAGCCGTGAAAGTTTTGATTTATACAGATGGAATCCAAAATGCTGTACTTGACATAATAAATCTATATTGTAAAATTAAACAAAGGAGTTGATATTTTTGAGCTTTAGGAAGATACGTGAAATTCCTTCACCGGAAGAAATCATAGCTCAAGTTCCGCTTTCGGAAAAACTGAAAAAAATGAAATCTGAGCGGGATGAAGAAATTAAATCTATTGTAAAAGGTGAAAGCGACAAATTTTTGATTATAATCGGACCTTGTTCCGCAGACGACGAGGATGCGGTCTGTGAATATGTATACCGTTTAGCGCAGATTAACGAAAAAGTAAAGGAAAAGCTTTTTATTATACCAAGGATATATACAAATAAACCCAGAACAACCGGCGAAGGCTATAAAGGCATGATGCACCAGCCTAATCCCGAAGAAGAGCCGAATATGCTGGACGGGATTTTAAAAATCCGGAGGATGCATGTACGTGCCATGAACGAATCCGGAATGACTTCTGCGGACGAAATGTTATATCCCGACAACTTGATTTATGTAGAGGATATGCTCAGTTATATTGCGATAGGCGCGCGCTCGTCCGAAAACCAGCAGCACAGGCTGACTTCCAGCGGAATTGATCTTCCTGTCGGTATGAAAAATCCTATGTCCGGAGATTTGAACGTAATGTATAATTCAATCAACGCCGCACAGATGAACCATACTTATATTTATCAGGGAAATGAAGTCGAGACCAGCGGCAATCCGCTTTGTCATGCGATAATGCGCGGCTCTGTTAATAAACACGGAGAAAATATTCCAAATTATCATTATGAGGATTTACTTTTTTCCTGCAATCTATATTCGGAACGTGATTTGAAAAATCCGCTGATTATTGTAGACACGAATCATTCGAATTCTAAAAAACAATATTTAGAACAGCCGCGGATTGCAAAAGACATTATCATAAGCCGCAAAATAAATGAAACTATTCGCAAAAACGTTCGAGGCCTCTTAATAGAATCTTATTTGGAAGAAGGCAGCCAGAAAATATCCGAAAAAATCTTCGGAAAATCGATTACGGACGCTTGTATCGGCATTAAACAGACCGAAGAATTATTATTGTACTTGGCTGATAATGTATAGAGGTGAATTTTATAAAAACTTATTCCGAACAAATGAAAAATGAGAAAACTTTGAGATTGCGTGAGCTTTTGAAAGAGCTTCCGCTTTTTTTATCAGAGTATTTTCGGGGAATTTCCGAGGCGAAATCCATAAATACAAGATATGTTTATGCGATTGATTTGAGATTGTTTTTAAATTATCTTTTGGAATATAAGCAGGAATTCGCTTCAAAAGAAATCACAAATTTAGAATTATCAGATTTAAAAAAAATCACGGTCGAAGATATTGAGGCTTTTATCGAATATTCGTCCTATTATCGAAAAATAAACCGTTTCGGTGCTATGCAGGAATATAAAAATGATTCGTCCGCAAAATCCCGAAAATTGGCTTCAATAAAAAGCATGTTCCGATATTTTTACCGAAAGCAGAAAATAAAATATAATCCTGCCGAGCTTGTGGACACGCCGAAAATCAACCAAAAAAATATTACGATACTCGAAAAATCCGAAATATCTAAATTGATAGAAGAAGTTGAACAAGGCTACAGCCTGACAAAAAGCGAAATGCGGTATTTCGAGCATGTAAAACAGCGTGATATTGCCATAATCGCGCTTTTATTGGGAACAGGTATTCGTGTTTCGGAATGTGTCGGGATTAATAAAAAAGATTTTGATTTTGCGCATAAATCGGTTAGTATAACACGAAAAGGCGGCGATGAATCGAAAGTTTATTTTACGGACGAGGTCGCTGAGTTTTTATTGAAATATTCTGAGCTTCGAAAAGAAACCATCCCTAAAGATAATCATGAAGAAGCGTTTTTTTTATCAATACAAAACCGGCGGATTACCACACGTGCTATTCAAAATATGGTAAAAAAATACTCACGCGTCTTTTCTTTTTATAAAAACATTTCGCCGCATAAACTTCGTTCTACATATGGTACAAATCTCTATAGAGAATCGGGAGATATTTATCTTGTTGCGGATGTTTTGGGGCATAGAAATGTAAACACCACAATAAAACATTATGCAAAAATGAACGAAGAACGCAGAAAATCAGCCGCTGATTTTGTAAAATTAAAAAACAACGAATGAAATTTTAAAATCAAAATAGCTTTACAAGAAACGGCGCAGTGCGCCGTTTCTTAAAAGCTCATGAATTTAAAATGTGCTTATATTCTCCGGCAAATTTTTGCTCAAAAAATTCAGAAAATTCTCAGAAAAAATCTTGTTCGCGATTTTTTGACCATAAGCTAATCTTATTTCATAATGCAGCTTTATTAAATCAGATACATTTTCCAAACCCTCAACCGAATCATTATCCATTCCGTCGAAATCGCATCCCAAACCGATATTATCTTCACCTATCAGTTTTATAATATAATCAATATGCTTTATCAAATCATTTATAGCCGGTCTTTGCTCCGAAACAAAAGGCGAATACAAATTCAATCCCACCATACCGCCGCAATCCTTAATTGCACGCAATTGCTCGTCATTTAAATTTCTCATATGCGGACAAACACTGTAAGAATTTGAATGGCTTGCAATAAACGGCTTTTTAGAAATTTCGGCAACATCCCAAAATCCTTTTTCGTTTAAATGCGATACGTCCACAATCATATTTAAATTTCCCATTTTCCGTACTACTTGCCGTCCAAAATCCGTCAGTCCCTCACCGTCTGTTACTCCAACGCCGTCGCCTAATAGATTTTTTTTGTTGTGCGTGAGTGTCATGCATCTTATCCCCAATTCAAAAAATGTTTCTAAATTAGAAATCTTTCCTTCCAAGGGCTCACCGCCCTCCAGCGTAATTATACCGGAAATCTTTTTATCAACCTTGTTATTTAAAATATCGGACGCATAAGAAACGGTATCTATATAATCGAAATATTTATTTACTTGATCATAATAAAAATCAATCATCTTCAAGGTATTTTTAAACGGTGAGTTAAGATATTTTTCGCTGAGATAAAAAGCAAAGAATTGGACAGGTGTTTCGTAAGCAGAAAGTTTTTTGATACTCAATTGAAAAGCATTATCATAGAAATCCCCGTTTTTGTCGAATATTTCGGTTATTGTATCACAATGTGCATCTACTAAAGAAATCATATTTTCCCCCTAACAGTGCATGCAAAACCGCACCAACCAATTTATAAAACCCAAAAAAATGAGTTCCATATTAACAGTACATGCGTAATGGCCTACAACTTTTTTTACAGAGCTTTTGCAGCCTCAAGCAAAACTCCATATAAATAAATCTTAAAATATAATATGATTCGGAATTGTCTTTTGCTATATTCTATTTTATTACAGTAATTATGATTATTTACAGACACAATTTAAGCACAAATTTAAAACATAGGAATCTTTTCTATTTTATTCTAACAAAAAAATTCATTTTTTTAAATGAAAAGATTTTTTATATAGCGATTTGATTTTTTACCGACTAAAATATTTTGTTTTGTATAATTTATCAAAATAAGTACAAAATAGATTTTATAGAAATATAACTTGAAAATTATTTCGTGAGTTTTCAAGTTATATTGCTACGCTGATTCATTTTGGTTAATGAAACAAGAATCGGCAAAACATGAGTAACAATAGATTTTTATTTCATGCAAAGATAATAAAAAATAAAGGAGGTTATAAAATGGCTAACGAAAGTATCAGATGCAGTGTGAATACCTGCAAATATAACTCTCACAGCGAACTATGCGATTTGAATAGCATTGAGGTTGGAAAAACAGCTACTTCTTCACCAAAAAACTCTAGAGAAACCGAATGTTCCAGCTTTGAATGTCAATAAAACAGCATCTTTAACCCTATTCTGAATTTTTAGGAATAATTTTTTTCTTAAAATTTGGAATCCCTCAGCGTGTAAATCATAAAAATGTTTACACGCTGTTTTTTCGCCTGCTCCGTACGCACAAGTATGAGCATTTGTTCCGTTCGTCATTATGCATTATATTTTTTACTATATATCAAAATGGAAATAGTATTAATTAGGATTTTTATATGATATAATAATTATCAATTATAGATATCTATAATTTTATTTACTGAATCAGAATCAACAATAAACTTCCAAAATAAAACTGCGTTTATTTTTTCAGGGGGAATCAGTATCACTTTACATTGAATATTTTTCTGTAAGCACAAATATTTCTATTTATTAAAACTGTTTTTTAAACCGATAATTAATTCATGGGGGACAAATAATGAGCAATTTTTTTGGATTAGACAGTCCTTTTTATAAAATCGGAAATTCTATTGCCGATGTTTTTATTTTATCTTTTTTATGGACAATTTGCTCTTTGCCGATTATAACCATAGGTGCCAGCACCACAGCTCTTTTTTATACCGCAACCAGAATCGTCACAAACAGAGATGGTTATATCTTTAAAGATTTTTTCAAAAGCTTTAAAAAAGATTTTCTGAGAGCGACTTCGGTTTGGATATTGATTTTAGTTTTATTTTTGATAATTTATACTATTTTAACTAATATTGATGTTCTTGCAGCAACATTTCCGCTCTTTAATGGCATATTATTAAATATATACATCGCTTTTTTATTTTTAATATCCATAGAGCTATGTATTTTCACAGTATTTGTTTTCCCTATTCTATCGCGTTTTGAACTTAATTTTAAAACATTACTGTCAACTGCGTTTTTTATGTCCAATAGGCATTTATTAACAAGCATAATATGTTTATTATTATTGGGCGCAATTATAGCCGCCGGTGTTTTCATGACTCCGATTGTTTTTTTTGCAGGCGCAGGATTATACGCTTTCGGCGCATCTTGGCTGATTATAAGAATTTTTAAAAAATACAGACCCGAAATTGATTCTGATGTATAAATATTATAAGGAGTGTTTTAATGGGTAATGCTTTAGGTTCTAAAGTTTCTTTAGATGACTTAAGTTCTTTTATTGCGGCAGAATATAATAGCTGTGTTGCCGATCTCTTAGAAAACGAAGAGGTTCAAAAATTAGAAAATTTTGAACAGCACATAAAAACCAGCAGGCTTCAGCACAGCATAAATGTCAGCTATTATAGTTTTTTAGTATGCAGATATTTTAATCTGGATTATAAATCTGCCGCCAGAGCCGGACTTTTACATGATTTATTTTTATACGATTGGCGTTTTGAGCCGCAGCCGGAAGGTAAACATGCTTTCGCGCATCCGAAAGTTGCTCTCCGAAACGCACGCAATATTACCGAAATTAATGAAATCGAAGCAGATGCGATTGTTAATCACATGTTTCCGGTTACAATAAAACCGCCGAAATATTTGGAATCATATATTGTATCAATGGCCGATAAATACTGCGCTACCGTAGAAGTGTTTCATCAATGGAATAATATGCTTAAATCAAAATTTAAAAACAGATTCAGAAAAGCAAATCAAGAAATTAACGACGCGGCTTAATATCTTTCCGTATTTAATAATTATTTATTAAATACGGCTTTTTTTAGTTTAAGATTTATAATATAATTAGTGCTATACTAAATACGTATGTATGGAATTTTTTAGTTGTTTCTGAATTTATATTTACACTATAAAAGAGGTGTTTTTTTGGCTAACCACAAAAAAGAAATAAAAGTATACATTTATTTGCTGATTCTGTCGATAATCGTAATTTTCATTGCCAAAATGACAGATTTAAATATTTGTTCAACAAAAGAACGTTTTAGCGGTGAAATCATTGACACAACCGCCGGCGGTTTTGATTTCGATAAAGATGTTTTAAAACTCGACAGCGGATGGAAAATTTATTTTGGAGATTTTTTAACAAGCGATGAATTATCAAAACAAAAAGACTTGCTTTACAGCGAATTGAATTCTTGGAATAAACTCGGCTACCCCAGTACCGGCAAAGCTACTTATTACACAATTATCAAAAAACCGCAAACTATTAATTCTTTTGCAATAAAAATCACTAATGCATACACCAATTACAGCCTGTTTGTAAACGGCAAAAAAGTTAATGGGCTTTCTGATTCGCAGGCTAATCCAAACAAATCTGTCAGTATCACTTCCGATTATCACTTTTTTGATGTTGAGGGCGATACAATCGAAGTCCTTATTCACGTTGAAAATACAGATTTTTTCATCGGCGGATTAAATGCATCTCCTGTTTTGGGAATACCAAAGAATATTCAACTTATAAAAGATACGAGTCTTGCTGTGTCCGTTTTTTTAGTATCTGTTTTAACATGTATCTCACTTTTTATTTTTAGCTTTTATATAGCGAAAAATGATGAAAACAATATAATTTATCTTGGGCTTGCTTCTATTTTTTATGTTATAAAGGTGCTTTTATCGACAAACAGCTCATTATATTTTCTATATTATTCCGTGCCGCTTTCGATATTATTTAAAATATCACTGATTTCCGGAATGTTTACTATTTACTTTACTTTAGAATATTTTAAAAATTCTTTTGTCCGTGATAAAAAATATATTCCTAACATAATTAAAGCGGCTATGCTGATTTATGTTATTTTTGTTATTTTTTCCAAGCCCAGCTTTCTTTATATTGTAAGTGCTATGACTATTATTTTAATTGCCGCCTCCTATACTTATATTTTTGCATTGACTATCAAAGATTTAAAAGAGCACCGCCAGAAAGCTATTTTTAATTTCAGCGGCGCGATTGTTTTAATTCTATCTTTTTTGATCGATATTAATAATCTGGATGTATCACGGTATCAAATTATAGGACTTTTTATTTTTTGCGTTTTAGCACTCGTCAATATTATAAACGATTATGTTATTACATATGAAAACTTGCGCCAAATAAAATCCAGTCTGGAAACAGAGGTTGAAAACCGAACTCTTGAATTAGTCACGATTCATAATAACCTAGAAAGGGAAATGCGCGCGCGGATTGTTGCGGAAGAAAATTTGCGCTCGATCCCGAATTATGATTTCACTACGGGATTATTTAATATAATGTACGCCTCGAACTATCTCGATGCTCAGATAAGTGCATTTTATAGGCATAAACAGATTTTTTCGATTATTATCTGCGAAATTGATGATATGAAAAATATTGCAAACGCCTTTAACAAAAATTTGACCGAACGCATTTTACTTGAATCCTCCGAAATTATTAGGCAATGCCTGCGAAAAACCGATATTCTTTCGAGGTGGAAGAACGACAGATTTATCATAATCATGGCAAATTGTTCGGAACATTCCGCGATTTCGGTTGCCGAAAAAGTCCAGATTTCTATTTCACAAAATATAATCGAGGGAATCGGCTCTATAACGGTTTCGCTGGGCGTTTCGACGGTCAGAGACAACGATAATTCGAATTTAATTACAAAACGAGCTGAAAAAAATCTGGAGACTTCACGCTCGAAAAAAAGATTATAGACATTTCAAAAACGGCGCAATGCGCCGTTTTGTTTACCGGATTAAATTTAATTAAATTTAAAAATCTCTTTCCGAATAAAATTTATTTGAAAAATAATACGAAATCGAAATTATTAAAATCCAAATTAAAAATAAGATTCCGTAAATTAAAATCGGATTCGAGAGAAACGAGTTCGAGAGTGTAATGATACTCCCTTCTATATCCAAGTTAAGAAGCTTCTCTGCCAAAAGAATTGTCAGCGGAATAATTATAAAAGGAAGATACACCATGGCCTTTGCTTTTGAATAACCCATTTTGAAATAAATCGGAAACTGAAAAGCTTGAATAATGGAAAATGCGAAAAACAATGCCAGAAGATTTATTGCCAATTCCGTTATATCAAATTTTCCGTCAAAAATAAACTTGACAATAACAGTCAGGATAAAAGAACTAATGCCTGAGACTAAATCGACGATTAATGCGAAAATATATCTCCCCGACACAACATCCTTCCGCCTAATCGATAAAGTTGAATACAGCATTTCAAGATCGCTGATTTCACTCGAAGCAAACGGATACGAGGAATACAGCAGCGAATATCCCATAAAAAAAGCCATGCCGGTGATGCCGCCGGAAAATCCGCCAAAAAATACACATAAAAATGTGAAAATCAAAAAATTTTTTAAAGTCAAATAAGGCTTTATTGTTATAATGTCAAGCCTTGTAAATGCAATTGTTTTATTCATATTCCGCACCGCCTTTGTTCATAAAAATAATAATCTCTTCTAATTTGACGGGTTCGAGATGACAATCTTTGAAAAACGAACGGGCATCAGATGTTTTAATCATGCCCTCGAATCCAAGACTATGATTCCGCAAGCCGATTATTTTATTTTTCTGTTCGGCAGAAAGTTCATTTCTTCCGCCTTTTACTAAAGAATAATATTCCATTAGGTCGTCTTTCGTACCCGTGTAGACGATTTTCCCGTTATTTATAAATGTAATATAATCCGCAATTTTTTCCAAATCCGAAGTAATATGAGTTGAAAATAATACAGATCTATTTTCCGATGAAATAAAATCCAGCAAAATATCCATAAGCTCATCCCTTGCTAAAGGGTCTAAGCCGCTAGTCGGCTCATCTAAAATAAGAAACTCTGCCCCATGCGAAAAGGCGGCCGCCAGCATTAATTTTAATTTCATTCCACGTGATAGCTCAGAAACTTTTTTATCAGAAGAAATCCCGAATTTCTCGGTCATAGATTTATATTTTGAGCCGTTCCAATCATTATAAAACGGCGCAATTGCAGATTCAACATCTTTTACTTTCCAGTCTTTTACATAAAAAGGCGAATCCATAACAACTCCGATACGCTGAAAATCATCATGCCCCAGAATTTTTATTTTGCCCGAATCGATTTTTATCATATTAAGAATTGCTTTGATAGTCGTGGTTTTTCCGGCTCCGTTCGGGCCGATAAAGCCCATTATATAGCCTTTTGGCACGGAAAATCCGATATCCTTTAATTCAAAATTCGGATATTTTTTATTAAGCCCTTGAATCTCTAAAATATTACTCATAATCATCATCCTTTATCAATATCTCAAAAATATTCAATAGCTCGGATTTAGAAATCGATGCCGTTTTCGCAGCGCTGATTGCGCCCATCAGATTCTCCTCGATTCTCCTCAAAGCATTTTCTTTAACAAGCTCATTATTTTTTGGTGCCACAAAACAGCCCTTGCCCTGCACTGATATTATAAACCCTTCATTTTCCAGTTCATTATAAGCCCGGCTTGTTGTAATTACACTGATTTTAAGTTCTTTCGCAAGCTGCCTTATGGACGGCAAAACTTCGCCATCTTCCATTTCTCCCATTAAAATCGATGATTTTATTTGAGATTTAATTTGTTCATAAATCGGAACACCGGAATAATTTGAAATTATTATTTTCAAAACCACACCTCCTGTGTTTATACTGTATATTATTTTATATATACAGTATAAACAATTATCGATTCTTTGTCAACGGTTTTTTAGATTTTTACATCCGTTCCGCCCAGCGCTCCCGGTCTGGATAACTGGCATAATTTGTGCTAAAATTGTTGCAAGGTATGTTGGAATTTATATCAACGGAGATCAACGGAGGTTTTTATGGCTAAATCCTTAAATAAACATGGACGGGCTAAATGCTGTGTTTGCAAAGAAGAAAAAAGTCTGTCAGAGCTTGCAGACACATGTTCGGATTGCGGGCATTGGGTCTGTAAAGATTGCTCATCTTATCAACGCCAGTTCCCATATGGTTATATTTGCAAGAAGTGTCAAAAGAAAAAGTAAGTATCCAAAAATAATCAAATCATGATTACAAAAATATTAATAGAAAATGAAATAATAAATCATCATTTGTGGTATAAATAGTTCATATTTTGGATATTATCAAAATTATTAATTCTAGCTATTTACAAAATTAGTTAAATAATTTACAATTAGATTGATTTCTATAATTTAACAAATTAGTTTCATTTTTTTAAATTATAAAAATATTATCATATTATCAAAATAATAGCGTTTTGTACTATTCAAACATTAAAATATCTTAAAAATCTGAGGTGTCTGCAAAATGGAAATCGAAAGAAAGTTTTTGGTCAAAAATATTCCTTTTGAATTAAGTCAATTTAAAAAATCCGAAATTTCGCAGACTTATATCAGTTTCTCACCGGTTATCCGTTTAAGAAAATTAAATGAAGAATATATTTTGACCTGCAAAGGCAAGGGAAGTCTGGCCCGCGAAGAGTTTGAGCTTCAAATTTCTAAAGAGCAATATCAAAATTTGCTGACGAAATGTGAGGGCCGCACGATTATTAAAACTCGCTATTATATCCCAATTCAAGACAACTTAACTGCAGAATTAGACATTTATCACAATGATTTTTTAAACAGCTTAGTTACTGTAGAAGTTGAGTTCGAATCAACAGATGAAGCACAAGATTTTTTGCCTCCTGTTTGGTTTTCCATAGACGTTACATTTGACCCGAACTATTCAAATTCCGCCCTAGCTCAAATCAAGTAATGCTACTGCATCCAGATATATAGAAAAAATATTTCACCATGAGAAGTGCATAATTAAATTTTTTTACTATTCCGAATTATGTAATACTATTTTCATTTTGATACGTAGAAAAGAATCAGTCTTCTGCAAAAATTTACCCCGTTGCTGTAATTCCGGCGAATATTGATCTCAGTGCAGCTTCATATATACTCCCGAAAATAAAATATATTATTGGTAAAAAATGAAACTGCTATATATTTATCTTTTGTTTTAAAAAGATTTTAAAAACGCTATCCTAAAACCCTTATGTAAACTTAGGTTTCGTTGTTTTAAGTTGCATCTAATCATTTTATGGCGAAACTTAAAAAAATAACGTACTTGCAATATGAAGTTTAATATAATATAATTTAATAAATTGGTAATAAATACCATATTTTATATTTAATATTGGAGGGATATATTTGAATCAGGAAAAGATTAAGATACTGTTGGCAGATGACAATAAAGACTTTTGTGATGTAGTTAGCAGCTATCTTAACAAATTAGAAGATATGCAAGTTATTTCGGTCGCTCATGACGGTGTCGAAGCTTATCAAAAAATCTTACTAAATAAGCCCGATATCGCTATTTTAGATGGAATTATGCCAAGGCTGGACGGTCTTGGGGTTATGGAAAAATTAAACAACAATCCAAGTAACCAGCCTGTGCCTATTTGCGTTATGTTATCCGCTATGGCTCAGGAAAGAATAACCCAAAAGGCTATTGCTCTCGGTGTTGAATATTATATGGTAAAGCCGTTTGATATGGAGTCTTTGGTCAGCCGAATTCGCCAATTGTATAATGAAAAAAACAACAAAGGGGAAAAGTCCTCTATCGGTTTAAAATTATCAGACCAAAAAGGACGTGCCGGTATTAATCTCGAAGCAAAAGTTACAAATATTCTGCACGAAATCGGTGTTCCCGCTCATATCAGAGGCTATCATTACATGCGTGAAGCTATAATCATGGCCGTTAATGACATTGATGTTCTTAATTATATTACAAAAGAGCTTTATCCTTCTATCGCAAAAAAATGTAATACCACTCCGAGCCGTGTTGAGCGC
Organism: Eubacteriales bacterium; assembly: GCA_031551135.1. Lineage (GTDB taxonomy): Bacteria > Bacillota > Clostridia > Lachnospirales > JAITVM01 > JAITVM01. The sequence goes on along the minus strand of JAVBOA010000025.1, from coordinate 83,123 downwards.
GCAATAAGACATGCTATCGAAGTTGCTTGGAGTCGTGGAAAGGTCGATGCTATTGATAATTTATTCGGCTATACCGTAAATAATCACAAAGGCAAACCGACAAATTCCGAATTTATCGCCCTAATCGCCGACAGATTACGCCTTGAACTTAAAGCAAGTTAATAAAAAAAATCATTTGCGTAAATTTTCCCGCAAATGATTTTTTTATTGCATTATATTTTAGACATATTCCGCAAATTGCTTACTGACTTCGTTTTTATAATAGAAATATTTTTTCTGTATGTTAAATTCATTTTTACCTATATAAGATATAATTTCGCGCGGAATATTTTTTAAATCTATAATTTTATCCGCCGCTCCAAGCTCATAGGCCGCTTTTGGCATTTCGTATGCTACAGAACTATTTTCATCCTGAACTATAGTCAAAGCATTATTGTTTTTTATCTCCAAAAGCCCTACTGCGCCATCATTTCCTTTGCCTGTCAATAAAACGCCTATGGCTTTTTCTTTTAAAATTTTTGCTGCCGAATTAAACAAAATATCAATCGAAGGGCAATTTCCCTTGTATGCTCCTTCTTCTATGCAGGAAACATATAATCCGCGTTTTCCGTTTACTAAACGCATTTGATGTTCTCCCGTAGCCACAATAACGCGGCCTCTTGCAAGTTCGTCTCCGTCTCTGGATTCAATCACATCATGTCCTGTCATTTTTTTCAAATATCTGACATAAGATGCTGTATAATCCGGCGGCATATGCTGCGCTATCAAAATCGGTGAAAAGTTTTTCGGAATCTCTTTCAGCAATTTACAAACCGTATCTTTTCCTCCGGTTGACGCGCCTATTAATATCACGTATTCAAAATTATTATTATGAATTACTTCCATGTAGAATTATCTCATCCTTTTCGTTCAATTTATATATCTTCAAAATATTAATCAATCTTGGCAAAGCAATTTGTCCAAATCTAATATAAGTACGACTTCATCATCTACTTTGCCGATATTTTTTATAAACTGGTTTGCATAATTAAGCTTGGCGTTCGGAGGTTGAATTACGTTACTTTCATTTATAAAAATAACCTCTTTTACACCATCTACAATAAGTCCCAGCGAATATTCACCATATTCTGTAACAATAATACAAGTCGACTCGTCATACGGTCTGAAAGGTTTTAAAAACCTGTCCCGAACGTCAACAACTGCGATAATATCGCCCCTAAGGTTTACAATTCCTTTTACATAAGAAGGATTATGCGGAACATGAGTTATTGCGGCTACCGAAATTATTTCTTTTATATGCGCAATAGAAATGCCATAGTCCTCATTATCAATATCAAATGTCAAAAACTGATCTCTGATTGTCAGCTCTAGATTATTTTCTTCCAATTCTAAAATTTCTTCCATAAAATCCTCCTCTCCTATTTATCAAAAAATCCTGCAGTATCAATTATCAAAGAAATATCTCCATTGCCCAAAAGCGTACAACCGCTGATTCCTCTGTGTTTTTTAATATATTTAGGCATCGATTTAACAACAACCTGCTGTTCGCCCAAAAGCTCATCCGCAAAAAGACAAACCGTTTGATCTCCGTTTTCAAGCATAATCATAATTCCTTCTTCGAGGTTTGAAATTCCGCCGTTTATACCGAAAAACTCATTCAAACGCACAATATTATAGCACTCGCCTCGAACCGTAATCATTTCATTGCCATTAGGGTCGGTAAAAATATTTTTCATACTTGGCTTGAAAGATTGCTTTATTGAAATAATCGGAATAGTATATTTGTTTCCGGCTACTTTTATCGTCATACCAACGATTATTGCCAATGTCAGCGGAATTTTTAATGTAAAAACAGAACCTTCTCCCGGAACAGAATCTACTAAAACAACGCCGCCTACAGCCTCGAGATTGGTGGTCACAACGTCCATGCCGACACCGCGCCCCGAATATCCCGTTACAACTTCATTTGTAGAAAATCCCGGCAAAAATATAAATTGATAAATTTCTTTATCCGTGTATTCTTCTTCCGGTTTTTTGAGCAAGCCGTTAGCTTTCGCCTTGTTCAAAACTTTATCGCGGTCAATTCCTTTGCCGTCATCACGAATAATTATCAGAACGTCGCCGCCGGAGTTCTTCGCCTCCAAGCGCACCATTCCTTGCGTATTTTTACCTAACCGTTCTCTGTCTTCCGGTCTTTCTATGCCGTGGTCTACCGAATTTCGAATTATATGCATAAGCGGATCGGAAATATGCTCGATTATGTTTTTATCAACTTCTGTTTCTTCACCAACAATTTCTAACTCGATATCTTTATCTAATGCCTTGCACATATCCCTGACAATTCTGTGCATTTTAAAGAATGTTGTAGACAAAGGCACCATTCGCATGCTCATGACTGTATCTTGAACATCATTTATGATTTTTCTAAGCTGCCTTGTTTCCTTGAAAAAGTTTTCCAGCTCCAAGCCTTCTAAATCCGGATTTTGTGTAACCATGGCTTCGGCAATAACTAGCTCGCCCATCAAATTCAGAAGCTGATCCAGTTTGCCGATATTCACGGATATCGAATGCTGAGTTTGCGCTTTTCTGTTTCCTTGCGCCTGCGCTTGTGCTTGTTGTGCCGGTACGGCTTTTTTCTCTTCTTTTACAATATCCGTATTTTCCGAAATTTCGTGTTTCGCAGAAATTTCTTTGGCTGTGCTTTCCTTTTCTTTCGCAACATTCGCTTTTTGCTCGATTTTTATTTCTTTGACGAATAAGGATTCACTGACTATTTTATTTACTTCATCATATGTTTTATTTGTTGTTATGGCTAATTTAAAGCCGTCTTTCTTTATTATATCAAGGGCCGCGTCTTCCATTAATTCTTTCGGTTCATGTTCGATTTTTTCGAACAGAGGCGATATATTATGAATAAGAGTATACGCGCGGATATTTTCCATTTCAGCGTCATCAACAAATCTTAATGTAACCATAAATAAGTTTTGAAGATCCGAGAATTTTTGAGAATCAAATTTTTCTTCCAAAATTAAATCTTTCAAGTAAATCGTTTGGCTAAGCATTTCATGAATATGGTCATATTCCATATCCGAATCAAATTCCATTGTCAAACCGCTGTGGCTCACTATCTCCAAAGCTTCGTCACTTACCAAATCATCCGGAGTATGTTTAATATTTTGTACTTTATCTTTTAAATTGTGTACAAGCGAATATGCCCTGATATTCACCATTTCGGAATTTTCTTCAAAACTAATTTGGGCTTTGAAATGCTTTAAATTTCCGCTTTGCGGCTTTTGAATTTCCTCAGGTTTTTCAGCCGGTGTTTGACCTTTCAAAACGGCCAAAAAGTTTTTTATTTTAGCTATTATTTCAGAGCCGTCACCGTCATTTGCTTCGCCTGCCTCGATTTTTCCGATTTCGACTTTAATGAAATCCATTCCTTCTAAAATCAAATCAGTCAAAGTAGAATAATCTACGCCGGATGGATTTTCTTCTCTTAGATAAAAGAATAAGTCCTCCATACTGTGAGCTGTTGTAGAAATATTATCAAACATCATCATTGCGGCAGAGCCTTTTAATGTATGCATGATTCTGAAAATCTCATTAATCTGCCCGATATCAAATCCCGATTCGCCCAAAATAACTATTTGTTCCAACTGTTCCAATAAATTAGACATTTCATATATAAACATCTCAAGCATAGACTCTCTATCAAAATCAGCCAAAAAATCATCTCCTTCAAAGAAAAACTTTAATTAATACTATTTTCATTTTTCTATCCTTTATATTGAAAATAGTATAATTTCAAAAATAAGGCATTTTATTTATAGAAAAAAAATCAAACCTCTATATCAATTGCTGAAACTATCAGTTTCACCAAATAGACGAAATTTCAATTATCAAGATTTATGTAATATCCCGTTTTTAAATAAAAAATCTTTCCAAAGTTCTTTATCTTCAGTTTTTTCTATATAAATATCGTTTCCCCGGCTAAAAAAATCCATGACCATCGAATCGTATTTATTTTTAGAGAGCAAAATAATAAATGTCTCCTCTTTATTAATAGATTCTTCCATTCCGCGGATTTTGCTTAACAGCCGAATAGCCGAAGTATCCGGCAATTCCAAATCGATTAAATAAATATCATAGAGTTGGTCTTCTTCAAACTTTTGATCTAGTTTCAAAATTCCGTCATTGAAAGAATTGCAGACTTCGCATTGACCAATATCCGCAAAAAGATTTTTTAAAAATTTCGAATAATCTTCCGTCTGCTCAATTATCAATATTTCCAACTCATCACATCCTCGATTCTAAATTTTTCTATAAACCGCCGGCATAATATATTTATAATCTGTTTTAAAAGTACTTAAGGATTCCGAATGTCCAATAAATAAATATCCACCATCTTCCATAAGATTATAAAATTTATTGACGATTTTCTCTTTTGTGTCATTGTCAAAATAAATCATCACATTTCTGCAAAATATAACCTGTACTTTGTTTTTCAGCGGATATTTGTCTGAAATCAAATTTAGATATCTAAAAATAATATGCTTTCGAATTTTTTCCGATACCTCATAATCTATATCATTTATCTTTTTAAAATATTTTTCCAACCATTCGGGCGGCAATGTTGAAACTTTTTCTATATCATAAATTCCATCCGAAGCTTTTTTCAAAACCTTTGTAGAAATATCGGTCGCCAACAAATCTATATTCCAAGACGAGTCAAAATATTCCGCCAAAAGAATTTGCAATGTATACGCTTCCTCTCCGGACGAGCAGCCGGCGCACCAGATTCTGATATCCTTTTTAGTGCCGTATTTTTGCTTGAAATACGGGAAAACCTCTGTTTTTAAATAATCAAAATGGTTTGCCTCACGCATAAAAAAAGTATGATTGGTTGTCAATCTGTCGATAAATTGCTTCATGGCATCTTTGTCCATGTCTGTTTTAAGATATTCATAATAATCTTCAAAAGATTTAAACTCTTTGTCACGAATAACAGAGTTCAGCCTTGAGAAAACCAAACTCATTTTTTCATCGCTGAGAGATATACCGAATTTTTGTTTAGCAAAATCCCGTATAAGATTAAATTCTGACCTACTAAGCTCAATAATAATCACCGCCTTCTTAACAGTCTTATAAATATTATTGGTTAAAATAATTTTTTTAATCCAAGATAATAGTATTTCCATTTTGAAAATAGTATAATACTAATCACCGATTGAATATTTGACCCGACAGAATCTACACGCATAAGGTTTTTGAAGCGTTTTTTCGAGTATTAGTATAAGGAGGCAATTAAGTGGTTCTTGGCTTAATCACCGAATATAACCCGTTTCATAATGGTCATCTTTACCATTTAAATAAATCTAAATCAATAACAAAAGCCGATTACACGATTGCTATAATGAGCGGCAATTTTGTCCAGCGCGGCGAACCCGCAATTTTCGATAAATATATCCGCACAAAAGCGGCTCTTTTAAACGGTGTTGATTTAGTTATAGAATTACCTATTTATTATGCTACATCTTCGGCGGAATATTTTGCTAAATGCTCTGTAAAAACACTTGCGAAAACAAATATTATCGACAAAATTGTATTCGGCTCAGAATCGGGAAATATCGATTTTTTAAACAAGGTCGCAGATATTTTACATTACGAAAGCGCCGAATTTAAAGGTTCGCTGAGAAACGCTCTATCCGAAGGAAATTCTTTTCCCAAATCTATAAGCATAGCTGTTAATTCAATTATCGGCAATAATATCGAAACCATAAATACTCCAAATAATATATTGGCTGTCGAATACTTAAAAAATTTAAAAAAAATAAATTCAAAAATTGAAATGCTAACAATAAAACGTTTTAAATCCCACTATAATTCTAATCTTGTAAATAGTGGTTTTGCCTCGGCCAGCGCCGCCAGAAATATGATTAAAAACAAGAATTACAGCGAATTGTCCGAAATAATTCCATCCAATGCTCTTGAGATATTTTTGGAAAAAGAAAATTTTTTCCCAAATAATTTAGACAATTTTTCTATGATTTTTAATTATTTATTAAGGCAAAAATCAAAAAATGAATTAAAAGAAATTTTGGATATATCAGAGGGACTGGAAAACCGCTTAATTTCTGCCGCCGAAAAAAATTTCCTAATTTCTGATATTATCAAAGAATCAAAAACCAAGCGGTACACATATACAAAATTGCAGCGGGCGATTTTGCATATTATCCTCGATATAAAAAAGAAAGATTTTAACAGACTTGAAATAAACGGTGCCGCCCCATATATCCGTGTTCTCGGTTTTAGAAAATCATCCGAAAAATTATTAAGGGAGCTTTGCAAAAATTCCGAGATTCCGGTTATTACAAATTTAAAAAATGCGGAAAATATTTTGGATAAACACGATTTTCTTTGTTTGAAAAAAGAAATTGATTCGACAGATTTGTATTATTTGGCGCTGAAACGGCCATTGCGCAAGAATTTTGAATATTCTATGCCTATGATTATAGTGTGAACATTAAAAAGCTCTGCCAAACGAATTATATTCGCTCGGCAGAGCTTTTCTTTTCTTATACTATTTTCATTATGAAAATAGTATTAATTACATATCTTTCGTAACAACTTTTGCTATTTCTCCGCCAATAACCGGCAATACCGAGAATATAACTGCTATAACTAAATTTACTAAAGATAACGATGTTGTGCTGAAAACATCATGCAAAAACGGAACATAAACCGTAATCAGCAAGAACGCTAATGAAAACAAAACAGATTTATTTAAAAACGAATTAGAAAATATTTTCATTGAGAAAAGCGTACGTTTTTCGGAACGAGCCGAATATGAGCGCAATAACTCACCAAAAACTAAGGTTACAAAACAAAATGTTGATGCTGTTTCCGGTCCGACTACATAAAATCCGAACAGGAACGAAGCAAGCGAACCGACTGCTAAAGCTATTGATTGAAAAACAACGGATATAATCATTTTCTTATCCAGCAATTGTTCATTAGGGTCACGAGGTTTCATATTCATGATTCCGTCTTCTTTTTCTTCCATACCCAGCGCAAACGCAGGAAAAGCGTCTGTTATAAGGTTTATCGCAAGCAATTGAACCGCCACAAGAGGAACAGTCAGATTGTGGTCAACGAATTGCAGTATCATCGCAAATAAAATCAAGAGAATTTCGCCGACGTTACAAGAAATCAAATATCCGATAACTTTTCGAATATTATTGTAAATTACACGGCCTTCTTCAACAGCCGAAACTATCGAAGCAAAATTATCATCTGTCAAAATCATATCCGCCGCTTCTTTACTTACGTCTGTTCCGGTAATGCCCATCGCGATTCCGATATCCGCACGCTTCAGCGAAGGTGCGTCATTCACGCCGTCGCCGGTCATTGCGGCTATGTTTCCGTTATCTCTTATGGCGGTTACTAATCTAACTTTATGCTCCGGAGAAACACGAGCGAAAACATTTGTTGTTTTAACTTTTTCACGCAATTGCAGGTCGTCCATTAAATTAAGTTCTTTTCCGTCAACAGCGCCGTGCCCTTCATCAATAATTCCCAATTCTCGCCCGATTGCCGTTGCGGTAATTTTATGGTCGCCTGTAATCATTTTTACATCAATACCGGCTTTTTTACAAATCGCAATAGCGTCCTTTGCTTCTTCACGCGGCGGGTCTATCATGCATAAAAGACCTGTATATATTAAATCCGCTTCAGCATTGTCCAAATTATCCGGTTTTGTATCAAAAATTTTGAAAGCTACGCCGAGAACCCTCAAGGCTTGGCTTGCGTATTTAGCGTTAGCCTCCGAAATTTTATTTTTATCTTCTTCTGTAATTTTTTGAATCTCACCATTTTTATATATATAAGAAGCACGTGCCAAAACTTCGTCCGGCGCGCCTTTTGTGTACATAGTAAATTTTCCGTCGATTTCATGTAAGGTGGACATTAATTTTCGATCGGAATCAAAAGGAATTTCATTTATACGAGGGTATTTTTTATTTAATTCATCTTTGTTCATGCTGACTTTTTCACCCAAAACTACCAACGCGCCTTCTGTCGGGTCGCCGATAATTTTGCCTTCTGCCGGCAAATAAGATGAATCGTTACACAAAACCGCGCCTTCAACAAGCTTTCTGGCATTCTCGCTTATTTTCTCGCCGTTTTGAGTTATTATTTCGCCCTCTTTTTTATAGCCTGTTCCGCTTACCTCAAATTCATTTTGGGTATCGAAAACTTTCACGACTGTCATTTTATTCTGTGTCAAAGTTCCGGTTTTATCGCTGCAAATAACTGTTGTAGAGCCTAAAGTCTCAACTGCGGAAAGTTTTTTAATAATCGCATTCCGCTTAACCATTTTTTGCATACCCATTGTTAAAATAACTGTAACTACTACGGTCAAGCCTTCCGGAATTGCCGCAACCGCCAACGCTACCGATGTCATGAAAATTTCCAGTAAATCCATTTTCAGAATCAGCCCTAAAACAAACACGAGCGCGCAAACCACTAAACATGCAATACCGAGGAGTTTTCCGAAACTGTCCAGCCTTTTTTGCAAATGCGTCGGGCCTTCTTCTGTTTCATTAAGCATAGAGGCGATATTTCCCATTTCGGTATTCATTCCGGTATTTACTACAACCGCCAAACCTCTGCCGTATGTTACAACCGTGCCCATAAACGCCGAGTTCGCTAAATCTCCGATCCCTGCATCAGAAGGCAGAATTTTATCAGCGTATTTTTCCGAAGGTACGGATTCTCCCGTCAAAGCCGCTTCATCTATTTTCAAATTCATGCTTTCAACAAGTCTTACGTCTGCCGGAACATAATCGCCGGCTTCCAAAACAACTATATCACCCGGTACAATCTGATCCGAATTTATTTTTACTATTTGTCCGTCTCTAATAATTTTAGATTGCGGAGAACTCATTTCCTTTAATGCTTTCAAAGCGTTATTGGCTTTATTTTCTTGGGTAACGCCAAGCACGGCGTTGATTATAACAATCGCTATGATAATAGAGCCGTCTAAAACTTCGTTAAGCAAAATACTTATTACCGCTGCCACAATTAGAATGATTACCAAAAAGTCTTTAAACTGTTCAAGAAACATTTGAAAAATCGTTTTTTCTTTTTTGCCTTCTAGTCTGTTTTCACCATATTCCTTCAGTCTTTTTTCCGCTTCGACCTGTGTTAAGGCAGATTGCTTATCTGTGTTCAGGGCTTTCAAAGTTTCTTCTGCACTTTTGTCAAAAAATTTGTTTTTCATTTATACCGCCTTCCTAAAACAATAGTTTTCTAAAAGTTCTGTGCCAAATAGAGTTTCAAAAACATCGGATACTAAAGCACTTTGCAGTTAATACTATTTACATTTTATATATTTTAGAATGGAAACAGCATAAATCCCTGCAATTATGTTTATTGATTCGCCCAAAAACCCCTCCCCGAAACCATAAACCGCCATAAAAAATTTTGGCGAAAAAGACTAGATACTTCATTAAATTGCCGTAAATACAATTTATATAATCACATAAATTATAAATAAAGTCAATAAAGCTATAGTGGTTTAAAATTAATATAACCGTTATCAAAGAAATTAAATATGACAAATAGTTGAAAAATCAAAAAAAACTTAAAACTATTTTATATAAAAATTTATACAATCATTAACATTTTTTTAAGAGTCCTCATAATAATACAATAGCTTGTTTTTATTTCATAATTGATTTGAATAAATTACATTAATATTATTTTTATAAAAGTAAATATTATTTATATAGCTTTTTGATTTAATTCAAAAGCTTTTGCTTTACATATTTTTAGGAGCTTATACTATTTTCAATATATTTATAAATATGTATATAACGATTTTGGAAAAATATCTCATAAGTTTATTTTTTAATTTTGAACAGAATATAATATAAATTTCCTGTATAAGAGGTAAATATAATGAAAAACAACATATCTAAAAAAGAATTGACGAATTATTTAAAATATCTAAAAGAAATGCTGGATTTATTAAATTTTGATTTAGCGCAGAACATAATTTTTTTTGATTTCGATTCATATATTTCTTATATAAACAGACAATGCAGCATCGGAAGACGGCGAAAAAATATTGGCGATATTCTCGATTTAATCGAGCCGTATATTCCTTTTGAATTCGACGACAGAGCGCTGGATTTTTTAATATCAAATATAATCGATAATTATGATCCGGTTACTTTTCAAAATATTTTAATAAAACGAGCTAAAGTAGATTTCATTAATAAAATAAAATATGCCCGGACAAAAGACGATTTAGATACAATAATGGATAAATGCAGAAATATCCACGAATACCGTGAAGCTAACGGCATTTTGTATGTATAAATATGCATATCAAAAAAATGCATGCTTTTTTTATAGAATGACGGAAAAAAATAATTATCTCTGGAAAATCAAAGAGCTATATGGTATAGTAAAATTCGTAGCATTTTAATAATACATTGATACAATTCGGCTTGATTTTTATTGATTTTATATACCTAAAAAAAATATATCAGCAGCAAAAAATCAATCCGTTTTATCAATTTTTCAGGAGCTGAATTATGAATTTTAAACCATTAACAATTGGGGATATATCTATAAAACTTCCGTTAATTCAAGGCGGAATGGGAGTCGGGGTCAGCTTATCGGGCTTGGCTTCTGCGGTTTCCAACGAAGGCGGATTGGGCGTACTCTCCGCGGCGCATATCGGATATAAAGAACCTTTATTTGAAAAAGACGCGATTAAGGCAAATCTTGAGGCGATTGCATCTCAAATAAAAATCGCTAAAGAAAAAGCCAAAGATAAATTTATCGGAATCAATATTATGACGGCTTCACGCCGCTATGATGATTATGTTTTAGAAGCCGTAAAAAATAAAATCGATTTAATAATTTCGGGTGCCGGCCTGCCTGTCAATCTGCCAAAACTTGTAGAAGACTCCAAAACAAAAATTGCGCCGATTGTCTCATCCTTAAAAGCATGCAATGTTTTATTGGGTTTATGGGAAAAGAGATATAATGCTTCCGCTGATTTAATTGTTGTGGAAGGACCGAAAGCCGGCGGACATTTGGGCTTTAAATACGAATATCTGGAAAACGAAGCCGAAAATTTTGACACGGAGCTTGAAAAAATAATCGAATTTAAAAAAGGCTATGAAAAAAAGCATAATAAAAAAATCCCGCTTGTTTTTGCGGGCGGCGTTTTTTCTGCGGAGGATATAAAACATTATCTGGATATGGGCGCTGACGGAGTTCAGATAGCTTCCAGATTTGTTGCCACGGAAGAATGTGATGCACATATCAATTTTAAGCAAGCCTATGTTAATTCCAAAAAAGAAGATATGGTTATTGTTAAATCTCCTGTCGGGATGCCGGGGCGTGCACTTATGAACGATTTTGTTAAGCGAACCATGATAAAAAAAGAGCCGATTGAGAAATGTTATACATGTTTGGCAAAATGCGACCGTGATAATATTCCGTTTTGCATAACAAATGCGTTAATAAAATCCGTTAAAGGCGATGTTGAAAACGGGCTGATTTTTGCCGGAGCCAATACTTATAAAATTGATAAAATCTCGACTGTAAAAGACATTATAAAAGAATTATTTGAAATTGATTAAACTTCAACAGGGCATACAAATTGCCCTGTTTTTATTTTTACAAATATTTTTACCTAAAAATATATAATTAAAATGCTATAATAGGCGAACATACAAATAGTTTAAAAATCCCCTATATTATCCGATATATTTATAATACAATAAAGGATATAAGGGGGTTTTTCTCATAAAAGATAAACTAAATGATTTATTGAACCGCCAAAAAGAGCTTTTGGAAGAGATGAATAACGAAATCTCTAATCTTGAAAATGAAGATTTGAAAATAGAAAACGCTGAACTAAAAATTAATTTAGAAAAATTAGCCGCCGAAAAAGAAATCCAGTTAAATAATAACCGGTATTTACGGGAAGAATTGGACAGGCTTAAAAGTTGGGATATGCGTTTATCTTCAATCGATTTATATAGAAAATACAGAGAATTATTAAAATCTATTCAAGATTCTTATTCGAAAGAAATGTCAGAAATCACAGTTTTTGAGAATAAAATGAAGGCAAAATTTGAAAATGCAAAAAAGAATTTTTATACAAATTATATCGGGAAAAATGATAAAATTTTTCAAGATTTTTTGGAATATGAAAATAGAATTTTAAAGGAAATCGTAGATTTAAAAGCCGAAAGAGCCGAAAGAGCCGCCGCAGGCAAAGCTGAGCTTAAAAAAGAGTATAAAGAACTGAAATCTGAAACCTCTCCGATAAAGCAAATGGGCGATTCCAATTTTGAAAAATTCATCGGCCTAAACGTAATGAATAAAGTCGGTGCGGCTTTTATTGTTTTGGCTGTAATTATGGGTTCTGTCTATGCTTATTCAAATTTTCTTGTTTCTCCTTCTGCACGTTGCTTTTTTATATTTTTATTTGGATTCGTTTTATCTGCTCTCGGCGAATTTTTAAACCGCCGAAAGCGCAATGTTTTTTCGATTGGTCTGGTATCCGGCGGAATAGCGATTTTATATATCGGAGTTTTTGTCACATATTATTATTCTGCGGAAATATTTAAAAATACAATGACTTTCGTTCCCGTAATTCATATTTTATTCGCACTTTTGACCGTGGGAGTATTTGTGCTCTCCCTTTATTATAACAGCCGCACTATTTCGATTTTCGGCATTATCGGGGGCTATCTGTCCGCTGTTTTTATTTTCCAGAACGCTGACGGGAGATTTTTCAGTGTTTCAACATTCTATTTGTATTTTATAATGATGAATTTGCTAATTTTATTTATTTCCGTAAAACGGGACTGGAATATTATTCACTGCTTCGGACTTTCTTTTAATTTTATAATTTACGCAATATTTGCTCAAGGTGAACAGCCGAACTATTTTAATATATCTGCGCTATATTTTGGCTTTATTATAAATTTATTTTCCACGCTTTTATCTGTCAAAAAAGCTAAAAAGCTGAATTTTATTTTAATATTTTTGAATATATTGATAAGCTCTTTTTATGTTTACCAATTTTTAGCGCCGCTCGAAAAAAGCGAAATAACGATTATTTCCTTTTTGATTTTTGTAGTTTTAATCTTTATTTTTTCTAAAATATTTGAGAAAAAACTCGCTGACGAGAGCCGTATAATTAGTTTTTTGGATTTAACAGCATTGACATATTTATTTTTATGTATCCCGATAAAATTCGGTTTTGGCATTTTTCCATTTGTATTCATGCTGGAATCAACACTCGTTTATCTATGGGGAATTATTAAAAAAGACCGAATATACAAAATTTTAGGTTTTACAGCTTTTTCTGCATTTTCGGTTTTGTTTTTATTGGGAAGTTTTTCAGATTTCATTTATTATACGGATGCTTTTTATAATTTGTTCAGATATGGAGTATTCTCGCTTTGCTTTATCGCAATAATTGCGGGATATAAAAATACGGGGGAAAAACTCGGAACAAAAGAAAAAATCCTGAAATATTCCGGATTGATTATTACGTATTTTTATACAGAATTTTCTCTAAACTTTTTATTGAATTATTTTTTGAGCGAACGGCTTAATACATTTATTTTTCATCTACTTGTTTATATTATAAATATAAATCTGCCTTTTATATTTTATTTTGGTATTTTAAAAATTAATTATATAAAAGATGAAATAACAGAAAATTTTTGTAAAATACTGTTTTATTTTGCTATGTTTAAATCATTGCTGGTCATGTTTAGAGGCGGTTTGTATTCGACAACAGCCAATGTTTTTTTGATTTTAACCGTAATCTTAATGACAGTCTGCATAATTTATTATTTAATAAAATTTATAAATCGAAATTATTACGGCAAAATTGATATTCTGAGTGCCGCCGCGGTGACCGCATTTATATTTTTAAATAAACTGATGTTTATGGAATTTTCTTTAGACGGCAACAGTTTTATCGTCAGTTTAGCGTATATTATATCTTCGGTAATTCTGGTTATTTCGGGCTTTATTAAGAACAATAAATTTTTGCGGCGTTTTGGATTATTACTTTCAATTTTCGGTATTGTTAAAATATTTGTATTCGATTTTACGCTGTCGACAACCGAAAGCAAGATTTTTTCGTATTTCCTGCTGGGTCTATGTTTATTATTTATTTCATTTTTGTACCAGTATTTCAGTAAAAAAATCGATGATAAAGGAGGAAAATGATTGAAATCCTTCGTTTTATTTATCCTGCTTAATTTAACTTTTATAAATATTTCCGCTAATTCGGCTGAAATAATAAATTCAGGAGAAAGCGATTATAAATCGGTTCGGCTAACTCCCGAAATTTATTCTAATTCTAATCCGGATCTTTCGGATATTCGGGTATTTGACAGCAAAAACGAGACAGTTCCGTTTTTTATAAATTCGTATGAAAATTATGTGGAAGAAAGTTTTGATGGCATTACGGCTACCCAAGTATATTCATTTACAAAAGGTAATGATTATTATTATGACTATGAGCTTTTTGCGCCGAAAAATACTGATGTAATCACAACAAGCATAAAAATCGAGACCTCCGATAAAAATTTTGCAAAGAACATAGATATTCTTGGTTCATTTGATAATATCCGCTGGAAGCCTATAAAAACCGATACGATTTATTCAGTAAACAATAGTTCAAAACTGGAAATATTTTTTGATACGGAATTGCGCTATAATTTTTTTCGATTCAAAATTAATAATAATTTGGAACAAATAAGTTTTGATAAAATTATTTCGAAAAAGAACAAGAAAGTCATCGGAACAATTTATTTTATAGAAAATTTGAGTCCCGAATACACTATCGAACAAAAAGGCAAAAAAACCGTTATCACTCTCAAAAACATCCGCAATCTCAAATTAAAAGAGATTATGATTACGGCGAACGGAAATTTCAAACGTGATGTAAGTATACCTGAATTAGGTTTATATGGCATGGAATTATACAATTTTAAATTTGAGGATGATGAATACGGAGGTTCTGCGCTGGAATTAGGCGGAGCCGCCTGCTCTGAGAATAATCTGGAAATAGAAATTGACAATAAAGATGACAAGCCGATTGAAATTAAAGGACTTGACTTAAAATATTATGCCGACGAAATTGTATTCAAGGCTGAAAACAAGGATAAATATTCGGTAAATTTCGGCGCAGATGAAAAACTTCAAATGCCCGTTTATGATATCGTGAGCTATAAAGAAAAGATATTGGAATCGGAAATTGACAAGCTTATATTTGATGAATTTAAAATCGACAATCCTTATAATGCGAAAAGCAGCAATAATATTTCGACATTCCTAATAAACATTTTGATTTTTGTAATTATGATTTCGCTGGGCTTCATTATTTTTTCGAAGCTTAAAAAATTAAAATAATACTATTTTCATTTTTAATAATGAAAATAGTATAAAATAGCGGTTTGATTTTGCACAATTTTCTGTGCAAAACTCAAGCCGCTTTTAAATTAAAAAATAATATATTTTAGTTTAAAGGAAAATTTTCCGACATATTCTTTATTTGCGTTTATTTTTTCGGGAGCTTGTTTCGATTTTTCATAAAAGTTGCAGCTCAAATTAAGCATCAGGGGTAATTTTGATTTTAGAAATTCTATATTCAATTGATAGCGGTTCTTATTTTCTTCGTCATTTAACTGATAAATCTTCTTATTATCTAATTTTATATCATTTTCATCCAATTCATTATCAAGTCCATCTTGCAGAACAAAATCTACGTCCAAATCAGTATATTTTTTGGACTCATAATTATAAGTTATGTTTATTTTATTTTTGTTTACAATTAAATACTCTATATTCATAATAATGCCATTATCTGTGTCTTTTAAATTCATCAATTGCAAATTGGCATTTTTTATCGCATCATCCAATGTATCTGAAAACGAAACCGCCAGCGCAAGCTCTCTTAATAAATAAATCCGTCCGCACGCAACTGCAAAACGCGGAGAGGTATTGACTGTAAAAACAAACGTAAAGCAAGCAAATAATATCCCGTAAATTATTTTTTTGTAAACCGAGTCATTTTCTGTATTTTCTTCGGGTTGATGATCGAAATTGTAATTGCCGTCCGAACTTCTTCTATCAATCATTTTCAAGCTCCTTTACGCTTTTTTGTTTTCTCCAATCAAATGCTGCTACTATTTTATCGGCTTTAAAGAGTGTTTATTTTATCGCTGTATAGGTCACACTATTTCTACAAATTAAATGAGAATTAGTATTAGTTGTAATTCTTTCAAGCATTGTTGTTTTTTTGTCATATTTTTTATTATTTACACTTTATAAAAGCCTGATTTTAAGGCATTTTTTTAGCTCACGAAAAATTCCGCGTGCTTTTAGTGTATAACATCATTGACAACAAATGTCGATAGTATTAGCAATATAGCAGTTTATTTTTCGATACAATTTGTTTATTTTTATCACTTTAAAAGGAGGATATGCCGTGTTCAAAAAAAGTCTAAGCAGTAAATTCGTTTTAACAGTAATCATGATACTTCTAACTTCTTTGCTTATACTGTCGATTTTTCTTGTCAGAGGATTTTCAAAATATAATGAGAATACTCTTGAAGCCAAATTATCAAATACAAAATTTGCAATAATGGACGCATTAGAATCGGAAAAACAAAAATCCGTGGTCGCATCCACAATATCAGCAAAAGATCCCTCGGTTATAGAGGCTATCAAAAACAAGGATAAGAATAAAATAATAGAAATTCTAACGCCTACTCTCGAGCTTTACGGTATAAATTATTTTACCGTCACGGACGCAGACGGCAATGTGCTGGCTCGAACTCATGAACCTAACAAATTCGGCGATTCTGTTTTGAATCAGCAAAATATAAAGGACGCTCTGAGCGGTAAAGTTGCTTCGTATTACGAATCCGGCTCGCAAATAAAAGTTTCTGTAAGAACCGGAAGCCCTGTTTATGATTCCGGCGGCGCATTAATCGGTGCAATTTCGGCCGGCTTCCAATTTGATACTTTTGATTATGTTGACCGATTGAAAAGAGAATTGGGTGTTGAAGCAACTATTTTTCAAGGAAATATTCGTGCCGTTACAACAATCGAAAAAGACGGCGAACGCATTGTCGGGACAGAGCTTGATTCGAAAATTGCAAAAATAGTTATCGACGAAAAACAGGAATATACCGGAGTTGCGGATATTTTAGGAACAAAATATAAAACCTGCTATTTACCGATTCTTAATCCAAAAAACGAAGTCTTTGCTATTGTATTTTTTGGTATAACTCAGGAGGATATTTCAAAAGCTACCAATGAGTTTATAATTACATCTGCCATCACCGCGCTAGTTTCTTTAATTTTAGGCTCGATTACAGTAATTATAATCTCTCGCTCGATAACAAGACCTATCAAAAAAATCGCTGAAATTTTAACCCGTTTATCCGAAGGCGAATTGATTGAAAATATCGGAATTAACTGCGAAGACGAAATCGGCATTTTATGCAAATCCACCGAATCTGTATCTTCCTCAATCAGCCTTTTGAATAAGGAGATCAGCACGAAAATTCATCATTATGAAGAAGGTATATCATCTATTCCGATACCGGAAAACGAGTTTAAAGGCTGTTATAAAGATATTGCCTCTAATATAAATATTATGTCCGGTGCAATGGACGAAAATTTTATACATGTTTTAGAATGCGTCAGCAAAATTTCAGACGGCGATTTTAATGCCGATATTGAAGAAATGCCGGGTGAAAGAGCTATTGCGAATGAAAAAATAAACGAGATGAAAATTAATTTGAAAAATATTCGAAATGAGCTTTTAGCTATGGTTCAGGCCGCCATTGAAGGCAATTTGGAAAAACGCGCCGATGCCGAAAAGTATCACGGAGATTGGAAAGAATTAGTTACTGGATTAAATAAATTATTACAAGCTGTCGCTATGCCTTTTGATGAAATCGAAATTTCTCTAAACGAGATGTCAAAAGGAAATCTGCAAACCAAAATTGACCGGGATTACAAAGGAAAATACGCAATAATTAAAGATTTATTTAATGAAACGGTAGAAACTTTATCCTCCTATGTTTTGGAAACAAGTGAAATTTTACACGAAATGGCGGAGGATAATTATCAAGTTGAAATTTCTAGAGAATATGTCGGCGATTTCGCAATGATGAAAGATTCGATTAATAAAATAATTACTGCAATTAATTCGACTTTTAACGGCATTAATACGTCCACGGAGCAAATTGTTTTGGGTGTAAATCAAATCTCGAATTCGAGTATGGTTTTGGCGAACGGCGCAACTCAGCAAGCCGAAGCCACAATAAAAATGGAAAATTTAATCAGTGATTTATCCGTAAAAATAAATAATATCGCCCAAAATGCTCAAAAAGCCGAATCACTTTCCACAAAAGCCAACGAATCGTCAAATTGCGGCAAAGACAGAATGAGCGCATTGGTTGAGGCTATGAATAAAATTAACGAAACTTCTCAAAACATCGGAAATATTATTAAGGTTATCAATGATATTGCGTTCCAAACAAATTTGTTGGCGCTTAATGCAGCCGTGGAAGCCGCCCGAGCCGGAGAGCACGGAAAAGGATTTTCTGTTGTTGCCGAAGAAGTTAGAAATTTGGCGACAAAATCGCAGGATTCCGCAATAGAGATCGAAAATTTAATCCAAGCCTCTGCAGACGGAATTGCCGAAGGTGTTGCGATTGTTTCCGAAACCTCGAATGAATTATTGATTATTTCGGAAGAAGTTTTATCTGTTTCGAATATAATAAAAAATATTTCACTTGATTCCACAATCCAAGCAAAATCGGTTGAAGAAATTCAGGTTGGCATCGGAAAAATCACCGAAGTTACGACGCTAAACACGGCAACCTCCGAAGAAACTGCTTCTGCGGCGGCAGAGCTTGCCGGACAAGCCGAAGGCTTTAAAGAAACAATCAACCGCCTAAAACTAAAAGAAGAAGAATTCGCGTATTAAAAGATTAGGAGATCAAGAGATTTTGGACTTGCATTCCGAGAGCCCAGTGTAAAAACATTTTGGGCTCTCTTTTTGCAAGTTCATACTATTTTCAATATTTGAGCCAATTGTGGTGAAAATTGTGGTACAAGTTGTTTTTTATTTTACTTTCTGCACAAAACATTGATTCCACGCCATTTAAATATTATTTAATTGTTTTTATCACACTTCAAATAGTTGTACATATTATATTACTAGGGATTGTTAGTGAAAATTTCCCATTATTAGAAAAATTTATTTATTCATTCATATATAAGGAGGATTAATATGTCAGCTTTTGAACTTAGAGACAGGAATTCGGATAATAATTCCGTTAATGAAATAGCAGATAATATTGAAACAACCAGATGCAGAACCAGAGAAGACTGCATTATTGCGTTAAAGGTTTATGATTCGTGCAGACAACAGGACTGCTGTACCCGAAACGAGATTGGGCCGGCAAGAGCCGCCGAAACCACAAACCTTGGAGGAGAATGCATCAATGAAGGTGATGTTATAGATCCGCCGGACGATGCCGCCGCAGTCACTATCGACAGACTTCGTGTTAAAAAAATAATCATTGTTTCCAAAGAACCGAGTCCTTTCAAAAATGGTTTTTGGGATATTGACTTAAAATATGTTTTTGTATACAGATTGACTTTTAGAGAAGCAGACGGTTCGGTTATCGGCTCTATTAAAGCTAACAGCATTTTTAATAAACGCGTAACTTTATTCGGCTCAATCGGAACCGACCTTGTTATCTCCACCGACCTCTTCTCCACTTGCAACGACAGCACTACTTTAGATTCCGATCCTTTCATTTTGGTTGAGGCGAAAGCAGTACCTTTAGCCGCTGAATTGAAATATCAAAGACGCATTAACAGAGGCCCTGTTGATTACAGCCCGGAACCTAATGAAGTAAATGTTACTATAGGTTTGTTCAGCATTGTTCAATTATTCAGAATCGTTAATCTTGCCGTTGAAACAAAAGGCTTCTGCGTTCCGGAAGAATGTGACGAAATAAATCCGCTTAACCCTTGCGAATTTTTCGATAGCTTAGATTTCCCGATGGATATTTTTGCTCCGCCGCTGCGTTCGGATTTTTTAGCAGGTGTTAGTAATAATATTCCAAGAGAGCTTAATGGCGGACGCGACTGCGGCTGCTGATTTAACACAAACCTGCCCGGTATTACCGGGCTTTTTTTGCGCAAATCAAAAATTTTTCAAAGGCTTGTCCTTTTTCTTTGCAATAAAAAAGAGCTGAAATATGTATTCGTACCGGGTTTATCCCAGTACTTGAAAATTACTTATTAATTAATATTATATCAGCACCTAATTTTGATAGATTTTCTTCAATTTTTTCATATCCGCGCTCAACATAATTCGAGTTAAGCACTATTGTATTACCGTTCGCCACAAGCCCTGCCAATATCAAAGCCGCACCGCCTCGCAAGTCCTTTGAGGAGACCACCGAACCATTCAGCATATTTACGCCTTTTATAACTGAAGTCATTCCGTCCTGCGAAATAATTATTTCTGCTCCCATTCTTACCAGTTCGCTTATATGTTTATTTCGCGATTCAAAAACCGTCTCCGTAATTATGCTTGTTCCTTTTGCCAAAGTTAAAAGCGCCATAAACTGCGGCTGCATATCGGTAGGAAATCCAAAGTTCAACAACAGCAGTTTACGCTTTTCCCGAAAATCAAAAATTTGCAGAGAATTAAAACAGAAATTTCAAAGCTCTTTTGTTTTTTTTATTCGAAAATATTTTAAAAATTTTTCAACCGGTTCTTCTTGTATTCTTTTTTTTATAGGAATGAATTTTATTATGAATTTCTTTTTTTGTATGAAAATTTCCTTTTCTTCGATATTTTTTTTCATAATCAAAACCTGCTTTCAGACATATATTTAATATATGAAAATAAAAAATTGTCCTATTCTTGTGAGGTTATTATGAAAAGAGCCGTGCTTTATATGCGAATGTCGACCGACAAAAATACTCAGGAAAATTCGATAAAGTCCCAAGAAAAGTCGCTTTTGATTTACGCGGAAAACAATAAAATGAGTATAATCGAAAAATATATTGATGAAGGGATTTCCGGGCGCACGGCGCAAAAACGTCCTGCATTTTTGAAAATGATTGATGACAGCGAAAAAAATTTATTCGATTTTGTTTTAGTTTATGATTCTTCGCGCTTCGCCCGAAATTTGGAAGAGTCAATTGTTTATAAATCCGCCTTAAAGCGAAACGGAGTAAAATTGATTTCCATAACAGAGCCTAGCCTTGATGATGACACGAATTTAATCACCGATGCAATGCTCGGCGCACTCAATGAAATGTATTCCCGAAAATTATCAAAAGCCGTTAAGCGGGGAATGGAATTCAATGCCTCGAAAGGAATCTACCAGAATGCACCGCCCTTTGGATACAAAAAAGAAAATAAGGAAATCCGGATTCTTGAAAAAGAAGCCGAAACCGTAAAATTGATTTTTAATCTATTTTTGGAAAAAGAAAATTATCATAGCGTAGCGGTTATTTTGAATGAATATTCAATAAAAAACCGAAAAGGAAATTCTTTTCGGTCTGCCGATATAAAGCGCATTTTACAAAATCCATGCTATATTGGAAAAGTCTTTTATAACGGAAATTTATACAACGGAACGCATAAATGCATAATAGAATCCGAAATTTTTGAAAAGGCAAATAAAATAATAAGCGAAAAATCCAAAAAAAACTCCAGACCGCCGATTACTTATAAACATTGGCTCAGTGGAATTTTGAAATGCTCCGAATGTAATTCTGCAATGAATTTTGCAAAAGATACAAAGGGAAATTGCTCTTACCGCTGCGGCGGAAACCGTCAGGGAATTTGCGGATACTCAAATTTTATATCCGTAAAATATTTAGAAGAAATTCTGTTTTTCGCATTGGATGAAATCTTCGGTTCAAAAAATCTCGAAAATTATGATTTTGAAAATATTGCCGATTATGAAAAGGAGCTTCTTATAAATGCAATAAAAAAAATCGCCGAAAAGCTGACGCGCACGAAAGAAGCTTATATTTGCGGAATTGATAGTATATCCGAATATCAAAAAAATAAAAAAATATTAACCGAACAAAAATTTGAGTTTGAAAAAAAACTTGAAGAATTAAAAAATCCGCCAATTATAAAAAGCGAAATCAGCATTTCCGCTTTAATAAAATCGTCGGATTATTCTATCGAACAAAAAAATTCTGCCCTAAAAGAAATTTTTGAAAAAATTATTATCAACAAGAATTTACGTGAAATCAGCATTTATTATTTTGATTCATAAAAAATATTGGAGGCTCGTTTCCAAGCCTCCATATTTTCTTTAAGCCAATTTATCAATAACCGTAAAAATATTTCGCCAACGGATTTTCTTTATCCAGAATAATTGTATTTTTTTCGGAAGCCATTTTTTTAAGGGCATCCATTGATCTTATAAATTCATAAAAGCCCACTTTATCCTCAGTATTACTGCTTTCCTGCAAAACACGCATGTATTCTTGTTCGCCCTCGGCAATGATTTTTTGCGCCTCGGAAGCCGCTTTCGAAATAATAGCCGATTTTTCCCTGTCAGCGTTATTTTTTATTTTCGTAGCCGATTCTTCGCCTTCGGCCTCGTATTGCGCCGCCAATTTATTTCTTTCAGAAATCATTCTGTCGTAGTTAGCTTTTTTATTTTCGTCCGGCAAATCCAGCTTACACACCCTAACATCATCAACAACAATACCATATTCGGATAATTGTGTTTTAATGTTTTCGAGAATTCTGCCGTCTTTGTCCAAAGTCGAACGCTGTTTGTAAATCTCCTCGGAAGTTAAATTGCTGAGCGCGATTTTTACATTCGAATAAACTGTGGCTTCCAAACGTGTTAATAATTCGCTTTCGTCTTTCAAAGTTTGAAGATATTTTGTCGGATTATCGATTCGCCAAACAACAAAGCTGGAAACAACAAGCGCATTTTTATCCTTTGTTATAATTGTAGAATCATTCACCAAATAAATATTTTTCGCTTTATTAATTACGATATTCGAATCGATCATCGGCATTTTAAAATAAAGTCCGGGTTCTTCATAAGTATTAACAAATTGCCCGAAACGCTTAATAACAACCTTTTGATTCGGCATAACCTCGACGGTAGACATTGAAAAAATTATATATGCCGCAAAAATAATTAATATAAACAAAACCGATTTAGATAATTTTTTCATTATTGTGTACCCCCAATCGGTAAATATTTTAAGGTTGCTTCGCCGCTGTCAATTATAACTTTAACACTCGGCAAAATGTTTTCCATAGTTTCCAAATAAATTCGGGTTTTTGTGGTTTGCGGATTTTTAGCGTATTCTTCGTATAATTTATTGAATCTTTCCACTTGACCCATCGCCTCATTGATTCGGGCTTGTTTTTGAGCTTCGGCATTTTGGATTAATTTATCCGCCTCTGCACGGGCTTTCGGCAATTCCTCCGAAAGATATTGGTTAGCGACATTGACTTTCGTGTCTTTGTTTTGTCTTGCGTTCTCAACATTTTTAAAAGCCGCAATAATTTCGGGTGTCGGCGGCTCTGTATCCTGCAAAGTAATATTTTTAATCTCAACACCCATGTCATAATTCTGCAATTGCGTAAACATATATTCTTTAACATCTGTCTCAATTTCGGTTTTTGCGGTAGTCAAAACCTCGTCGACCGGATATTTATTTATTGTTTCTTTAACTCCGGCGCGCATGAGGTTATAAATAAAAGCCTCCACATCATTTGCTACAATTAAATATTTTTCGGGATTTACAACACGCCATTCGATATAAAAATCCGTATGAATAAAATTGCTGTCGGATGTAATCGAAATAGCGTCTTCTGTGCTTATGTCTTGATTATCCGAATGTGTATATCCAAATTGCATACCTCTTGTTTTTATGTCGACTTTCACAATTCTGTCGATTGGCAATTTGAAACTAAGACCGGCGGATTTTGTGGCGATGATTTTTCCGAAACGAAGAACCAAAGCTTTTTCCTGTTCGCCGACTGTATAAAAACATCTAAATATTGCTGTAGCAACAAAAATTACTACAATTACTAAAATTAACATACCTCCAAATTTTTTGCCGCTGTCCTTAAAACTTTTAAATTTCTCTTCAATTTTGGGGTCAATAACTTTAGGGGTCATAAATAAAATCCTCCAAACTATAGCAAGTCAAATTTGCTATTTTTCTAAAATTTAAAAACTTTATATTTAATATTCCTATATATAATTACGTAAAAAAAACTAAAAATATTATTTTCATACTATACATTCCATCTATACATTCTACAAAATATCATTATCAATGCCTTTATTAAAACTTGGAAATCCCGGGTGAGGGTGAGTCCGTAATCTGTCGATGGATTTTATAATATCGGGTGATTTCATATAAATTCGATTTTTTTCTATTTTGAATTTGCATCCGGTTTCATTTAATTTTGAGATAACCGGATACATATCTTCATAAACAACATTTGTCAATAATATTTCGCCTTTTGTGATTGCCGCCGCCACTAAATAAGTTCCGGCGACGATTCTGTCGGGCATTACCGAATATTCAACATCATTAAGCTTTGTTACGCCGTCGATTATTATAAAATCCGTACCCGCACCTTTTATTTTTGCGCCCATTTTGTTTAAAAAATTCTGCATATCCACAATTTCAGGCTCTCTGGCAGCATTTGAAATAATAGTCTGCCCTTCTGCAAATACCGCAGACAGCATTGCATTTTCTGTAGCGCCTACCGAAGGAAAATCAAAATTAATCCTTGTGCCTTTCAATTTTTCTCCGGTGCAAATTACAAAGCCATGCTCCTCAACAATATTCGCCCCAAGCTCTTTCAAAGCTTTTAAATGCATATCTATCGGCCTAGAGCCAAGCTCACAGCCGCCGGGATACGAAATTTTTACTTTTCCGAAACGCCCTAAAACCCCGCCTAAAAAAATAAATGATGAGCGCATTTCGCGTACCAGATATTCCGGAACGTCAAAACTATCGGCAGAAGAAGAATCGATTATCAAAGTCGAGCCTTCCATTTTTACTTTGCAGCCTAATGCTTCTAATATTTCTATCGATACAAAAGTATCGGATATAAGCGGGCAATTATGAATAATACTTTTTCCTGAATTTAGAACTACGGATGCCAAAATTGGCAGAATTGCGTTTTTCGCTCCTCCGACTTTAAGCTCTCCTGTTAGCCTATTACCACCTTTGATGTGATATTCACCCATCGGCAGCACCTCCATAACATAAGCATTTTTATATTGTCATAATATGAATATTTTGCTAATTTGTTACTTATACTAATTCCCATTTAGTCAGTAGAAAAAATTTTTCACAGCGAAGCGTTCCGCGCAACGCTTCAAGCGCGGAATGAAATATTTTTTTCTATTCTTTAAAAGGGAATTAGTATTTTACTATTTTCCTTTTGATATGCAGAAAAAAACAATCAGAAAACCAAAGGGCAATTTTTAAAATATACTTTACAGAATAAAGAAATTTACTTAATATTATAGGAGTATGAATATATAGTTAAGGAGACTTTGTATGACTATAAACGAGCGTGTTGATAAGCTGCGTCTTTTGATGCAAAAAAATAATATTGACACATATATAATAACAAAATTCGACCCTCATCAATCTGAGTATGCTCCCGCACGTTATGATTCGGTAAAATTCATTTCGGGCTTTACGGGGTCAAACGCAACCGCTGTTATTACCGAAGACAAAGCAATGCTTTGGACAGACGGCAGATATTTTATTCAAGCAGCGAAACAGATTCAAGGCACATATTTCGATCTGCAAAAGGAAAATCATCCGAATTTTCCTGATTACCAAACATTTGTAAGAAACAGCACAAAAAAAGGCGGATGCGCGACGTTCGACGGAAAATGCATGAGCACTCTCGCGGCAAAAAATTTAGCGGAAAAGCTTTCTGCAAAAAATATTAATTGCAAAATTGATATCGATTTATTGGATGAAATTTGGGAAGACCGTCCGGAATTATCGAATAATAAAATTTTTGACCTTCTTATTAATTATGCCGGAAAATCAAGGAGCGAAAAATTAGAAGAAATAAGAAAAATTATGTCCGGAGAAAATATTGACGTTTATGTTATTTCTTCTTTGGACGATATCGCTTGGCTTTTCAATTTGCGCGGCAACGATGTTCCTTACAACACAACTTTTGCATCGTACGCAATTGTTGAGCAAGATTCGGCTGTTTTATTTGTGGATTCGGAAAAGATTTCCGATTGCGTCGAAATTTTAAGGCAAGACAATGTTACGGTTAAAAAATACAACGAAATTTTTGATTATATAAAAAATATCGATAAAAATAAATTCTTTGGATTTGATGAAAACCGTACAAATTACGCTTTATACACAGAGATAACAAGCAATTTCAGATCGAAAAATATAAAAGAGATAACTGTTGATTTAAAGGCATGCAAAAATAAAATCGAAATCGAGAATTTGAAATCAGTAAATATTCGTGATTCGGTTTATTTACTCCGCTTCATAAAATGGATTAAAGAAAATGTCGGAAAAGAAAAAATCACCGAACTCGATGTAGAAAAAAAACTTATCGAGTTACGCTCGAAGGATAAGAATTTTCTTTTTCCGTCTTTTAATACAATCGCGGCGTATATGCCAAACGCGGCTATGATGCATTATTCGGCTACCGAAGAAAGCCACGCCGTTATTGAGCCGAAAGGATTTTTGCTCGTTGACAGCGGCGGACAGTATCTGGACGGAACAACCGATGTTACCCGTACAATCGTTTTGGGAAAAATAGACGAGCAAATGAAACGAGACTTCACCTTGACCCTGAAATCAAATATTTCTCTTGCACGCGCGATATTTTTGGACGGAACTTGCGGAGTAACGTTGGATATGCTTGCGCGCCAGCCGATGTGGAATAATCTTATGGATTACAAATGCGGCACCGGCCACGGAATCGGCTTTTGCCTCGGAGTCCATGAAGGTCCGCAGAATATTTCTCTGCGCCCCGTGGCGGCACCGCTGAAAGAAGGAATGATTATCAGCAATGAGCCGGGGGTTTACCGTGAAAATATGTATGGAATCCGCACGGAAACTACAATACTTGTAAAATTCCACGCCGAAAGCGAATTCGGAAGATTCCTTTCGTTTGAAACAATTTCGCCTTGCCCGATTGATTTGGAAGCAATTGATGTTTCTTTGCTTACGCAAGACGAAATAAAATGGATTAATGCTTTTCACGAAGATGTATTTAATAAACTCAGTCCGTTTCTAAACGAAGATGAAAGATATTTCTTAAGGCTTCAAACTCTTGATATTTAATACTATTTTCATTTTGATAAGTAGAAAAAAATTTTTTCACAGCGGAGCGTTTCGCGCATGTTTCTAGCGCGAAATGAAATATTTTTTTCTATCCTTTATAATGAAAATAGTATAATACTATTTACATTTTCTTTTATAATGGAAATAGTATATCCGCATAAAAATGGAGGGAACCATGGATTCTATCGAAACATTTAAAAGGGCTCGTGAAACCATACAGGAAGTAATTTTAAAAACAAATTTAGTATACAGCAATTATTTTTCGAGAATGACCGGAAACAATATTTATTTAAAGCCCGAAAACATGCAGATTACCGGAGCTTATAAAATACGTGGAGCATATTATAAAATATCCATGTTAAGCGAAGAAGAAAAGAAAAACGGCCTGATAACCGCTTCTGCAGGAAATCATGCGCAAGGCGTTGCTTTTGCGGCACAAAAAGCAGGCGTAGAAGCGACGATTGTTATGCCGACCACTACTCCGCTCGTAAAAGTGAACAACACAAAATCTTACGGCGCAAAAGTTATTTTATACGGAAATTTATTTGACGAAGCCCGCGAATACGCAGAATCTCTTTCGGAGAAAAAAAATCTGACTTTCGTTCATCCGTTTAACGATTTGCAAATAGCAACCGGTCAAGGAACAATCGCGTATGAGATTTTGAAAGATTTGCCCGATGTGGATATTATTTTGGTGCCAATCGGCGGCGGCGGTCTTGCTGCCGGAATCGCAACGCTCACAAAAATGCTTAATCCAAATGTTCGTGTTGTCGGAGTTGAGCCAAAAGGCGCGGCCGCTATGAAAGCTTCAATCGACAAAGGCGAAATTTGCAGCCTTGAAAAAGTAGAGACAATTGCAGACGGTGTTGCTGTCCAAACGCCGGGCAATTTAGTATTTCCGTATATTCAAAAATATATCGATGACATTATTGTAATCGACGATTATGAATTAATTGATACATTTTTAGATGTAATGGAAAGACATAAAATGATTGTGGAAAACGCAGGTTTATTAACGGTTGCCGCATTGAAACATATCGAAAGTGCGAACAAAAATATTGTTTCTATATTAAGCGGCGGCAATATGGATGTTATTACTTTATCATCTTTGGTTCAGCACGGTTTAATAAACCGCGGAAGAATTTTTTCTTTTTCGGTTTTGCTACCCGACCGACCGGGCGAACTGACAAAAATTTCGCAAATTGTTGCTAAAGAAAGCGGAAATATTATAAAATTGGAGCATAATCAATTTGTCAGCATTAACCGAAATGCCGCTGTTGAGCTTCAAGTAACTTTGGAAGCTTTTGGAAACGAACATAAAGAAAAAATTATGCGGGCATTGCGTGACGGGGGTTTTGACGCATCCGAAATTAAAGCCAACAGAATATATTCTTGATTCTCGAAAGATGAAATAATGCACAAGGGGGTGTTAAATGAACTATATAGTTGTTGATTTTGAATACAATCAGCCTTTTGACTTTTCCAAAAATGAAAAAGGAAGAGTGGTAAAAACCTGCCCTTTTGAAATAATCCAAATCGGGGCAGTGAAATTGGATGAAAATTTCGAGCTTATGGACAAACTGGATCTTTATGTGAAACCGAGCATCTATAGGCGAATACATCCTTATGTAGAAAAAATAACCAAAATATCTTATGCGCTTTTGAAAAATGAAAGGACTTTCCCTGAAATCTACCAAAATTTTGTTGATTTTGTGGGTACGGACGCTGTTTTTTGTTTTTGGGGCTCGAACGATTTTAAAGAGCTTATTCGAAACGCCGACCATCATAAACTGGATTACAAAGGCTTGCCGATGAAATTCATCAATGTTCAATTATTGGCATCAGCTTTTTTGAAATATCCGCTCGGAATGTCTATCGGTCTTAAAAACGCTATTGACATTCTTGAACTTCCGGCAACCTTAGATTTTCATAACGCAATCAATGACGCAGTTTATACCGCGCAAATTTTCAGTATTCTAAAAAATACTAAATTCGAACATGAAAAGCTAAACCTCAAATTTTTGACCAAGGAAACAAGCAAGAAGAATTACAAAGTCAATATTCCGCTTTTGTATAAAGAAGTAGAAAAGGAATTCGGCAGAGAACTTAATAAAAAAGAAAAACTGGTAATTAAGAAAGTTTATGAATACGGTCAAAAAGGGATTTTCGACATGAAAAATCAAAAAGAGCCATAAGAAATGGCTCTTTTTGATTTAAATATATTCGTTAATCGGTTTTACAAGATACACGTTATTCGGCATTTTATCCGTTGTAATATATCCCGGTTCGGCTTTTACAAGCGCCGGAATACGGTTCACTAAATTAGCACAAGTCAATTCCACGGTAGCCGGACGGTTTACATTAATTGTAGTTTCCGGTTCGCCGTAAAATGTCCAGTCGTTTATATCAAATTCGCCTTCAGCATAAACTTTTCCTATGCATTCGGTTTCCAATGTAATTCCCTCTTTTGTTTCCGTAACAACGATTGCCGACATTCCGGTTGCGTTTCCGGCTTTTATTTCCATTCCAAGCGTATCGCTGTACAAATCTTTATCATGAGTGGTCGGAACACATTTTTGTATTTGCGAAATCGGTGTAAGTCCAAGCCGTTCGCAAAGCCAGCCGTTTTGATTCCACATATAACAAGGAACATATTCTCCGCTTTCCACTAATTTTTTCTGTTCTTCGGACGAAAGTCCGTTGTAGTTTCCGATTTCTTTTGCAAAATCTTCTTGAGTCAGCCCTGCGCCGTGACCTTTCGCCAACGCAATGCCATAATCCTCCACATTATAAGAACTTACGCCTTTGATTTTTGTAATGTCAAGCATAGAGCCTGCCAAAACATCAATCAAAACGCCCCAATACATATCCGGATAACCACTGCCCGCAAGCGTAATGCCGTTCTTTTTAGCCAATTCATCCAGTTCGGATGTAATTTGCGGAGATGAGTTCCAAGGATAAAGAGATTCTTCACATGTAGAAATTGCATTTACGCCGTTTTCAGCACATATTGCAAAAGCTTCTTTAATATCAGCCATTGTACTCATAGTCGCAACAACACAAACATCGGGTTTCAGTTCGGACATAATTTTTCCTGCGTCTTTTGCGTCAGAAACAAGAACGCCGACTTTTTCGCTTCCCATTATTTCACCGATATCTTTGCCTATTACAGCAGGGTTCATATCAAACGCCGCTACAACATCCGCGCCTTTTTGGATTAAATAACGCATAAGATAGACGCTCATTTTTCCGCATCCATATTGTACTGCTTTTAATTTTCTATCCATTTCCAAAACCTCCTATGATTTTCAATTGTTTATTTTTTAACAATATCAGTATAAAGCTTTGTCTTAGGATAAAGTCAAGCTTTTTTAGTATGAGTTCAACATGTCATATTGTTCCCAAAATCGAAAAATTTAGCCATCCGAACGCTTAACAGGGATTTGGATTCTATAAAATAAATTTCTGGGCTCCGCATCAAATCCCGGAAAATCGAGCATTACTTCACATAAATAATCTCCTTCTATTTCATAATTCAAATTTGAAATTTCACTGAACAAGCGTTTTGCAAGGCTCGCCTCTCTGGAAAAATCTTTCGAGCAAACGCAGATATATAAATTCGGAGGAATATCCTCAACAAAGCCCGGACCGCTGTAGTCCTCCTCAACAAAGAAAAAAACTTCATCCGAAAATAATTCTCCGCTATCCAAGAATTTTTTGCGTACGATTGTGCCGGTATTACAAAAATAGCTGAAAGGCAAATCGCTTAAAACAAGGCTCTGCTTTAATTCACGAAGCATCATTTCATAGCCGCTGAAATTTTGTTCAAATAAATTATAATGTGTCTTTTTTATAAAAATCTTTCGTTTGGGTATGTACTCAAAAAATAATGTTTCGGAAAGCGGAAGATTTTTATATCTTTCATAATTTTCAAGCATTCGCGAAATAGTATTTTTAGATTGTGACAAGCGGCGTATATTTTCATCAATTTCCAGTAATTGAGATTTCAAAAGGCTGATAAAAGCTTCGGTATCGCGCCCGTTAAGCTCTAATTGCTTTTTTATTTTGCGCAGTGATATTCCGTGCGATTGCAAATACTGTATCATATCGAGTTGCGCGCTTTGATTAATGTGATAATACCTGTATCCTGTATTCGGGTCTGTAAAACATGGAGAAAGAAGCCCTTCTTTGTCATAATAGCGCAATGTCTGTGTCGTTACGCGGTTTAGCTCCGCCATTTGTCCGATTGATAATTTTTTTATATCCATATTCATCATCCAATCTTTATGCTTAGGCAAAGGTTTAGATAATACTATTTTCATTTTTCTATCCTTTATATTGAAAATAGTATAATCTATCATTTTAATGCAAGTATAAGCAAAGCAAATAAAGAAAACAAGATAATTATGTTATATTTTTATCCATTTACATAATGTCGCCCTACTATTCAAAAACTATATATGCTATAATTAAGAAAAAGCATTGGAGTTGATTTTATGTTTAAAAAAATTATATTGACTGCGTTCTTTATATTTACATGCGTTTCTTTAATTGTTCCTGTTCAGGCGGCGTTGAATACTGTGATTTATATTAATGGTATCGAAATCGAATCAGATACAGAACCTGTGCTGAAAAACGACTCTAATTTTGTTCCGATTCGAGTTATTGCTGAAACTCTCAACTGCACTGTAGATTACAAAGACAATACGGTAATTATCAAAAAAGACGGAATAACCATTGAGATGAAAATTAACGATCAAATAGCAATTGTAAACGGAAAAACGAAAAACCTTCCGGCTGCTCCGTTTATTACAAACAACCGCACAATGGTGCCTTTGCGTTTTATATCCGAAAATTTAAACTGCCAAGTTCTTTACTCTCCGGGTTATGAAGCCGACGGAACCCCTAATCATGTAAAAATTTATTCTACAGCACAGGTTGCTTTAAAATCTTCGAATCTTTCTATATCATCGAAATATTTCACACATTATGAGGAATTTAAAGACGAAGAAATGGACGTTGTTTCGGTAAGTGCGAATTATATAGTGCCGCAGTTTCACGGTTTAAAAGACAAAGCTTCGGAAGACGCTATAAATTCCGAGCTATCGGTCGCTGTTGACGAGGCAGCCGCAGAAATCTTTCAGGTTGCCGAAGAGATGAATACCGAAGAATATAAATATAATTATTCTTATGACCAAGATTTCTTTTTCTTAGATACGCGAAACAATGTTATTCCTATTTTAATATCCGGATATTACTACTCGGGCGGCGCACACGGCACGCCTTACGAAACCATTTTAAACTTAGATTTAAATAAATCGGCGATTCTGGAACTTTCGGATATCTTTGCCGATAAAAATTACGAACAAGTTTTAATCAAAGAAATGAACGATTTGCGCGCAGAAAATCCGGAGTATTATAATGAAGATGTTTCTGAAGTTGAAAATTTGGATAATACATCTTTCTATTTCTGGAACGATAAGCTTGTAATATTCTATCAGCCTTATGATCTCGCGCCTTATGTGTACGGATTTATTGAGTTTGAAATACCTGTCGAAAGTATTTCGGATATCTTAAAGCCAGAATATAGATAAAATTTTTATTGTCGTAAAAGGTTCTTTCGCAAATAAAAAAAGGAAAGAACCTTTTTGATTAGAATAAAGAAAGGAATTTTCTGATGGAACTGGTATTGAAAATATGTATAGCCGCATTATTTATACTATTATTTTTATCATATATCGAAGCTTTCTCACGTAATTCTAGTAATGACAGTAAAAAAATAACAATAAAAACTGCTGATGAATGGAATTCTTTTGCAAAGGAATTTAATGCCAAGCCTTCAAATTATACAAATCCATTAAATATAGTTATTGCAGGCAGACTCGATTTCGACGGAAAAGTATTCACTCCGCTTTATACTTCATTTAACGGCACAATAAAAGGACTAAATAAATGGAGTAATGACAGATTAATGCAATTAAAAGAGCAGCGCGACTTAAGCACTTTCAGTGATGCAGCAGAATTTAACGGTTTTTATAATATCAATAATTTTGAAAATATCAAAGGTAAGCCGGTAAAATCTTATTGGATTTATGTACCAGATACAATGAATGAATATTTGAGTGGCAGAATGGAAGGATATGATGAATCCAAATATTTATTTGGTATTCATTGTAACAATTTATCCATCCAAAATTTATCATTTGTAAATATAGATTCTAAAAATCTTAACAGCCTATTTGCACAATCGATTAATTATTTGAATTTAAAGAATGTAGAAATTAAAAACTGCCATTTATCCGAAGGTCATTCACTTTTAGCAATAAATACAGGAGATTTGATTATAGACTCGTTATTTGTTAATAAATTATCAATAGATGGAAGGGAATTTGCCGACGGTTTAATTCGAACAGTTGCAAATAAAGCTGAATTTAAAAATGTCTGCATATTTAATGCCAATATCACACCGAGAATGGATTTAGCAGGTTCCGGCAGAAGTGTCGCTACTATCGGAATTTTGGCTAACACAATCAATGGAAAAGCTACTTATGATACTATCGAACTTTTCCGATGCTGGGGAATCTCTTTGAATACTTTAGCACTCAGCGAAAAAATTAATATTCTGGATAGTGTGAAGAATATCAAAATCGAACAATGTACCTTTAACAGCGATAATCCCAGAATCAAAGAAGGCTACGGATTGCTGTTTGGAAAAGTAAATTCATCCACTAAAGGCGAAAAAATTTCATTTATCGACAGTACTTTTAACTCTTATGAAAATCAAAGATTCTATGAAAATCTTGGATATACATTTAAAAATTGTATAATTTTACCTATAGACAAGGATTAAAAAAACTCTCTGGCCAAATCCGGTCAGAGAGTTTTTTTTACAAACTTGTGTTTTTAATCAAATCTTCCAATTTATCTCTGCGTCTAATCAAAACATCTTGCCCATTCGGTTTAATCAAAACTTCCGCCGGTCTTAACCTGCTGTTGTAATTCGACGACATAGAAAAACCATACGCTCCGGCGGTTTGCACAAGCACAATATCGCCCTCATCAATAACAGGAAGCAAGCGGTCTTTTGCCACAATATCTCCGCTTTCGCAGATATCTCCGACAATCGACACGATTTCCTTTTCTTCTGATGCATTTTTATTTCGTTTTGCAATATAAACTTCATGATGCGAGCCGTACATAACCGGACGTATTAAAACATTAAATCCGATATCCGTTCCAATATATTTATTTTTATAATTTTGTTTAACACAATTAACTGTTCCCAATAAAACGCCGCATTCTGCAACAAGATAGCGCCCCGGCTCCGACCTGAACAAAACATCTTTATTATCATATCCTGCAATAAATTCACGCAGAACGTCCTGCAATTCACGAGATAAAGTCTGCATATCCAAGCGGTTCTCTCCCGGCTTGTACGGCACGCCGAAGCCGCCGCCGAGGTCGATAAATCTAAGCCCCGGAAATTGTTTTGCGATTTCCAGAATCGCCTTTGCGCCTTCTACATATTCTTTATAATTCAAAAAAAGCGAACCTAAATGCTGATTTATCCCGATTAATTTTAAATTATATTTTTTTATAATTTCTAATGCTTCCGGAATAAATTCCTCAGCGATTCCGAATTTTGTTTTTTCACCCGCGGTAACTACTTTTTCGCTATGGCCGAATCCCCTGCCCGGGTTTATTCTAATCGAGACTTCTCCGCCCGGATTCAGCTTTCCATAAGTCTCTATTTGTGAGACAGCGTCACAGCTGATGGAAATTTTGTTATCGATAGCATATTGAAAATCTGAAATCGACGCATTATTCGAAACATAATAAATTTCGTCGGATTTATAACCGGAATTTCTTAATACAAACATTTCCCCGCGTGAAAAAGCGTCCGCATTAATTCCTTCGCCTTTTACAATTTTCAAGATTTCGGAATTTGTATTTGCTTTAATCGAATAACTTACTTCAAAATTAAATTCGGTAACTAAATTTTTCATTTCCCGGCATCTCTCGCGCAAAATATTTTCATCATATACATAAAGCGGAGAGCCGTATCTTTCTATAAGCTCAAAAATCTGTTCATCATTTAAAAAAAGCTCCTGCATAAAACACCTCTTCAAGAATTTTTTGCGAATCTATACTAATACTATTTTCATTTAGATAAGTAGAAAAAAATTTTTCACAGCGGAGCGTTTCGCGCAATGCTTCAAGCGCGAAATGAAATATTTTTTTCTATCCTTAATATTGAAAATAGTATAATAGGCGACTAAAAAATCTCCTGCCAAAAGGCAAGAGATTTAAATTTATTTTGCGTATTCAATCGCTCTTGTTTCTCTAATCAAACTAACTTTAATTTGGCCGGGATATTCAAGCTCTGCTTCGATTCGTTTTGCGATATCTCTTGCTAATAAAACCAGTGACGAATCGTCGACTTCTTCCGGAATAATTATTATCCGAAGCTCTCTTCCTGCCTGAATAGCAAAGGATTTTTCTACGCCCTTAAAGCTATCCGCAATACCTTCTAATTTTTGCAAACGTTTAATATAAGTTTCGAGTGTTTCGCGCCGCGAACCTGGTCTTGCGGCAGAAATAGCATCTGCTGCCTGAACGATAATTGAAAATATATTTGTAGGTTCAACGTCGCCATGATGTGCCTCAACAGCATTTATAACAATATCTGACTCACGATATTTCTTCAATAGCGAAACTCCTATGCTAACGTGGCTGCCCTCCATATCGTGGTCGACAGATTTTCCTATATCATGTAATAAACCGGCGCGTTTTGCAATAAGCGGGTCAACTCCCAACTCGGATGCAATCAGTCCGGACAAATGCGCTACCTCTATTGAATGTTTCAAAATATTTTGTCCATAGCTAGTCCTAAATCTCATCTTACCTATTAAACGAATAAGTTCGGGATGAAGTCCGTGCACACCAACTTCAAATACAGCTGATTCACCATCTTCACGAATCAAAGCCTCAACATCTTTTTTTGCTTTTTCAACCATTTCCTCAATACGCGCCGGATGCACCCTGCCGTCGGCAATAAGCTTTTCCAGTGCTATTCTGGCAATCTCTCTGCGCATAGGGTCAAACCCAGACAGAACAACAGCCTCCGGCGTATCATCAATAATCAGCTCAATACCGGTCAGCGCCTCTATTGTTCTTATATTTCTACCTTCACGGCCAATAATTCTGCCTTTCATTTCATCATTAGGCAACGTTACCACCGAAACAGTAGTTTCCGTAACATGGTCAACCGCACATCTTTGAATTGCGTTTACAATGATTTCCCTAGCACGTTTTTCTGCCTCTTGTTTGGCTTTACCTTCAATATCTTTAATTAATTTAGCTGATTCCAGCTTGACTTCATCTTCGATAGATGCAAGCAAATAGTCTTTAGCTTGATCTTTGCTAAATCCGGAAATTCTTTCCAGCTCAGAGGCTTGTTCCAAAAACTTTTGATTAAGGGTTTCTTTCAGAACGTCGATTTCAGCAGTTTTTTTGTTAAGCTGATCTTCTTTTTTCTCATAAGAATCTGATTTTCGGTCAAGAGCCTCTTCTTTTTGCAAAAGTCTGCGTTCCAGCCTTTGAAGCTCTGTTCGCCGTTCTTTCAAATCTTTTTCAACATCATTTTTTAATTTTAATGATTCTTCTTTAGCTTCGAGCAAGATTTCTTTTTTCTTTGCTTCGGAATTTTTTTCTGCCATACTGACAATATTTGCGGCTTCCGCCTCAGCGCTGCCTATTTTAGACTCCGCTATTTTCTTTCTTATCAGAAAACCAACGAAAAGACATATCAGTCCGAAAATAAATCCTAAAATCAAAGCTATTATTAAAAATTCATTAAAAGGAATCAATTTCACGTTTAATAAAAATATTTCAAACACCTCCTTATTTATTTTTCAAAGTACAAAAATTATTTAATATATGCAAGTCTCAAAAAAGACTTTTCTTTTAGTGCCAAAGACAACCTTGCTTTTAAGAAGCAATTTTTGCATAATTAGGGAAAACAAATTGCTTTTCAGCAAAATTCGCATATATGTTAGTCGATAAACATTACAATTTAATTATCCGCAAATATTTTCCGCTGTTTATAGGCGTGCACAAATGATTTTGTATCGTAAATCATAGCGCGACCTATATAGAAAAAACTATCTTATATAGCAAGATTTCGATTGCTTATAAAACATATTTTTCGGTATAAACTCCAAAAAACGCCATTGTACATATATTATAAATAAATTCTTTTCAATTTTATTACTTTTTAAACTCTATGTCAAGCAAGTATGTTTTTATTAGTAATTAAGCTGAATTCAAAGGGATTTATTATAATCTTTTATATAATAATTACAGATGTTTCATATCTGCATTTAACATAATTTTTCCGTTTAGTTTTTCGTCGAATTCAATTACAGAAAGCGAAGTAGACCTAATAAATTCGCCTGTCCAGAAATTATCAAAATCTCTGCCGTCCCAAAGCATTAAAATCGATTTTATAACAACGCCATGCGATACAATTAAAAGATTTTGGAATTCCTGTTTCAAAATATCTGAAATAAATTCGTGTGTCCTATCGCAAAGCTGCTGAAATGTTTCGCAGCCTACAAGGTCGAAATTTTTCGGCTTTTCCCAAAAATATGTA
Organism: Eubacteriales bacterium; assembly: GCA_031551135.1. Classification (GTDB taxonomy): domain Bacteria; phylum Bacillota; class Clostridia; order Lachnospirales; family JAITVM01; genus JAITVM01. The sequence continues at coordinate 45,019 of JAVBOA010000025.1, read as the reverse complement.
AGTTGTTCGGAATAATCCCTTTGCAGAACTTCTTTAGGCTTTCCCGACCATTCATCCAGCTTTATTTCCATTAGGCGGTCATCTTTTATGATTTCGTTTTTCTTTTCGCCCAAAATATATTTGCAGGACTCGCACGCGCGCCCAAGCGGTGAAGAATAAACCAAATCAAATTCTATAGCTTCCAAGGATTTGCCGAGTTTTTTTGCCTGCCCTATTCCTTTTTCGGTCAAAGGCGAATCTTTCTGACCCTGAAATCTATTTTCTACATTAAATACCGTTTCTCCGTGTCTGGTCAAATAAATGCGTTTCAAATTATCATCATCTTTCAAAAAAAATTTTTTATATATTTTACAAAAGCTTTTTATTTAATAAAACCATATGAACATGGTCTTCCCAAATCCCGTTTATTTTTAAATATTCTTTCGCTATTCCCTCAAACTCGAAGCCGGCTTTTTTAACAACCGATAGCGATGCTTTGTTTCGCGGCATAATATTTGCTTCCAAGCGGTGCAGCCGCAAATCATCAAATGCAATTTCGATTAATTTTTGGAGCGCTTCAGTCATATATCCTTTATTTATTTCGTCTTTATCTAGCCTGTAGCCAATATATCCGTTTAAAAAAACTCCCCAAATAATATTATTAAGCCCTACGCTTCCGATAACTTTGTCGTTTTTATAAATCCAATATTTTAAAGCCTGACAATTATCATATAAAATTTTGTCGAGATTAATCATATCCTCAAAAGACCTTAAAGTGTAAAAATCTTTATCTCTAACGGGTTCAAATTTAGCCAAAAATTCACGGTTTCGCAGAAAATAATCCAAAATCGCCTTTGCGTCCGACAACTCAGGCAATTTCATAACAAGCCTTTTTGTTTTATAAATTTTTTTCATTTTTCCCTCCAATAAAGAATTTGATTTTCTTTTGTACATTGTATCATATTTTATAACATAGATTATACTATTTCCCTTCTAAAGAATAGAAAAAAATATTTCATTTCGCGCTTGGAGCGTTGCGCGAAACGCTTCGCTGTGAAAATTTTTTTCTACAAATTAAATGGGAATTAGTATTAATCGAATTTTATTTTTATCAGAATTTAAATTTTTTCAATGTAAAGGAGAGAAATAGTATAGTCGGCAAAATTCAAACCGCTATATTCTCAATTTTCTACAAATGTTAAAAGATTTTATAATTTTTTAAAATTTTAATACGTTTTTTTAAGAAAACTGTTATAATGTAGTAAAGAAATATAATTATAGCGTGAATCCCATACACGCAGAATTATTGGGGGGATTAAAGATGTCAAATCATTTAGACTTGATTAGGATTTTGATAGATGATTCTAAATACGACAACTATGTTGAAGAAAAAAATATAATCGACAATATTGTATTTAAGGAAATCTTCGGACTTATATCTCAAAAAACACCGCCAAACTTTCCACTTTTGCATTTTAATCTGAAAGAAAACATTCGTGTTTTTATCGATAAACTAATTTTCAGACAGCTTTTCGAAAAACGAATCGTCTCGCTGGGCGGCTCTTTCAGCAGCGGAAAGTCCAGCTTTATAAACTCGATTTTAAATGTAAATATGCTTCCCGAAAGTATCAGCCCAACAACCGCTGTGCCGACATATCTTCTGAAATCGGACGATACTGATATTTTTATAACCAACAATTATCAAAACAAATACCGTATAAATTACAACGAGCTTAAAAATATTGCACACGGTTATGAGGAAGACCCTGAATATATAAAAATAAATCATCTTATCAAAAATGTAATCGTCGAGACCCAAAAATTTGAATTTGAAAATATATCTTTTTTGGATACTCCGGGCTATTCAAAATCCAATATCAATGATTTTGATGAGAGTGATGAAGCAAAATCCATGTTTTATTACAATTCCAGCGATTATATCCTTTGGTTCGTTCCCGCTGATGTCGGGACAATAACCGATGATGATTTGGAAATACTGCAAAATATAAAAAAAGGAATCCCGAAAATTATCGTAATCAATAAAGCCGATAAACTCACCGAAAATGATTTGCAAAAAGTTATCGAACAAATAAAAACAACTCTGGAATCACGTGCTATCTCGTATTTGGACATTTTTACTTTCAGTAAACGAATGCCAAACAAATTTGACAAACTAAAGATAATCAATTTCCTAAAAGAAATCAACACAAAAAAAGAACCAAACAGAATATTGGACGGATTTAACGATTTTTTTGATAATATTTTGGCTTATTACAATAAATTAATCGTTGACGAAAGCCGCCGTCTTTTCCGCCTGAACCACGCTGTGACTTTTATCGATGATGCGCACGCGATTGATTCGATTTTAATTTTGACCGACGAAATTAAAGAAAATATCATGGATTTAAAATCTTTGATAAATAAATTAAACGCATTGCGAATAAAACTATTTTTAAATTTGCGTGAAATTGCGCTGAAATATGAAATAGAGTTTCCGGATAATTTTGACGAGTATATTACAAACAACACAAAGGATTTTCTGACAAAAGTATATTCTTATAATGATACTTCGCTGGTAAACCGAAATTTTGAAGTAAACCGGAAAATTACGAATTTTATTAAAAACAGCGGTGATTTATTGTTTACCGAAATTTTTAACAAACGTGTATTTGAATTTAATAATTTAATTACAGAATTTCTTGATATCCAAGAAAATCATGAAAATTTTTATTTTTCAAATATAAATTATTCTTTTTTATGCAAACAAAAAATTAATTCATTCTATGAAGAACTTGAAATATCCGCAAAGTTTTCTGATATCCAACAATATAACGAAATATTAAATTAGAAAGGTTTGATTTTTTTGGAACAATCTTTTGAAAAAGTATCTAATAATTTAATCCGCAATTTAAAAAATGAGGAAATCAATGTTTATCCGATAAAACGTCATCCTCTTTTAAATTATGATATTAATATTCAGGAAATGTATATTTGCCTGCTTTGTATTCTCACAAATATCAATAATAATGTCAATTACACACAGCAAAGCTTTTTGAAACGAATTTTAATCGGAATCGACAACAATAATCAATTGATTGATTTTTATAAAAAAGCCGTTGAAATCGATCAAGATTTTGTGCCTAATTTGGCGAAAAACTTTTCCGATTCGGATTTAAAATATTCGCTTATTGTGGATATGCTGATTTTATTGGGGATGGCTGATAATCAGGACGAAATGCAAACAGAGCTGGTTTCCGAAATCGCGCTTGTTTTGAAATTAGATTTACAAACTGTTGAAAACTGCATTTCAATCGCAAAGAGTATTTTGGAACAAAATGAACGAATTATTTTAGATATGGTTGATAACCCGAATAATTTATTGAAAAATTTTATCTGCTATATAACAGAATATTACGCAGGAACTATCTCTTTTAACGACAGTCTGATTTATGGCGTTGCCGACCCCGACAAAAAACTTTCTTTTACTTCGCTTATAAGATACGACGAGCATATCGAGGAGCCGAAAGATATTTTTGCGTCACTGCCGATTAGTTTCGACCAAGAAATCGAGAAAAAAGCGAAAAAATCTATTTCACTAACAAGCGAAACCGCAATTTTTGAAAATTATATTTTGGCAAACGAGGATCTGCAAATTATCGTTGAGAACTGTCATGAAGTGCGTTTTGTAAACTGCGAATTCGATAGATTGCGAATTACTCCGCTTGTAATCAGCGATTGCAATTCCGTTACTTTCGAAAATTGTACATTTAAAAATATCTCCAGCGAAATAATGGTGCTTGTTGAATGTACCGACCTTGTTATCAAAAACTGTGAGTTTAATTTTATAACAGTGCCGAATATTATTAGATTTAACACACTCGATAATCTCTTAATCGAAAATTCTTTATTTGTAAAAATTTCGTTTAAGCAATTATCAGAGGCGATTATTTCTGTTACCGAATGGCCTGATTCTTTTATCGTAAGGTCAAATACTTTTATAAATTGCAAAAATACCTCCGGTTTTGGCTCGCTTTTATTATATTCAACAACAAAGCTGAACGAAAATATCAATATTTTGATTGATAAAAACGAATTTGTTAATTGTTTTGCTTCAGTTATTCTGAATTGCCAATATTTAGAACCGAAACATTATTCTAACAATAAGATAGATAATAACACAAAATTAAGGTGATTTTATGTTAGTTTTCGAAAAAACCGAAAACCTTGCTAATACTTTTAATACTTTCGCAAAAAAAATCGATGCCACTTTGGAAGATTTAGAGCCTTATTGTTATAAGGATTTAGTCCAGATTCGAAAATTGAAAAAACTTTTTATTTTAAAAACTCTGGATTTTTTGAACAAAGACCGAAAACTGAATATCGGTTTTATCGGACAAGTTAAAACCGGACGCTCGACTTTTTTAAATACTTTTTTGTTCGACGGGCTTGATATTTTGCCAAAGGCGGTTACGCCGAAAACCGTTACGGTTACAAAAATTTTGTATTCCAGCCGCAATTCTATCGAGGTTGAATATTATTCACCGGATGAATGGAATTCTATTGTCGAAAGTGCGTCCGATGAAAAATTCAGCACGATTTCGCATGAAATTCTTGAAATGGCGCGCCGCCGAAAAGTTAATTTAAAAGAATTCGTCGGCCGCGAAAAAGACACGATTCCGGTAAATGATTTTAAGCTGATTCAAAATATTTTAAATGAATATATCGGAGAAAACGGCATGTATACGCCTTTTGTAAAAAATATCAGTATTTATTTGAAAAATGATGCCCTGAAATCGCTTTGTATTTTTGATACTCCGGGAATGAACGACCCTGTTATTTCCCGAACGAAACGTACAAAGAATTTTTTGGAAACCTGTGATGTTGTTTTTTTTCTTAGCCGCAGCAGTCAGTTTTTGGATAAAACCGATATAGAAATTCTTACGAATATTATTCCGAAAAAAGGCGTTAAAAAGCTTGTTCTTTTGTGCAGCCGTTTCGACGATGCGCTGACCGATATTCTGCCCGATTCACATACTTTTGAAGAAGCCGCAGCGTCAGCAAAAAAAATGCTGACCATACACGCCGCCTCGACTTCGAATAAATTAATTGAGCTATTTAAAAAAAATAATGCTCAAAAAGATGTAATTTCGATATTAAAATCATTGGGCGAACCCGTTTTTATTTCTTCGATAGCGCAAATAATGAGCAATAAAAATCTGGATAACTATTCTTTTCCGGAGCATTTAGTTTATAAAAATTTAAATTATTTTAAAAATTTAGACCAAGATGTTCTGAAAGAAATCGGGAATTTTGCCGAAATTGAAAAGATTTTTCAAGCAGTCGCCTCCGAAAAAGATTTTACATTAAATAAAAAACTGGAGTCCTTTATTCCGGATACCTCTTTAAATATTAAACTGGAGCTTGAAAGTATCCGCAATATTTATTTCACGCGTGCGAATTTTCTTTCGTTTAACAGCGAAAGCGATATTGTTACACAGAAAAATGTTATGCTCGATAAAACTAAAAATATAAAAGCTAATCTTGATAAATTCTTTTATGATTTTTGCGAATATCTCGAGGAAAACAAGAATGAAACCGTAAAAAATTTGGAGAAAATAAAGGAAGATTCTCCGGCTTTGGAAGAACAGGAACTCAAAGAATCCTTTGTCACAAGCACTACCGACGAGAATTTCAAATGGTTCAACCCGATGACTTGGGGCAAAAAAGAAACCCGTACAATTGTGGTAGAACAAAAATATACATATATTCCTGTTTCCGACGCTTTGGATAAAATCAAAGTTTACGCTGATAAATACCGTGATACATTGGACAAAAAAATCGAAAATGTTGTGGATGTTTCGGATTTGAAATTTAAAATGCTCTCGACGGTTTTGGATAATCATAATATCGCTGACGAAAATTTTGACCCGCTGTATTATAAATTTGTGGTTAAGCGAACTTTGAATTCTTTGATTTTTCCAAGCTTAGATGTCGACCTTGACTCGATTCTAAATCTTATTACCGAAAAATTTACCGGTGATGTGCGAAACACAAGCGATAAAAACAGTATTCGAATTTTGTTTTCTTATTGCATTCGCCAGTTTTACGAAGAATCATATAATAAACTTGATTTCGAGCTGGACCGCTTTAAAGATCAATTAATAGAGCTAAAAGAACAATTTTACAGGGCTTTGCGCCAAAATATCGAAGATGAGTTTAATTCTATTTTGAACAAATATCACAACAAAGATGTAGAATTGGAGAAATATAAAACTCTTATCGAAAAGATTTCTTATTATCTAAACGAAGTTTACTAAAACTTTATTTATTATATATAAATTTTTGATTGAAATAAATAATATTTAGATAATATTTTAACAATTTAATTTATGTTAAACGAATTTTACTTGAATATACAAAAAAATATTCTAAATTTATTTTATTTTTGTCTTGATTTTTATAAGTATTTCATATATTATAATTATATATTTGAAATACTCCGAGCTGCTGTTTCAAATATTTGCATCAGCAGCCTATGGGTCAATAAGAGAGATCTCTTGGCCTGCCTAAATCTGCAAAGGAGCCCACAGATATTCATTTGAATATTTGGGGGCTTTTATTATTTCAAATTATCGCCACTATAATCGACTAAAAGATTAGTATGAGAAAGGAATGATAATTTTTATGATTAGTACATCTTCTAAATTTGTTCCTATGGTATTTGGAGTAGGTGCTTCAAAACGCGTCGGTCTGAAAGCACGCGAACTCAAAATAACAAAAGCGCTGCTTGTTTTTGATAAAGGAGTTCAAGCCGCCGGTGTTATTGATCCAATTGTTGAAAACTTACATGCAGCACATATCGAAACAGTTTTATTTGATGGAGTTCTTCCTGACCCTCCTGATTATACCGTAGATGAATGCGGCAAACTGGCAAGAGAATCAAAAGTTGACGGAATAATCGCAATCGGCGGCGGAAGCTCTATGGACACTGCAAAAGGCGCAAACGTACTTATAAATAATCCACCCCCTATAAATCAATGGTTTCAAGTTGAACCGCCGGGAGACCCTGTTCCGTTAATCTGTATTCCAACAACAGCCGGCACCGGAAGCGAAGCAACACAAGGTGCTGTTATCACAGACACTAAACAACACAAAAAAGGCGGCGTTTTTTGCAGACATTGCTATTCAGATGCATCTATTGTTGACCCTGAGCTTTATGTTGGAGTACCTGTTAAAGCTTCTGTTGCTTGCGCATTTGATGCGTTTACTCATTCGCTGGACTGTATTTGTACATTTGCACCGGAACCGATCGCTCAGGCTTTAGCGGAAAAAGCTATCAGATTGTTGTATAAAAACACTCCGAAACTTATCGAAAATTCGAAAGATATTAATGTCAGATCTGATTTAGCTTTGGCGGCGTCACTGGCCGGATACGCAATAAACGGCGCAATGTGCCATCTTACGCATTCCGTCGGACATACTTTAGGCTCTGTTTACCATTTACCGCACGGTCTTGGCTGTGCAATCTGCATGCCTCAAATAGTCAGAAAATACGCTCAATGGATGCCGGATAGATTAAGACTTTTCTCCGAATGTATCGGTATGAATTTACCGGAAGATATTTCGAACGAAGAGCTTGGAAATAAGGTTGCCGATGAATTACTTGCTTTTATGAAAAAATGTGAATTACCGACTCTTAAAGAATTAGGCTATTCATTGGAGGACTGCCAAAAAGCAGCTCAGTTAATGCCGGGCGATGTTGCTCAAGCTCTTTTACCTGTTCAGGTGTCTGTTGCGGAATACACGCAAATGATTACCGAAGCTTATGATTTGTAAGAACTGGAGGTTATAGTATGTGGAAGCAAATTAGAATAGACGTAAATACCGGAAATATCGACAAAGCCGATATTAGTGAAGAATATAAAATGCAAGGCGGACGCGCACTTATAGGTCAAGTTCTTATGAAAGAAGTAAATCCTAAATGCGATCCTCTCGGCCCTGAAAATAAATTGATTTTTACATTAGGAATTTTTGCCGGAACAAATATCCCAACTGCCCACCGGCTTAATGTTGGCGGAAAAAGTCCGCTCACAGGCGGAATAAAAGAAAGCAACGTTGGCGGAACTATGGCTCAGCAATTGGCTAACCAAGGAATAAAGCTGATTATTGTAGAAAATAAACCGGAAAACGAAAACTGGAAAATATTATTTATTGATAAAAAAGGCGAAATCAGCCTAATCGACGCTGATGAGTACATGGGACTAAACAATTACGCTATTGCCGAAAAAGCTATCGAAAAATACGGCAAAGATGTTTCTGTTGCCTCAATAGGAACTGCCGGCGAAAAGCTCTACAGAAATTCCGGTATTGCTGTTACAGAATTCGGAACTAACCATCCTTGCCGTTTGGCGGCACGCGGCGGCCTCGGCACACTCATGGCTTCCAAAGGCATAAAGGCTCTTATTGTTGAAAAACCTGAGAATAAATTTAAGCCTGATATCGCAGACCCTGAGCTTTTGGCAAATGCCACAAAAGAATTTACTAAATTCGTTGCTTCTGTTGCAGGCGCTTCTGCTGTTGCCTCTATCGGAACTGTGGCTAATATTGCCGTAACATCGGCTTCTGCTGTTCTTCCGGTAAGAAACTTCTCGGGAGGATTTGCTAAAAAAGAGGTTGCAAACCTTGGACCGCAGAAGTTTTTAGAAAAGCTCGGAAAAAACGGCGGACGCAATAATATGGCTTGTCAAGCCGGATGCTGTGTGAAATGTTCAAACCAATATCACGGCGATGACGGCAAATATATAACTGCCGGATTCGAATACGAAACTCTTGCTCTTTGCGGTCCGAATATAGATATTTACGATATGGATACAATCGCTAAAATTGATAGAATCTGCGATGATATGGGTCTCGATACTATAGAAACCGGATGTACTTTGGGCGTTTGTATGGAAGCCGGAAAAATACCATGGGGCGATGCTGACGCTGTATTTAAGCTATTGGAAGAAATGCAGCAAGGCACTGAATTCGGCAAAATCATGGGCGAAGGCACTGAAGCCTGCGGTAAATATTTGGGCTGCAAACGTATTCCAACCGTTAAACATCAAGCAATGGCAGCTTATGAACCACGAAACCTAAAAGGTACAGGCGTTACTTATGCTGTAAGCCCGCAAGGTGCTGACCATACAGCCGGGGTTACTCTTGGTACAAAATACGATGCAACTACTCATTATGCTCAAGCTTTTCTCTCCAGAACAATGCAGACTCTGAGTGCTTTTGCCGATTCTTCGTTCTGTTTGTTCGCTTGGTTCTACGGCGGTGTAAAACGCATGGATTTGGTTGTTCAAATGTACACTGCGATTTACGGTGTTGAATTTTCGCCGAGAGAAATTCCTCTTATGGGCGTAAAAACTTTATTGACCGAAAGAGCATTTAACAAAATGGCAGGCTTTACCCCAGAAGACGACAGAATGCCTGATTTCTTGCTCGAAGAACCTTCACCGGCCACAGGCGCTACTTTTGATTTTAATGATGCTCAACTCGATGCTATTTTCAATTTTTAATTATGACTGTTAATAACATTAGCTTTCCTTGGCAAAAAGAAATAACCATGAGTACTATAATAAAAAACGCTCTTTTGCATCCAAAGCTTATTTATCTCAATCAATCTGAGCATATGTATATACTCAACGGCCGTCTTGTACAAAAAGATGATTTAGAAAAAACAATCATAAATGAAGACGACAGAATTTTAATTTTAGAAATGGCCGCCGGCGGCTGATGATAAATAAATCTTTGAGCTGAGACATTTTTCAAAAAAAAACAAATTTTATACTATTTTCAATATAAATGATCAAAATGAAAATAGTATTAATTGAAACGGCGTTATACTATTTCTCTCCTTATAAAATCGAAAATAGTATAACGCCGTTTTTTTATTCATCCGTCTCAATTATATCCGCTAATTTTCCCTCTATCCCGTAATTAAATACATATCGGGAAAAATCATATTCATAGAGCCGTTTTATAACCCGGTTATTTTCCGCAATTTCCAAAACAAAATATTTATCCCAACAAAGTTTATAAAGTATTGTTTTGATTTTTGTGTTTTTGGAGACCAGAATATTTTCAATCTTAATAATCTTTTTATTTTTTTTGCTCAGCAGGACTTTATAAAATTCTGTAGCCATTTTAAAATTCTCACGTTCTAAAATATTATAAATATAAATCCCGATTAGGATAAGCGAAAAATTATATTTAAAAATTATGAATTGTGCGATTCCCAAGATTATAAATAAAATGCTGAAAATCCGGCTTATTTTTATCAAAATTCGATTTGTCCGCAAAACTCCGATTTTGTTGCCGAAATAAATCTGAAAAAGTTTTCCGCCGTCCAGCGGAACTATCGGCAGAAGATTAAAAAAAGCAATTACAAAATTATATTGCCAAAAAATTTCCGTTTTGTCTCTAAAAAAAGCATAAAAAAATAAACCCAGTATCATATTACACAAAGGTCCAATCAAAACAACAATGCATCTTTTATATGTACGTAAATACTCCAGATTTCTGATTACAGCAAATTGACCGATCGGCATAAATGAAATTCTCTCGAAGCTCAGCCCGTAAAACCTAGACATAATAATATGCGAAGCTTCGTGCAGGCTGACTACCAGAAACAGAATCAGAAAAATTTTTGTCAGTCCAAGAAAAAAAATCAATACAAATGCCGCCAATGTGAGAATAATTTTTTTCATTTGAAATCAACACCTCTCGAAGCGTATTCTTTTACAACCTCGTCCGTATGCGGCAATTCCAGAAAATTAATCGGGTCAATCAATTCTCCGTCTTTCCAAACGCTCAAATGCAGATGAGGACCTGTCGAAAGTCCCGTATTTCCCGTGAGAGCAATTGTATCGCCCTGTTTTATTTTGTCCCCGACTTTTACTTTCGCTTTTTGTAAATGTGCATACATAATTATATAGCCGTTGTTTGTTTTGTATTTCAATAAATTTCCAAACGTTGGAGAAGTCGAAACTTCCGTTACAACACCGGAAAGCATGGCCAAAGCTTCTGTGTTTTTTTTCGCCGAAATATCTATGCCGTCGTGAATTTCTTTTTTCCGTAAAATCGGATTAATCCTCTCTCCGCAAGATGAAGTAATTACTCCGTCCAAAGGATTAATCCAATCTTCTTTTTTTATGATTTCAGTTCCGGACAAAAATTCTATTCCGGAACTACGGGCTTTTTTTGGCTGTCGTCCTCCTGCTGCTTTAGGCTATCTAAAACGCTTTCATCTATTCTGTCGCCTGTTTCGCTTTCGGTCAGTAATTCGTTTGTATTCAGATTATTCGCTATATCTTTTTTAAATATGTCAAATTTTTCTACAATCTCTACCGCCGAATTTTTGAAATCTTCTACAGTCATATTTTTGCTAATCGAAGCACTGATTTTTTCTTTAAGCAATACGCTGGCATCTGTATTTATTAGGCTTAATAAAATCACTGCCGCTAATAATATCGCCGAAGCAATCGCTTGATTAAAAATCGCCGACTCCTGTTTTATTTCTTCTTTTTTTTCTCTGCGTCTGCGCTGCATATTATCTTCCTCCATAATATAGCTTATGTTAGAGTATATTTAAGAAACGCAGATTTTATTCAATTTTTAAAATATTTTAAAAAATATTTATCTTTATAAATCTTGAATCGTGTGAACTCTTTTTGCGGCTTTCCGAATATTTTCTTCTGCCGAATTTACGGCTACTGAATTTGTAAAAAATTTCAGCATTTCTATATCATTTTCACCGTTTCCGACTACGGTAATATCTTTATCTCTGTATCCGCAATATCCGCAGATTTCCAAAATCCCGTTTACTTTAGAAGCTTTACTGTTCAGCAAAGCATAATATCTATCTTCTTTTTCCAGTTTAACAAAATCCGAATATATATCTATTTTTGATTTATATATAATTTTATAATATTCGCCGTTTTGGCGATACGCGTGGAAATAATTTCTGTCAAAATCTGAAATCGGATAAATTTTTTGATAAACATTAAAAATCCTAATATCGCCGCCGGACGCGAACACACCTCCCGAAAAATAATCCATAATGCCCTTGCATTTTCGAAAAGCATACAAATACGGCAACGCCGTCGCAAAAAATAATTTTGAGTTTTTGCTCAAAAAAAGCAATTTTTCTTTATCCTCAATTTTTCCATCAAAAACCAATGTTCCGTCTATATCAAAAAAATAAGCTTCCATAATTTCACTTTCTTTATTCAAAATTTATACAAAAATTTGGATTTAATTTAATATTATGATACCATATATATCATCAATAAATAATCGAACAGTACGAAATATAAACTATATTTATAAATAAATTATATTGAAGGAGCTAAAAAATGAAACGTTATTTTATTTTTAAAGATATCAAATCTCAGAAATTTTGGAATATCGAAACCGAAAAAGAATATTTGACTGTACATTTTGGCAGGCTCGGCACAGAGGGCAGTGTGAACGAAAAAACTTTTGATTCACCTGAAAAATGCGAAAAAGAAGCCGAAAAATTAATCGCCGCAAAAACAAAAAAAGGTTATACCGAAGTAGAAGAAGGCGATGTTAAAGAAGCAAAAGACGAGGCGAAAAAATTTTACTTAACTTCCGAAGATGTTTGGGATAAGGATAAAAATTCGAATGATTTAGTAGAAAAGATTTTAAAAGATAACAAAGAATATAAATATATTTCGATAGGTTTATGGGGAGAATCCGACGATTCTGTACAGCCTATCATTGATATGTTTGTAAAAAACAAAAATAAATTCAATAAGCTTGAAGAAATTTATTTTGGGGATATGACATATGAAGAAAACGAATGCTCTTGGATTGAACAAGGTAATTATGAAGAATTTTTGAAAAACATGACACAATTAAAATCTTTGACGATAAAGGGCAGTAATTCGCTTAGATTGGGCAAAGTTAAACATAATAATTTGACTTCTTTGGAATTGATATCCGGCGGGCTTAATTTAGAAACCATAAAAGATTTAATATCCTGCGATTTTCCGAGCTTGGAGAAATTAGTTCTTTATTTGGGTGTGGACGACTACGGCTTTGACGGTGATGTCAAAGATATTATTCCTCTTTTGTCAAAATATAAATTCCCGAGGTTAAAAACTCTGGGTATCGTAAATTCAGACGAACAAGACAAAGTCGTTGAAATCGTGCTTAATTCGGATATCCTTCCGCAGCTTGATAATCTCCTTTTTTCTTTCGGTGTGCTCACTGATAAGGGCGGTGAAATTATTTTAAATAATGCCGACAAATTGAAACATTTGAAAAAACTTGATTTGCATTACAATTACCTGAGCGAAGAAATGATTAAAAAGCTCAAAAATTTACCGTGCAAAACCGATTTATCCGATTCCAATTATGAAAAAGATATGGACGAATACGATTATTATCCTATTCTTACAGAATAATGAAAATTCTATTATTGGGAAAAAGCGATACAAAACGCACAATTTATTTTAGAAAAGCGGCAACAGAATTAAATGTAAATTTGGATTTTTGCGAATTGGAAGATTATAAAAAAATATCAACAAACGATATTGTTAAAATCGATCCGCCGGTTTCGGAAAATTCTCAAATTAATGAAATCGAAAGTTTGAATAAAAATTATTATAAAATTCTGGACGAGCTTCAAAAAAAAGACTGCAAATTTTTAAATGCTCCAAACGCAATTAAAGCGGCTCTCGATAAAAAATTATCAAAAAAAATAATTCAGAAAAATAAAATCCACACACCGTTTTTTTTCGAAGAGCCTGTTTTTTCTTTTGATAAACTCAACGAGTTGATGACGCATAAAAATATTTTTTCGGTTTTTATTAAACCGAATTTCGGTTCGGGAGCATCGGGCGTGGCGGCATACCGTTTTTTTAAAAATAAGCATGTTTTATTTCATTCTTCAAAGCTTTTTGAAAAGACGCTAATAAATACAAAAAGAATCTATAAAATTGAAAATTATTCCGAAATAAAAAAAATTACCGATGTCCTTTTGAAACAAAATTGCATCATAGAAGAATGGATTCCAAAAGCCTCATTTAATGATTACAGCTATGATTTGCGCTGTGTTTGCCAATTCGGAAAATTGGATTTTATACTTGTGCGCTTATCAAAATCGCCAATGACCAATCTTCATTTGAATAACAAACCGCTGGATTTTGACGAGCTTAATTTATCTGCCGGCATAAAGCAGAAAATTTATGATATCTGCGAAAAAACAATGAAATCCTTTGAAAATCTAAATTATGCCGGATTGGATATAGGGCTTACGCAAAATACAAACGAGCCTTTTGTGATTGAAATAAATGGGCAAGGCGATTTGATATACAAAGATATTTTTAACGAAAATATTATTTATAAAAATCAAATAAGAGAGATGATAAAATATGGAAATTCCTGAAGGACTTCCCGAGGAATGGTTTGAGGGAGAAATATCCGAAACAGAACAAATTGATATGAACAAAATCGTCGGCGAATATGATATTTTATTTCTTTGCTTAGATACATTGAGATATGACGTTGCTCTCGAAGAACAGGAAAAAAATAATACACCAATACTAAATAAATATGGCAAATGGCAAAAGCGCAGCGCGCCCGGAAATTTTACTTATCCGTCACATCACGCAATGTTTGCGGGTTTTCTGCCGTCGCCGATCGAGCCTGTTCCACTGATAAAACAAGAGCGTTTATTTTTCCCGTCCAAAATCGGCTTAGGAAATTCAGCTCCGAAAAATTCATTTGCGTTCAGCGGAAGTAATTTTGTGGAAGGTCTCGCAAACGTCGGCTACGAAACAATATGTATCGGCGGTGTTGCTTTTTTTGACAAGCGTTCTCCAATCGGTTCGGTTTTTCCGAATATGTTTAATCAATCATATTGGAATCCGTCTTTTTCATGCAAAGTCAAAGAATCTGCCGAAAATCAAATTAATTTCGCATTGAAAAAACTAGCGGAAAGCGAAAAAAGAGTTTTTATGTATATTAATATTGATGCGATTCATTACCCGAATTATTTTTACACGGAGACCGAAAAAAAAGACAGCGTCATCACGCACGCCGCCGCGCTTAGATATGTGGATTCCTGCTTAGAGCCGCTGTTCTCCGCTTTCAAAAAGCACAATAAAACTTTTGTAATCGCCTGTTCCGACCACGGCTCTTGCTACGGCGAAGACGGATATATTTTTCATGGATTTAACCATGAAGTCGTGAACACTGTTCCGTACAAACATTTCATTCTATAAGGTGAATTATGCAAATTTACAACCAATATATGTATTCATATCCGCACAAAACGAATTACAAAAAACTCGAGGGCATTTTTATTCGGGATTATTTGCATTATCTTTTTGAAAATGAACCATCAATGTATATTCATATTCCGTTTTGCTCTTCAAAATGCGGATATTGCAATTTATTTTCGATTGTTGATACTAAAATGCAAGACGATTATGTAAATGCTGTTTTGGAACATGCAATGCAGCTTGAAATAGAAAAATATAAATTTGAAAATATAATAATCGGCGGCGGAACACCGCTAATACTCTCCGAAAAAAATCTAGAAAAAATTTTTTCGCTTTACGATTTTAAAAAAGTATTTTCAATAATCGAAACCTCGCCGAAAGAAACAAGCGAATCAAAACTAAATATTTTAAAAGAAAACTCCGTAAACCGAATAAGTATCGGTGTGCAATCTTTTTTAGACTCTGAACTGGAAATTTTGCGGCGTTCTCATAATACAAAAGAAATAACAAATTCGCTCGAATTGATTAAGAAATACAAATTTGAAATTCTAAATATCGATTTGATTTACGGGATTCCGAATCAAAATATGAAAAATTTGAAATATTCTATAGAAAAGGCGCTTTATTACGAGCCTGAAGAAATTTTTATTTATCCGCTTTATATTCGCAAAAATGCGGCGATTAGATATTTATCAGAAAACGAAAATAGGTACGAGATGTACAATTTTCTTTCGGAATTTTTGAAAATGAAAGGATATTTTCAAAACTCGATGCGTTCTTTTACAAAAAAAGCAAAATCCGAAAATAAATCCTGCGGTTTCGAAAACACAATTTCGCTTGGCTGCGGCGGCCGAACGTATTTAGGGAATTTGCATTTTTGTGCGCCGTATTCAAACGAAAGCGAAATTTCGAAATCCTTAATTCAAGAATTTATTTCCGCAAAAGATAAAACGCTCATAACAAATGGAATTATTTTGGATGGAGAAATGATGAAAAAGCGTTTTTTGATAAAGAATCTTTTTTATTATAAAGGGCTTGATTCGGAGGAATACGAAAAACATTTCAACAGCGATTTGTTCTCCGATTTTCCGATTTTACACGAATGGATAAAAAATAATTACGCTGTTTTTGCTGATAATAATTATAAATTAAACGATTTGGGAATTTCGTATTCCGATTATCTGGGACCGATGATATGAAATTATTATATTACCGCGGGCTTTTAAAATCCTGCAATTACCGCTGTTATTACTGCCCTTTTGCAAAATCTGAGACGAATGTATCGAAAGACGAATTTTATTTGAATAAATTTTGTAAATTTATTGCAAATATAAAAAGCCTTGAAACTGTTTTTTTCGTTCCGTACGGCGAAGCTTTGATTCATGATTATTATTTAGAAAATTTTTATTACTTATCGAAATCCAAGATAAAAAAAATAATTTGCCAAACGAATCTTTCTTTTGATGTAAATCATTTCATTGAAATATTGAAAGAAGGATTGCAAAAAATGAGCCTTTCCTGCTCGTTTCATCCAACGCAAATTGAGGCGAAATCTTTTGCAGACAAATGTGAAATTCTATATAAAAACAATATTAAATTTTCCGTCGGTGCAGTCGGCGATTATAAAAATATTAATCAAATGAAGGAACTAAAAAAAATACTCCCGAAAGATATTTATTTTTGGGTAAACGCAATTGAATATCAAAATACTACCTATTCCGCCGATCAAATCGAAGAATTTAAAAAAATCGATCCGCATTTTTGCAATGAAATCAAAAATATAAAATCGGATTACAAGGATTGTTATTCCGGAAAATCCGCTTTTTTCGTAAATTATAAAGGCGATTTGTATAATTGTAACCTTGACCGCCAAAAACTCGGCAATCTCTATTTAGGTGAAATTAAAAAAGCCGAATGTAAAAAAAATCTATGCTCCTGTTATTTAGCGTATTCAAACCGCATAAATTTTAAAGATTTTCGAAATTAAGACATAAGGGAGGAAAGCTGAAATTGCTTCCTCCCAAATTTAATTATATACTTACAAATTTATTTCTTAATAAACCCTTGGTGTAAAAGGATTTCTTCTTGTACAATTCGGAAAAGAGTAGACATTGTCTATACTTTCAAATCTATATTTTTTTAACGCGAACTGATCTTGATACATATATTCCTGTAAATAAACAACACCGTTTCTTACATCGCACAAAACGCCCGAGACTCCTTTACCATTCCGCAAAGAAAGCCCCACTGGCTTACCAATCAATCTATAAATTTGACGTTGCCACGGCATAAAAACAACTCCTTATTATTTTTACAATAGCAATTCCATGTTTGACTTGCCATATCCAATACTACTTGAGACGTTCAAGTTATATTATTATATTCTATGCAGAATTGTAATTTTTTGCTTATACTATTTCCCTTCTATGGAATAGTATTATATAGCATTTTGATTTTTTTGATACTATAAAGTCAAAAATCTACGGATTAATACATTACAATGTAATACAATTTATATTTATTTATAATTATTCTGTCTTTTCAATAATCTATAATAGCTCCTATATACAGTTATAGAAGACACTTTTTGTTTGAATTTTAATGCTATAATACATAACTGTTAGGGGGAATTGAACTGAAAACTCTAATTATATATTCAACAAAATACGGTTTTACGGAAAAATGCGCTTATAAACTGAAAAATAAGCTTGATGACAAAGCGGATATCGTCAATATTATTCACGAACTGCCGAAAAATTTAAACCAGTATGACGTAATAATTTTAGGCGGACCGGTTTATGCATCCAAAACACACACAAAACTTGTTGAATTTTGCAGTAACAATGTCAGGCTTTTATCCAGAAAAAAAATCGGCTTATTTGTTTGCTGTATGGTAGAGAGATACGACGCGTTAAAATATATCGAAGATATTTTCCCAAAAGAATTGACCGAAAGTGCTTTTTGTAAAGAAATTTTCGGCGGACATGTAGATTATGAAAAACTGAATTTTTTAGAAAAAACCGTAATCGCAAGCGTTATAAGTATTACAGAGACGCAATCCAGCTTAAACGAAGAAAATATAGACGTGATGGCAAGAAAAATTCAGCTTATTACAAACGAAAATAATAATCATAAAAGTGTACAATAATAAAAACCGTGTTTTTTGATAATAATCAAATACACGGTTTTTTATTTGGATAATTATTTGTGAAAAAATTCTCAATTATAAATTTTTTTATTTTGCATTTATTAATTTATTTATATGATATATAATGTTTCTTGAGACAATTTTATTACATTTTCCATAGGCAGCATACTTAAACGGTATGTGGAGAATATAATTTCAGCTCAAACTTTTAAAAACTAATAAGCGGAGTGTTCTTTAATCAAATATCGTTCTCCGCCAAATTTATTAAATCCAGATTTGCGTTATCAGAAGAAATGTTAGGAGGAAAATAAATGAAAGTAATTGGCAAAAGCCATATTCGTTGGGACGCTAAGTCAAAAGTAACAGGCGAAGCCATGTATGCCGCCGACTTCCCGGTTAGAAATATGCTTTACGGAAAAATTTTGCGCTCCACAATAACCCACGGTTATGTGAAAGCTTATCATATCGAAGAAGCATTAAAAATGCCCGGTGTTATAAAAATAATTTTACCTGACGATTTGCCGCAGGCAAAATTTTCAACAGCCGGACATCCATATAATTTGAATCCAAAAACAAGAGATATTGAAGACAGAAATATTTTATCCAGACGTGTGCGCCAATACGGTGAGGATATCGCCGCTGTTGTAGCCGAAAGCGAATTGCAGGCGCAGGCCGCCTTGGAAAAAATTCAAGTAGAGTACGAAGAATACCCTGTTTATATGACACCGGAAGAAGCTCTTGCCGAAGGAGCGATAGAAATTCACGAAGCTTCAAAAAATATTATTGCAAATACTGAAGCGAATCTCGGCGATATTGAGCAAGGTTTTGCCGAATCGGATGAGATTTTTGAAGATACGTATAGTACGCAGATTGTCCAGCATTGCCATCTTGAATCTCAAGTAGCTTATGCGTATAGAGAAGCGGACGACAGATATACAATCGTCTCTTCTACTCAAATTCCGCATATTGCAAGACGTATTTTGGGACAGGCTTTCCAAATGCCGCTAACAAAATTCCGTGTGAAAAAACCGTTTATCGGCGGCGGTTTCGGAAATAAGCAAGACGTAACAATCGAGCCGATTGTTGTGGCAATGAGCATGGCTTGCGGCGGCAGGCCGGTAATGATGCAATTAACCCGTGAGGAAAGTATCGCTTATACGCGTACCCGTCACGCTATTTCTTATAAAATGAAAGCCGGTTTGAAGGATGGAAAAATCCATGCGCTTGAAATCCACGCGCTTTCCAATAACGGAGCTTACGCCTCCCACGGTCACGCTATCGGCGTAAAAGGCGGTGCATTTATACATGCAATGTACGATTTTCCGCATTTCAGATACGGCGCAAAAACTGTTTATACAAATTCGGCAGTAGCCGGTGCAATGCGCGGTTATGGAATACCGCAAGTAACTTTTGCAATAGAGTCATTTATTGACACTATCTGCAAAAAAACAAATAAAGACCCGATAAAATTCAGATTGGAAAATTTCCAAAAAGAAGGCTCTTTTAATAAATTAAATACTGTTTATCAATTTACGAATAAACTCAAAGAATGCGTCGAATTGGGCAAAGAAAGATTTGAATGGGATAAAAAATCCGAAGAATCGAAATCTTTCAAAGACGGCGACAAACGCAGAGGAATTGGGCTTGCCTGTTTCTCATACGGAAGCGGAACTTTCCCGAAATCATTTGAAATCGCCGGTTGCAGGCTTTCGTTTAATCAGGACGGACGCATAAAATGTATGCTTGGCGCAACCGAAATCGGACAAGGCGCAGACACTGTATTTGCGCAAATAATTGCAGAAGCTGTCGGTGTTCCTTACGATTATGTAATCATGGATTATATGACCGATACCGATACCGCACCTTTTGATACAGGAGCTTACGCTTCACGCCAAACTTATGTTACCGGTCTTGCCGTAAAAAAAGCCGCCGAGCAATTGCGTGCGAAAATTCTGCGGGCCGTTAAAACTTTCCATGATTTAGATGCGGATTATTTGGATATAGCCGGAGAAGATGTTGTGTACAAGCATAATCAGCAAAAAGTTACTTCGCTTGTGGAATTGGCGTTAAAAACATTTTATAATACCGAAAGTGCAGAAACCATCACCGCAGAAACTTCAATTAATGTTCATCGAAATTCCTACCCAATGGGTGTTACTTTTGCGTATGTTGAAGTTGATATTAAAACCGGAAAGACAAAAATTCTGGATTTATTAAATGTGCATGATTCCGGAAAAATAATCAATCCGTTATTGGCCTCCGGTCAAGTGGACGGCGGAATGTTCATGGGTATCGGTTATGCGCTTTCCGAAGAATTGAAATATTATCCGAATGGCGAACCGCTTAATAATAATTTATTGGATTATAAATTCCCTACATTTATGGATGTTCCGAAGCTCGATAATTTCTTTGTGGAATCGGATGACCCGCTTGGACCTTTCGGCAGCAAATCGCTTGGCGAGCCGCCTGCTTGCAGCCCTGCTCCGGCTATCCGAAATGCTATTTTAGACGCTACAGATATTAATTTTAACCATCTGCCGATCGCGCCGGAAAAAGTTTTCAATTCGCTTAAAGAAAACGGAATTATATAGGAGGAATATTATGTTTGATATAAAAGGATATTACGAAGCAAGCGATTTATCCGAAGCCTTGAATTTATTAAACACAGTCGAAAATCCTATGCTGATTGCCGGCGGCACAGATGTTTTAATAAAATCAAGAGAACGCAAAAAAAATTATATTGATATAAATCTTATCGGAATAACTCGGATTAAAGAACTGAAAGAAATAAAAATGCTGGAAAACGGCGATATTTATATCGGCGCAGCAAATACTTTTACAACGGTTGAAAATAACGAATTAGTTAAAAAATATATCAATCCGCTTTCGGTCGCTGTCGGTACAGTCGGCGGCCCGCAAGTCCGCAACACCGGAACAATCGGCGGAAACCTCTGCAACGGCGCGATTTCCGCAGACAGCGCAACGACTTTGCTTTCGTATAATGCTGTTTTGGGAATCCTCAGCGAAGGCGGAATCCGTGAGCTTGATATAAATAAATTCTATATCGGCCCGGGTAAAGTTGATTTAAACAAAGGCGAGATTCTTCAATATATTTTAATAAAAAAAGAGAATTACGAAAATATTAAAGGTACTTATATTAAATTTGCCCAGCGTAATGCGATGGATATAGCGAATTTGGGATGCTCAGTGCTTTTAAATGCTGAAAATAATTTCGTTAAGGATATCCGGATTTCGTTCGGCGTGGCCGCTCCGACTCCGATTCGTGCGGCTTTTGCGGAAGAATTCGCAATCGGAAAAGAATTAACCGACGAGAATATAAACGAAATCGGCGAAAAATGCGTGCTTTCTTCAAAAGCCAGAGATTCTTACCGTGCTTCGAAAGCGTATCGTGAGCATTTGATAAAAGAATTGCCTAAACGCGCTATCGCTCAAATTCTGAATGGAGGTCAAAACTAATGTTTAAAACAATAAAATTCACATTAAACGGCCGTGAGCATGAATTATCAGTTGATGTTAGATTGTCTCTGCTGGAAGTTTTGAGAGAAAATCTTGGATATACAGGCTCTAAAGAAGGCTGCGGCGTTGGAGAATGCGGCGCTTGCACAGTTATCATTGACGGCGAAACCGTTGATTCCTGTATTTATCTTGCGGTTTGGGCAGACGGCAAAAATATTACTTCTATCGAGGGAATCCGCAGAGAAAACGGCGAACTTTCAGACGTTCAGGAATCCTTTATCGAAGCCGGCGCTGTACAATGCGGTTTCTGTACTCCGGGACTTGTTTTGAGCACCACCAATCTGCTCGACAAAAACCCTAACCCTAGTGAATCCGAAATCCGCCGTGGGCTTTCCGGAAATCTCTGCAGATGTACCGGTTACCAAAAAATAATCGACGCTGTTAATATGACTGTAGAAAAAAGGGCATAAATAATTCTTTGAATCGGGCAGGAAGCTAACCGTTTGTTAATCTTCTTGACAAGATAGGGCTTTTGGATATCCTCCATAGCCCTTTTCTTGTATTTGATTGTTTTTGAAAATGATGCTGTGCTTTAAATCTATCAATCTATGAAATTCGATTAAGAAACCTCTTGATAAAAATGAAACACCATACTAAACAAGATATTAGACCTGCCATACAATTGAATCCATCGACGCCTGTAAAAATAATCTTTCCAATCCAAAATGATGGTAGAAATGATGCGAAGTATTGATATGGCACAGGTACAAACCACACAATAGGTAAGCCAAGAAAGCTCACACCCATAAGTTTTGAAAAGGCCAGCCCCTCCACACGGTTTCCAGCCATTGCTACAACCATCATTGCGAGTGCTGTTCCCATTAAGGCGCTGAGGGCAGAACTTGTCAGTATGCTAAGCATGGAAATATCAGAAATCTTGAATATTGCCAATGATACTGTCGTCATAATAAAAGCCCATATCATTGGAAAACCTATGCGCGCCACCAAATAGGATGTACCGCCAGTCGGTGTAATCTGATAAAATGAACTAATACCCTCATCTCGTTCCTCAAGAAGAAGAAATGAAGAAATCATTGCCGCAAACATTGGCGTGAGGCAAACCAACATTCCATCCACAAGTCCGTACCAAGGTAAGAATGAGAACGCATATTTATCCTCGACGACGCCGTTGACTAAAGGAATAACGAATCTGAAAAGTAATCCAACTAGTATTGGTGCAGGCAGAAGCACAAGCAACATACCGTCTTTTGTAATCTGCTTAAAGCCAATTTTAAAAAGTTTCCATGTTTTTGTCATATTTTAGCACCTCCCTCATGTCTCAGTGCGACCGGTATCCTCATATTTGTTAAGCACAGAGCAAGGCCAAGCCAGAGTAGCAAAAGAATAAAGTTCAATACCCCTACATTTTTGGATATACCTAAGTTCTGCCATATACCGTACCATAAGACTGTTCCGGGCAAGATATTTAATAACGGATTGGAAATTCCAAATGCAGCCATTATTCCGGGTACTGTCAATATACTTGCTGGTACCGATGCAATCAATATATATTGATTAACTGATCGAGCGTAAGAGCCTAACAAGAGTCCCAAAGCAGTAAATGTCATCGAGCCAAAAAAAACATATAACATCAGCCCTGCCACATTAATGTTTCTACCAAGACCAACCATGGCTATTGCCGTTGCCGCCAGTGTAGAAACTATGGATAAAGATACAACTTTTGATATGATGTATTCCAAATGCTTAAGCGGAGATATATTGAAAAAACCGTGCACTCCTTCTCCCTTTTCTAAAAGCCAAATTCCGCCGATGAAAAACATTCCCAGCATTGCAGGGTCTGTAAGAATAATAATGGAAGCCACTTTTGGACGAATATCAGAAGGGCAAAGCATCAAAATACCAATATAGATTGCACTGATAAATGTATACAAAAAATAAAAGCCATATTTCACTTGATATCTAATATCATTAGTAAGCGTTGACAGAAACCTCATTGCAAACACCTACCTGTTAGTGAGATAAAAACATCTTCTAGCGTCTGTTCTTTTGAATGGACAGATTTAAGAACTCCTGTATTCAGTGCTAATTGAAATTCCTCAACCTTCCCAAGCTCTGAAAGCAGGCAAGAAGATTCAATTATTTGTCCGTTCTTAGCATAAGTAAAAAATACTTTAGTATTTTCACCGCTTTTTCTAAGCGCATATGGTTTATCAATAGCCTTGATTTTCCCATCAACGATAAATGCCACACGGTCGCAAAGTTCTTCGGCATCATTCATATTATGTGTAGTCAAAATAACGGTCTTTCCCATGCTTTTTTGTTCCAAAACCATGTCTTTCAATGTCCTTGCATTAGCCGGATCAAGTCCGCTTGTTGGTTCATCCAAAAACAATAGCTGTGGATTATGCATCATGCAACGGATAAAACCAAGCCGCATTTTCATCCCCTTAGAATAGTCCGACACTTTTTTATTTGCGTCATTTTCAAGTCCGACTTTTTTTAGTAATGTGATTGGGTCAATCTGTTTGGTTGAATATAGAGATGCGAAATAGTTGAGGTTTTCGATTGCTGTGAATTTTCCGTAGAAATTTGGAAACTCAAAATCTACACCGATTTTTTCATAATAATCATGTGTTCTGTTTTTAATCTCATTTCCGAAAACACGGACAGAACCGCGATAATCGCGTAACACTCCTGTCAGTATTTTTTGCAATGTGCTTTTTCCCGCACCAGACGGGCCAAGAAATCCAAATATCTCTCCTGCCGATACAGCAAAACTGATTCCGCGAATTGTGTCTCTCTTTGATGCAGGATATTTTAGGTATATATCCTGTACGTTAATCATTTTCATCACCAACTATCTCATTAACTATTCCATTCACCATTATTTCAAAAACCTTATGGTTGCTGTCATTTTTTTCACTTTCAAGCTGAAAGAAAGATAAGGCCAAAGCCTGCAATACTTTTGCAGTTACCTCAATTCCATATCTGAAACGAACACCGTACTTTTGTAATCTCAACAGCTCATTTCCATCTTCTCGAGTATGTGCTTCAATAACTTCTTTGGGCAACTTGCGAAAAAGGTAATCTGTCGTTTCGCCGGTATTCTGCAGGAGCATGGGATATTTATACAACTGGCTAAATGAGTACATAAGCACTCGCTTTGTGATTTCTTTAGTATTAAGGTTACGGTTTTTTTCTAAAAAATCATCCATATCATTCCAGACCTGTTTCTGCAAGCTTTCCGAAATATCCATGTATAAATGTTCTTTATTAGTATAGAAAGCATAAAAAGAGCCTTTTGCAATCCCAGCCGCATTCACCAAATCATCAACAGTTACTTTTTTTATCCCATGTAATGTAAAAAGTCGTTCTCCCTCTGTAAAGAGCTTTTCACGAATTATTTTTTTTTCATTTTCACTGAATTTTGGCATAAGCTACATCTCCAAACTATATGACTAATATTTTTTTATAGTCATATTAATAATAACGAATTTTTGAACCGATGTCAATAGAAATGGGGAGCGCACGGAAATTTATACTATTTCTCTCTTAAAGAATAGAAAAAATATTTCATTCCACGCTTGAAGCGTTGCACGGAACGCTCCACTGTGAAAAATTTTTTTCTACTCATCTAAATGAAAATAGTATTATACTATTTCCCTTTTAAAGAATAGAAAAAAATATTTCATTCCGCGCTTGAAGCGTTGCGCGGAACGCTTCGCTGTGAAAATTTTTTTCTACTGACTAAATGGGAATTAGTATTAGTTGTAATCCACGCACGTCGCACATTAAAAAATCCGCTTAATCGTTTGATTATGCGGATTTATTTTATACTATTTTCATTATTAAGAATAGAAAAAAATATTTCATTTCACGCTTGAAGCATGCGTGAAACGCTCCGCTGTGAAAAATTTTTTTCTACTTATCAAAATGAAAATAGTATTATTTATTGAGATGAACTTCCAATTGATTATACGGAATCGAAATCCCGTTTTTGTCAAATTCAACTTTTACAGCGTCGGTTACGCTGAATTTTACTTCCATCAAATCTTCCCGCTTGCACCAAGGGCGCGTTGCGATATCTATCGAGCTTGCCGAATATGCCAAAACTCTGACTACCGGCGCAGGGTCTTGCAGAACCAATTCGTTTTTCTCCAAAACATTTTCTATACAATTAATCGCAATTTTTAAATCGTTTTCATAAGAAATCGAAAAAACCATATCAGCCCGCCGCAGGCTGTTTTTGCTGTGATTAATCATAGTATTGTTTGAAAGAGTTCCGTTCGGAATAAAAATAGATTTGTTGTCCGGCGATAATAAATGCGTATATAAAATGCTGATTGCTTCTACAGTTCCCGCCGCCGAGCTTGTCTCAATATAATCGCCGACTTTAAACGGATGCGTGATTAAAATTATTATGCCTCCGGCTAGATTTGATAAAGAGCTTTGAAGCGCAAGCCCAATCGCAATTCCGGCCGTGCCGATAACGGTTACAATCGAACTTGTTTCCACACCCAATATTGTGAGAACCATAGTCAAAGTTATTAAATAAAGCACAACCTTGACGGCTGAGCGCAAAAATGAATTTACTGTTTTATCTATTTTAGAGCGGTTAAGCCCATGCATCATTATTTTCAAACATATTTTAGAAATTAAGATTCCGATAATCATTACAATTACCGCAATGCAAATTGTCGGTATATAACCCAAAAATCTATTGAAAAAATCAGAAAAAACCGTCGTTGCCTCTTTTGTTCTTTCTGCCGCTTCTTGAACGCCCGGCTGAATCGCGTCCGCTATATTCGATATTTCTGCCAAAAACAAAAAATCACTCCTTTAAAACTACCTTCCGAATTTATGGAAGTCTTTATTCAAAAATTCTTCTTTCAAATATCCTTTTTCCAAAACCAAAAGCCTGTCGGCAACATATAAATTATCTGAAATATTAACTGCAAGAATTATAACCGAAATATTTTTTTCGAGCAATGCATTTATAAGTTTAATAATATGAAAACGCAAATACATATCCGCACCCGAAAACGGCTGAACACAAACAACGAATTTCGGATTATAGAGATGAATACGGTAATACGCCAATGAATATAAGGAAAAAACGTCCATATTCGAGATATTTTCAAAATAAATATTTTCCCCGATTAAAGGTGTATATTCATTGATTATGCTTTTGATTAACGCGCGGCGCAGGCGGATTGATTTCGAGTCGTGGTCAAGCAGAAAACATAAATTTTCTAAACAGCTTAATTCTTTAAAAAGCATGGTCTGGATAGGATTTTCGGGAATCATCGCCGTTTGCGGAAAAGCCGTCAATAAATCCTGTACATCTCTCAAAGCAGTATTACTGTTGTCCAAAATTACAAGACATTCAGCTTTGCGGACGCATAGGCTGAATTTTTTTAAATTCTCGCTATAAATATCTTTCAAATCCAGAATAATTTCATCTTTAATTTTGGATTTATATTCTTTGTTATCAAAAAATTCATGCGTAAAAAAACTGATTATCTCATCAGTAAAATCCGATTTATCTAAATTTTTAATAACACTCCCGTTTTCCATCAAAGCCACTCGGTCACAAATTTTATAAGATTCCTCGTGATGATTGCAAATATATAAAAAAGTCATATTTTTTTCGGTCAGTTTTCTAAGCAGACGGTGTAATTTATGCATTTCTATCGCGCTGATGAAATTGCTCAAATCTCTCAATATCACGAGCTTTATTCCCGTGATATACGCTTTTAAAAGCAAAACAACAGATTGCTCATAAAACGATAGATTTTTTACCAAGGTATTCGGCTCGAATTTAATATCCAGCTCGTCCGAATACATCTGCAATTGTTTGGAAAGCAGAGTTTGATTTACAAAATATTTTTTCGCACCGTGGCGCAGAACAAAAATATTATCCTCGACTGTCAAATCTTCCACAAGCCTAATCGGTTTTTCGATAAGCAAAACGGAATTCATTGTCATAGAGCTGTATTTATAACTATTCGACAGGGATTCCAAAAAATAAACCTCACCGAAATTTATATGAATATTCTGGCATAAAATCTGAATCAAAGCTTCTTTTCCGTGGTTGTTGATGCACAAAAGCCCAAAAATTTCGCCGCGAAAAATATGCATGGACAGAGAATCCAAAAGCGTTACGCCGTCAATTATTTGCGTAATTTTATTTAGCCTGATAATTTCTTCTTTCATTTAGTCTGCTCCGATGTAAGCGGCAAGGTTATTTCAACATCCGTTCCTGCGCCTTCCGTACTGAAAATATCTATACCATAAGATTCGCCGAAAAGAAGTTTTATGCGGTTATTTACATTTAAAATCGCTATTCCTCCGCTGCCCTCTTCCTGATTTATATATTCCAATGTTCCTGTATTTAATTTTTTATTTAAATTGTTAAGCTGTTCCTTCGGTATTCCTAAACCGTCGTCACGAATTGTTATTATCAGGCGTTTTTTAGTCGCTTCGATTTTTATAATTATCGTGCCTTTTCCGATTTTGCGCTCGATTCCGTGCTGAATGGCGTTTTCTACAATCGGCTGTAAAGTTAATTTCGGCAATTGGTATTTTAAGAGCTTTTCTCTGTCGTCGCTCTCATAAACCAGTTTAAGCGAAATCCGCTCCCCGAATCTATATTGCTGAATCAAATAATAGTTTTCCACATTTATAAGCTCGTCCTCCAAGCTTACTAATTGTTCGGTATTCGAAATTGTATAGCGGAAAAAATTCCCCAAAGCCTCGGTCATATCCGCTACGGTATTTAGTTTTGCTATCAAAGCTTCGCTTCGTATTCCTTCCAATGTGTTATATAAAAAATGCGGATTGATTTGATTTTGCAGAGCCAATAATTGAGCTTGTTTTCTCGTAGCGTTAATAAGATCATGCGTGTAAAAATTCTCTTTAAGCTTTTCGATAGCGTTTTCGATTTCCGGACTGATATTATGTTTAATGTCGAAAACCCCTTGCGTCGTATAGCCGTTAATAAAAAGATTCAATATTTTTCGGGTTTCTCGGTACGGTATTAAAATCCAAAAATAAAAAACAATCAATAAAAATAAATACAATAAAACAGATAGAATTGAAATCAAAATCAATATCTGTGCGTCTTCCACAATTATATTGAAAAATATAATAAGACCGGTAAAAATCAAAAGAGCCAGAATAAGAAAAATAACTCTGTTTATCAAATATTTAAAATTCATAATTTCACCTGATTTATGAATAGAGTTTTCTATATTCGTTTGGTTTGATTCCTGCGTATTTTTTAAAAGCCTGCGTAAAATGCCGTAAATCAGTGTAGCCGACTTTTGTACATATTTCCGAAATATTTATATTTGTTTCTTTCAAAAGCTGTTTAGCCTTATCGATTCTGACTTTTGTGAGATAAGTCAGAAAATTTTCGCCGGTTTCCTTTTTAAAAAGCGAACTGAAATACGACGAATTAAAGCCCGTCATTCCGGCGATTTCTTCCAAATTCACTTGATTCATATAATTGTCGTTAATATATTGCTTTGCGATTCTTATCGGGCGAATATTTTCCTGTTCCTTGTTCTGTAAAATTTTATCTATAATTTCGTTTATATTTTTTATAAAAATCCCGAAAACATTGTCAATCGAGGAGGCTAATTTAAATTGAGCGCTTATATTTATATCAAAATTCTCATTCGGATAATATTTTTTAAGCCTTGAGCAAACGCTTTCATACGCATGTATACAAGAATTAAAAATCTGAACTCCGCTGATTGGGCTTAGAGATTTTAATGTATTTTTTAAATCATTCACCGATTCGCTTATCTTTTCTTTATTCAATAATTCAATATTTTTTTCTGTAGATATTTCAAAATCAGAAAAAATATTATCCAAAATCGAAAGCTCAGCTGAGTCGGATTTTTTTTCGATAATCTTGCTGTTCCCTGCAATCAGTCTTTCGCAAACTAATTCGTCGATAAGGCTCAAAGAATTATTGAATAATTTAGAGCTCGGCTCGCCCAATCCGATTGTAAATTCAATTTTTTCAAAAATATTTTTGCGCATTTTAAATTCGTCTGAAATTTGTTTGATTTTTTTTCTAATCAAATCTTTTTTGCTGTCGCCATAAGTCATAATGCAGTAAATACTGCTTTCTTTTAGCGCAAATTCAATATCGTTACATTCCTCCTGCAAATAAGTTCTCATTATGGCTATTATTTTTTCGGAGAGGATTTTTATTACCGAAAAAAAATATTCGCTGTCATCGCAGTCGAGCTTGACCGCAAAACATTGAAAAAAACAAGCAGATGAATCTATATTTTCAATTACTTCCGATTCGCTTTTTTCAAAAAGCATGTCTTTATAAAGAGCCAATCGCAATTTATTATAATCGTTCGAAAGAATTTTCGAGCTTTCTTTTTCATGTTCATGGACTATTTTTTTGAGAGTTTCGTTCAATTCATTTTTATTAAGCGGTTTTAGAAGATAATCGCTGACACCAAATTTTATAGCGCTTTGCGCGTATTCGAATTGTTTATAGCCGCTGATAATTATAAATCTCAAATCTGACTTTATTTCTTTTGCAAGTTTTATAAGCTCAATGCCGTCAATTCCGGGCATCCGTATATCAGTAATCACTATATCGGGTTTATGAGTTTTTATGAGTTCCAAAGATTCCAAGCCATTATGCGCCACGCCCGCAAGCTCCAGCCCGAGAGTTTCCCATTCAATCAAAGCGCATATTAAATTGCAGACCTTAATTTCGTCATCGGCAACCACAATCCTTAGCACATAATTCACCTCGCAATTCTTTATAATATTTTTCTTACTATAACACTCAAGCAGCTTTTTTTCAACTTTGAATCGCTTACAAGCCTCCACAAAACAAGAGCTGTAGCATACGATTTAAAATCGAAATCCACAGCCCTTTTATGGCAATTTAATTTTTAAAAAATTTTATTATATTATTTTGTCAAAACCGAAACTCCGGTATCCACGTTCTTTTCTGCTATACTTTCGCCTGCAAGAACTTTAACCGCTGTTTTCATTCCTTCATATCCCATTACATCAGGATTTTGAGCCATAGTACAGAGCAGAGAACCTTCTTTTATAAGGCTCATAATTGTGTCGGATTTATCAAAACCAACACCAATAATTCCGCCGCCGGCTTCTTTTATAGCGTTTCCTGTTCCGACTGTCGAACCTTCATTTGTTCCGAAAATTCCAACAACGCCTTGAGTTACATAATTAGCCGCGATATCTTTCGCTCTTGCCGCATCACCTTCACAATATTGAGTTTCAAGAATTTCAAAGCCTTTGCCGTCAAATGCAGAGCGGAAGCCTTCTTCTCTCGATACAACCGAAGCCGTAGAAGCATTTACGTTTACAATACCGATTTTACCGGATGTTATTCCTTGCGCCTCAAGAGCTTTCAGCATTTCTGCACCGGCTGTTGCGCCTGCGGCTTTATTGTCTGTTGCCAAAGTTTGTATTCCCGGAAAATCCGCCGCCGAGTCAACATATATAATTTTGACTCCTGCGGATTCAGCTTCTTTAAGTGCCGAAGTCACCGCAGACGGGCCGTTTGCAGCAAGCAGAATTACATTTGCTCCGCCGGCAACCGCATTATTTATACATTCAATTTGTTTTGCATCATCTTTTACATCCGGAGCAAGCCAAGTATATGTTATATTTCCGGCTTCATCAGCGGCTTTTTTTGCACCGCCGTCAACATTTACCCAATGCTGATCCATTTGGTCCATTGTTATTAAATATACTTTTCCGCCGGCACCATTAGCTACAGGAGCCGGAGCTTTATCCGATTTTAAAACAGAAACGCCTGTATCAACATTTTTTTCGGAAATAGCTTCGCCTTTTAAAATTTTAGCGGCTGTTTTCAAGCCTTCATATCCCATAACGTCAGGATTTTGAGCCATAGTGCAAAGCAAAAATCCTTCGTCGATAAGTCCCATAATTGTGTCTGATTTATCGAAGCCAACGCCGACAACTTTTGACGAACCTTCTTTAATTGCATTTCCTGTGCCGACTGTTGAGCCTTCATTTGTTCCGAAAATTCCAACAACGCCTTGAGTGATGTAGTTAGCGGCGATATCTTTCGCTCTTGCGGCATCACCGTCGCAATATTGTGTTTCGAGAATTTCAAAGCCTTTGCCGTCAAATGCCGAACGGAAACCTTCTTCTCTCGATACTACGGAAGCTGTTGAAGCATTTACGTTTACGATTCCGATTTTGCCTGATTTAGTTCCGCTTGCTTCCAAAGCTTTGAGCATTTCCGCTCCTGCGGTTGCACCTGCCGCTTTGTTATCTGTTGCCAAAGTCTGCTCAGCCGGAAAATCTGCCGCCGAGTCAACATATACAATTTTAACTCCAGCCGATTCAGCTTCTTTTAAAGCCGAAGTCACTGCGTCTGGGCCGTTTGCCGCAAGCATAATTACATTTGCGCCGCCTGCAACTGCGTTATTAATACATTCAATTTGTTTTGCGTCGTCTTTTACATCCGGAGCAACCCATTTATAATCGACTCCGCCGACTTCTCCTGCCGCTTTTTTCGCGCCCGCATCAACATTTACCCAGTGCTGATCCATTTGATCCATTGTTATTAAATAAACTTTATTTCCACTGCTCGCCGCTTGAGACGCTTCTTTCGAAGTTTCGGCAGTTGGTGTTCCCGACTGACAGCCTGCCATTCCGATTGCCAAAATACCGCTCAAAATCATACCTATAGCTCTTAATTTTTTAGATTTCATTAATAATCCTCCTTGTTTTAAAAAGAATGGAATTTTTTTGGATTAATTATCCAATATATCAACCTCAATGAGGTCAATTTACTTTTTTCGTTTTCTTGCCTGTTCTTAAAATAATATCCAACAAAACTGAAATTACAACGATTATTCCGATAACAATATTTCTGATGGCAACAGGCGCGCCGGCAAACTGTAAACCATTTTGCAAGACTCCCCAAATTGACGCTCCGATTACCGTTCCGAGCAAAATCCCCTGTCCGCCCAATGTGCTGACACCACCGATTACAGATGCGGCAACCGCGAACATTTCATAAGAAACGCCTGCGTCCATTGTTCCCATTCCGCTGGTTGCGCAAGTGATTAAGCCAACAACACATGAACAAAATGCCGAAACCAGATAGGCCTTTAATACGGTTAAATTAATATTTACGCCCGAAAGCCGAGAGGCCTCGATATTTGAGCCGATAGCGTAAATATGCCTTCCTGTCCGGGTTTTTGCCAATATAAAATTAAAAATCAACCAAATTATTATTGCAATCCAAATTGTATTAAAAAGTCCGATTGTTTTACCATAATAGAAGAAATCACGAAAAGAGTTTGCCGCTTCGCCGATAGAATCCGTATTGTAGTTATTATTTATAATTTGCGCAATTCCCCTTGCAACCGTCATTGTACCGAGAGTTGCAATAAACGGCGGCAATTTGAAATTCGAAACAAGCTGAGCGTTAATAAAACCGATAACTAAACAGCTTAATAATGTAATCAATACGGCAAGCCATTGATTAACGCCTTTGGTCATTAAAGTAGCGGAAATCATACAGCTCATGCCGACCACAGAACCGATTGATAAATCTATATTCCCTGTTATCAGAACATATGACTGCCCTATTCCGATAATCAATATCGGCGCAATTTGCCTTAAAAGATTGGCAACGTTTCTTTCAGAGAAAAAAAGCGGATTAATAACCGAAAAAACCAAACAAAGAATTATTAGTCCTGCGGTAACGGTCAGTACCTGCCCCATGCCTCTGACCGATAATATTTTTCTAAAATATGATTGCTCTTTCACAACGTCACCTCAATTTTATTTTCAAATTTTGTCGCATATTCCAATATTTTTTCTTGAGTCGCTTCTTCGGCCATAAGCTCGCCGCTGATTTTTCCGTCGCACATAATCAATATCCTATCGCTAACGCCCAGAACTTCCGGCATTTCGCTGGAAATAAACATAACTCCGATTCCTTTTTGTTTTAAATCGTTCATAATATTGTATATTTCAACTTTTGCGGCAACGTCGATTCCGCGCGTCGGCTCATCAAAAATAACAACTCTCGAAGATCTGGCAAGCCATTTTCCGACAACGACTTTCTGCTGGTTTCCGCCCGATAAATTTTCCGCATCAACTTCGGCAGACGGAGTTTTTACTTTTAAATCAAGTATCGCTTTTTTAACCATTTCTTTTTCGATTTTTGATTTCATTACTCCCAAAGAGTTGCAGATTATATCCAGATTAGGAAGCGCAATATTATCATTGATGCTTAATTTTGTGCAAAGTCCGTCTTTTTTCCGGTCTTCGGGCACAAGAACAATTCCGCCCAGAATCGCATCCTCCGGCTTTTGGATCGTAATTTTTTTATCATCCAGAAAAATTTCTCCGCTTTCTTTCGGGTCAACACCAAAAAGCGCGCGTGTTGTTTCTGTTCTTCCCGAGCCCATGAGTCCGGCGATTCCGAGAATTTCACCTTCGTATAATTCGATATTAATATCCCTGACAAGCCGTCCCGAATTGAGGTTTTTCACCTCCATTATTTTTTTGCCTTTGTTACATTGCACTTTCGGGAACTTTTCTTTTATCTCCCGCCCGACCATATTTGTTATGATTTCAGGCATTCTTGCTTGTTGAAATTCGAAAGAAGTAATAAATTTTCCGTCACGCATGATTGTAACTTTATCCACAATATGCTGTAATTCTTCAAGCCGATGCGAAATATACACAATTCCGTGTCCTTCGGCTTTCAGCTTTCGGATTATCGTAAACAGCTCATCAATTTCTTTTGAAGTCAATGCGGACGTAGGTTCATCCATAATAAGTATTTTAGAATTTGTAGACAGAGCTTTTGCAATCTCTACCATCTGCTGTTTTGATACGGGCAAATCCCCTACTAAAGTATTCGGGTCGATATTAATATTCAGCCGCTCCAGCACCTCTTTCGATTTTTTGTACATCTCTTTATTCGAAAGTATAAATTTTCCGCTGATTTCTCTGCCCAAAAAAATATTTTCCGCAACGGATAAATGCGAACACATATTAAGCTCCTGATGAATAATCGCTATTCCGAGTTCCTGGGCTTTTTTAGGCGAAAGCTCATCGATTTTTGTATCATTGATAAATATTTCACCGCTGTCTTTTGTATAAACACCGCTCAGAATTTTCATAAGAGTCGATTTTCCGGCACCGTTTTCGCCCAAAAGAGCTATTACCTCGCCTCGATTTAATTCAAATGAAACATTATCCAAAGCTTTTACGCCGGGAAACGATTTATTTATATTGCTCATTTTCACTAAACTTTCCAAAATAAAAGCTCCTTTTTAAAAATATTTGTTTAATATATACAGTATAGCATTTCATAAATTTTTATGTAATGTGACATTTTTTAGATTCGTAGGGGTTTTCTTTTGAACTTTTAGATTATTTCTACAATCTATCAATTTAAAAATTTTATAAATTTGTATCTTATTTGAAAAATGCTCTAAAAAAAACGACGTAAATACGCCGTTTTTGTAAGTTTTTATTCTTGCTTTTTAAATATTTCGCTTATATCTTCTTTGGGGAAACATTTTTCCTCTACATAATCTTTAATTTTATCAGTATAATCCAGAAATTCTTTTGAAAATTTCCTTGTGTAAACCAGCGAATCGGAAGCGGGATAACGGGATTCATTGAAATATTTTCTGCATCTGACAACGCATGGCATCAAATCCTCATCCGGCGGAAATTTTTTCGCTAAACATTTATAAATATTAATTATATCGTGCGTTCTTTCCAATGCGTGCGGATGCGGAACTAAATGCATTGCGGATTTTAAATATAATTCGACGCTTAAACACGCCAAATAAATGCTGACCTGATACTTGCCTTTTTCAAAAGAAAGCACGGAAATATCATGATTATCTTGAGCGTTCCTGTAGTAATTCAGTCAAATCAATCCCTTCCATTTCAACATATTTCTGTACCATGCCCATCTGTTTTTTATGTTGATTATATTCTTTTTCGGTCTTGATAATAATATCGTTTTCGATATAAAATTCACTCAGCATATCGGGAGGGCACTCTGCCATAATATAAATCTCCTCTTCAATACTGGCATCTTCTTTTGTAACAACAAAAATATCGATATCGGAATTTTCGTTGTAATCGCCGCGCGCACGGCTGCCGAAAAGAATTATTTTTTCAATATTATTTATTTTTGAGATATTATCCAGAAAAATTTTTAAAAAACCAATTATTTTTTCGGATAAATTAATTTCATCGAATTTCGAAATTCTCTGCATAAAAACACTTCTTCTATATAAATTTAATTGCTCTTATAAAAAATACTGCAAAAAAATAATGAAAAATCTTTATTGAAAGTCCTTTTATTTTCAGTATAATTAATAGAATAATAGCTGTCAACGGAGGATTTGTATGAGTAATATTATTATAATGCAAAAAAACTTGGAAAACGGTTTTTTTGAAAATGAATTGACACAAATAAATTTAGAAAATCATGAGGACTTAATTGAAACAATTTTTGTATTTACTAAAGATGACGAGAATCTTGTAAATCTGCGCCTCACTACGGATAAAGAAGTTTCGGATTGGGAATATACGGCGATTTTTGATTATTATGATGATGAAATTTTTGCCGGAGAAATAAATGAGATAAAAGAATATTCCGATTCGTATAATCCGGCATGGGAAATAATTTTTCCGTATATCGAAGACGAAATCGAGGGCAAAATAATCAATATTTTGGAAAAGCATTATAACGAAATTCTCGATATTTATGAAACAATCGCAGATAAAGAATCGGATTACGAAGATTGATTGAAATATTACCCGCCTAATACTAATTCCCATTTGATTTGTAGAAAAAAATTTTCACAGAGAAGCATTCCGCGCAACGCTTCAGGCGCGGAATGAAATATTTTTTTCTATTCTTTTAAAGGGAATTCGTATAAAATTTCGGGCGGGTATTTTCCAGTATATCATCTATATACGATTCTATCAAAACTTCTTGGTATCCGGCCAACTTTTTATTCGATATCAAGTCCGCCAAATCGGCAAGTTCAGAAGATTTTATTGATTTTAATTTCGCCAGCCTTTTTTCGTCCAAATCTACATTGCTCATAGCCTTATGGTAATCTTTTGCAGACATTCGCCAAAGTATTAATTTACCCGAATATCGATTGTACAAATAATCCGCAATTCTTATTCCTTCCGGGTCAAAATCTCCAGAATAATAAATCCGCGAACAATTTTCCGAAATTTTATCCAGAAAACTCAGTGCCGAAAGATTCAGATTACCGCTTGTACACAAAAGTGATACCTCCAAACCGCCGACTCTATCTGCGACAGCGGAAAAAACCGACGGGTTTTCAAAAA
This sequence comes from Eubacteriales bacterium, assembly GCA_031551135.1. Classification (GTDB taxonomy): domain Bacteria; phylum Bacillota; class Clostridia; order Lachnospirales; family JAITVM01; genus JAITVM01. The sequence continues at coordinate 7,699 of JAVBOA010000025.1, read as the reverse complement.
TATATAAAATTTTATTTTTCGGCAAAATTTTTGTATACCCATTTATATTTTTCAATGTCAACGAAATCGGCTCTTTTGATTGATTGAAATATTCAACTCCCATATGAAGCGAATTATTTTTGATGACGGAAATATTGAAAACCGTTATTTGATTGCTTATGCTGTCTTTTGCAAGCCCGAATTTTGACAAAAGCTCCTGTATTTCTTCCACGGATGCAGGATATTTTTCGCCTGAAATAAAGGAAAGTCCATGAATAAAAAGCTTAAACGCTGTTTCGCCGTAATCAAAATAATGCGGATTTTGTGTTATTTGTGTTGAAAAAATCGGCATTTCCGTTGGTTTTTCCAAAGGACAAGAATTAAGTGCATTCAAAACATTTCTGAGCAAAATATTCAAATCAATCTTGTTTTTCTTATATTCACGCATTACAATGCTATAGCCATAATCTTTTTCCGAAATAATTCTTTTTAAAAATTCGCCGCCTTGCGTTCCTTGATATTCAAATAATAAGCTTTCAAAAAATTTTTTCTTTTGAGATTCGGCTTCTTCTCTTATTTCGTATTTTGTTCTGATTTTATTTTTATTGTAAATATCCCAAAACTCATGCATTTCTAAACCGCTTAAAAGACCGGTGAAGACTTTTTTCTTGAAGAAGCTACCGATTGTAAATTCGGCAAAATTCTGTTCCATAATTTTTATATCAATAGAAGAAAAAAAGATTTTTTCTTCTTCGGATAAATTTTCGATATATACACGGCCGCTGTATTTTCCGGTTTTTCGATATTTTTCGTTCATCGCGTCAAATACACGTGAAAATTTTTTGTCTTTGCGCAATTCCTCAATAGTCGAGATTTGATTAGAGTCCAACATATTTTCGAACTCCGTCCCAATAAAATTTTATTATTGATACAAATCGGTCGCTCGGCTCGCGCAATAGTTCATAAATCGAAAGACTTTCAACTTCTTCGTAAGTTCCCCATAATTCCTGAGAATTCAAAATATATTCCAATTCCATGTCTTTCAATAATTTAAAAAGAATCCTTTTGTTATTATCGCTGATTCCGGCAAAAGCCTCGTCCATACAAACAATGCGCGGACATTTTTTATCAGCGCTGTCATATCTGGCATTAACAGCGGCAAAAAGCGGTATATACATCGCCATTGCCCGTTCGCCGACAGAAAGCTGATTGAAATTTTTTTGAGTAAGTTCCTTCATTCCCTCGTTGTCCTTATTGGCAAAAAGTTTAAATTCATACCATTGCCGATAATCCAAAACTTCTTTAACGATCGCTTGATAATTCGGGTGCTCGCCTTTGTCCTCTGTTTCACGGATTTTATTTTTTATCTTCGAGCCGAAATGTTTGGATAATTTCTCGATATCCTCAGATTTCACACGTTTATCATCTTCCAAAATTTCCATAACCGCTTTTATATCGAGTTCATCTTCATTTTCCGCTTTTTTGCCTTCCCATTTCAAACGCAGTTCCATTCTTTGCGGGCCGCTTTTTGCCGACATAATCGAATTTATTTTCTTTACCCAAAGCTTGGAAAGCGTAACTTTAGAACGGATTTTATTGCTGACTGTATTCAATAAAGTTTTCTCAAAAATTTCACGCTCATTCTCTTTTATCATTAAGTCGATTTCGGCGAACTCGTTATTTAAAAACGGAAGCAAGTGCAAAAAGGAAGTTGTTTTTCCGTTTAAATCGCAAGTCAAAAAATATCGATCCAAAACAGCATTGTTTTCGAAAAAATCAGAGCCGGTTGTTTTCAGATTATATTCCCGAAGTTCCGCTGTATTTGCATTTATAGAGTTCAATAATCCTGCAAGATAATTCGAAATATCGTGCGGACAATCTTTTTCAAAAGCCGAGATTATTTTTTTATAAAAATTTTCATGTTCTTCAAAGGGAATTACAAAATTATAATTCGCTTCCGCTATAAAATCATTTTTAGCAGAATTTGAAATTATTTCGGCGGATTTTATTTTTTCCTCCAAATTCGAATTTATTTCAAATGACAAACGAATCTGCTCATTCAAAACGGCTTCATCACAAGCAAGAGCCTCAATTTTTCCCGGCGCGTTGTTTGTAATCAAAATACATTCATTTATTTCCGATTGAAGTGCAGAGCTTTTATTTTCTTTAATATAAGCCTCTTTCGAAGCTAAAATATTTTCGAATTCGGAAAGCTTTTTATTCATCTGATTTTTGCGGTAGCGTAAATCATCCAAAATCTGCGTGTAATTTTCGATATTGTCGATTATAATCCTTATATATTCTTCTTTTGAAGATAATTGCACAATATTGCTTTTGATATCAAAAAATAAATCTTTTAATAAAAACAAATCCGACAGTGCTTCTTTATAAGGTTTTAAATTCCTTGCAATCCGTATATCCTTGCAAAGCTCCGTAATCGAAATTTTAGATTTTTCAAGCTCCGCTTCGGTTTTATACAAACTTTCACGTAATTTCAACAAATAATTTTCTATCGGAATCAAAGAAAGTCTCATATAAATAATTTCATTTACCGCTGTTTTCAAATCATTTGTATTCGGAATTTCTTCTTTTTCTTTCGAAAGCAGGGATATATTTTCAGAAATCATAATTGTATTTGATTTAGCGGATTCATAAAACTTATTTTTTTCTTTCTCCATCTCTCGGAGTTCGGAAATCTTTTGCATACGGTATTGATTTCGGCTGTTCTCGCCGATATATCGGGCAATATAATCCGATTCCCCTCTACCTGTAATTATACCGTGATGATATTTCCCGCTTTTTTCAACAAAAGAAATCGAACTTTCTTCAAAAAAATTATTGATTATAGATTCCAATATTTCAGAATTAAACGGCGTTTCTTTTTCTGTTTTAAAATATTCCGCGAATAGATTAGAAATATTATTTATTTCGCAAAAAATAACTTTGTCGGATTCGCCTTCCAGCATTTTTTCGGCTTGTTCCCTTTTCGAGCTGTCTATTAATAAAGCATCGATTATACCCATTTCATAAAATGCGGATTCCAACCTGTTCCTGATTTCATTCGGCAGATTATCCGCAAAATCAAAAGCTTTATAAAACGGAATCCATTCAATATTTGCACTCGTGAGTTTTTTGCGGTAATTCAAATTGCTTTCACTGCGTTCAGGTTCTAATTCCTTTGTATTTATCAGAGCCTTAATTTCTTCCCGAATTTTTGTCAACGCTTCCAAAGCTGTATCTTCAAAGCTCTGAGCTTGAGCTAATTCAAGATTTAACTTTTGCTCAAAAATTAAATAAGCATTATGGATTTCTTCATCAATCCGAATAAAATCTTTATTGTCAGAAATTTTACTTATTTCAGCGAAAACAGACATTTTCTTATCTTTGGGGATTTTGAAAATCGCATTATTATCGTTCCATTTATCAAACGCTTGTTTCCATTCTTCTTTACATTCTTCGAGAATCAAATCCATTCGTTCAATATCACGCTCTATGCGTAATTTTTCATCCGTTTTTTCCGCTTCATCATTCTGAATTTCTTGCAGAGCGAATAATAATTTATCACGTTTTTCGATTGCTTCAATTGCTTTGCGAAGCCTTATTTCGTGGTCTTTTATAGAATTGACATAAAACCCGATACTGTTATCTTTGTACATATCCTGCAAATGCTCTACGTTTACATTTGTCCAATGCGGAAAAGCAGAGCTGTCCGCCAAATCGTTTGCGTCGCAGATTAATAAATCCGTTTTTTTCTTAAGGGCGGAAATTTCCTCGGATTTCTGATTTTTTTCCCGATCGGTTTTTTCGAGCGCCGAATTTTGCTTTATTATCTGAGATTCGTTATGTTCAATATCCGAATGCAGCGCTCTTATCTCATTTTTAATGCGCTCCGATTCCTCGATTACTTTATAAATATCCGAATTACGATAATCCCGAAGGCGTTCATTCGCGTATTCCAAACTTTGTTTTGTTTCATTTAAATCCTTTTGAATTTCTTTAATCTGAGTAGTTTTTCTAATCGCTTCCGATTCGTTGTCCAATTTTTCTTTTTGGAATTTTTCTTGAGTTAGAATAGAATTTTTTAGATTTTGAGCTTTTGTAAGCAATATTTTTTTGTTATATGCATTATAAGAATTATCTATGGCTTTTGCTGATTTCACGGAATCCTTTAAAATCCTTTGCCGTCTGCGCAAATCGTCCATATTTTGCATTGATTCCGAAATTGTACGTAAATCCTCATCACCCAAAACTTTTAATGAATCCTTCAAAATTTCGTACAGTGCAGCTGGTTTAAAATCTTTCGAAATTTTCGGGGCACGCACTTGAATAAGCAAATCCAAAAGCTCTTCATAATTTTCCGGATTATCGTAACCAAAAATCAATTCGTTCACTTTTCGCATATATTCGCCCTGACGAACAGTAAAAAAGCCCGTCGGAAGTATACGGTTTTGTAATTTTTGTTTTGTCAGCGCAATTTTTCCTTGAGATTCTTCGTATAGCTGCAAATCAATATTTATTCTTCGTCCGTCGTTCAAAATAAAATACCACGAATCCATCGCTTTATTTTTTTCGGCTTTCAAGCCCATACCAATCGTAATATAAGAATCGCCGTTTTTGAATTCGATATATAAATAAGAAGTCCGTTCATCTCGATTTTCATCCAGCATATAATTTTCCAAACGTTTGTCGTTTGAGCCGGACGGGTCAAGGCGTGACGGAGTTTTATTGCCATCCAAAAGAAGCGGTATAAAACTCTGCATAGTTACAGATTTTCCGCTTCCGTTGGAGCCTCTTAAAAGAAGCCTTCCGTCTGCTAAATCAAATTCTTGAAAATCATAAAACCAAAAATCAACAATGCCCAATTTATTCATTACAAATTTATTCATCTTTCGAATCACCTCGATAAAACGTTTTTGGGAAATCACCGACAATTTTTGCGGCAGCCGGTAAAATAATAATCCAATCCTGTTGGTTTGAATTTTCTGCAGAATCTCCGATTATTTCATTTTCCGTTTCACACATCATAAATTTTTTCATTTCAAAAAGAAGCTCGTTAGCAAAACATTCATTGCTCATTTTTCTTAAATTCTGTATAAATCCCTGCTCTTTTTCCTTTTTTAGAATTGAAGCCACATGGATAAATTCTTCTTTTTTTATCCTGATTCTGCCCCGTTTGTCGGGATTCCATTCTCCGTCTTCAACCATTTCACGAATTTTCAAATTAAAAAGCAAAACAGCCGTATTTATTCCGCCCAAAGACGGAAAATAATCGGTAACAGCTTCATTACTTCGGGGAACGAGCATCGCCATATCCTTTTGTACATGCAAAGCCCAGCCGAGATATTTTTCAAAATCATTGGAGATAACCGAACGCTGATTTTTTATATATTCAAATTCGTCAAGCTCTGTCTCTTTGTTATAAACAGCGGGTTTTAATAAAAGATTGCGGTACACGGCGTTGCGGCGGGCCGTGGTTTTATCGCTGTTTTCGCTTTTTATAAGTTCGTCCAATTCTTCGAAATTCATACAATCATTAAATTCGACAGGAAGCCTGCGCATAAAATATTTGGAAAGTCCCGTATTGTCGTACAAAACCTGTGTATTTTCGTCGTTTATATATTTTTCAATATTTCCGCCGCATAATTGCAGTAAACAAGCTTCGTCCGCAAAATTTAACATATGACAAATCTGTCTTCGTGTTTTCTGTTTTGTGATATCGACCGGCAAAATTCCGTTTCCTTCAATAAATTCCACTATATCTGTAAGCAAAAACTGTTCATCCTTTGCTTTGTCCTCCAAAAACACCAGCAAAAGCATGAGCATAATATATTCCTCAACGGAATTAAAGCTTTCGATTCCCATAAATTCATCTGTATCGGACGGTATTTTTTCCAATCTCGTAAAATCATTCCGTATAAGCAATTGGAATCCAAGCTTATTTTGCAAAAATCCTCTGAAATCATTGTAATTATCATAAATTTCATAATATAAATCACGGTCTTTATCTTTATAAATGAAATGGCTTTTTAAAAGCGCTTTAATTGGTTCCATTTTTCTGTTCATCCTCAATCTCGATTATAAAATGCGGCATGTAGAAATCTCCGTCCTCACAGCGGATTTTAATAATCTCGTCACTTTTTTTATACAAACGAAAACGCGCCCCGAATTCCGTTTCGCCCACAAAGGCATCATTTTCGTCTTTTATCTTGCGTGAAAAATAATTTAAAATCTGAAGCCTTTGATTGCAATTCAAAACGGGAACGCTTTTCAAATCAATTTTTCCATCAATTATCAAGCGTCGGATTTCCGCCTCGTCAAGGCTTCGCTTTTCCATCATCTCTTTATTTCTTTTTTCTTTATCTTTAGAAAAATCGGGAATTGTAGATTTCGTTATTTTTTCACGATATGTATTTGTATTTGGTTTGACCGAAACCATACGCGGATTTTCATCATAAACCGAAGAATTGATACTGTCGGTTTCCCTGTATTCGTCGGCCATGATATGTCTTGTTCCGGACAAACCGAAAATAAGCGCAAATATTTTATGCGCTTCTGAGATATTTTCGGAATTCATAAAAATTTCAATCATTTTAAAATAATCTTTTTTGCGGTTTAGCCCAAGATTATGTCTATCCAGAATCTGTAATGCAAAACGCGTAATCATTCGTATAATTTCGCTTGTATGCTCGATTAATTGCTGATACAGCGGCGGACGGTTGTTGCTTCTCAAAAACCATTCACGCATTGTTTCGAATTTGCCCATGTTTAAAGCAATATATTCATCATAATTAAACACAGAATTCATACGAGGAATATTCTGTTCGTAATCCGCAGATTTTTTAATAATCCCGGCTATCGATTCTCCGTCAAGAACTATCATAAAGTTTTCTATTTCATTTGCGTTCATCTGCACTCCGGTAATAAAATTGCGTAAATAAATTAAAAATTTTTCTTTGAATATCAAAAATTCGGAGGTTTTCATCAATTCATTATTTTTCGGCGCATAAAAATCACTGATATAATCTTTATAATTTTCGCTGAATTTTCTGAAAGCATCATTAAGATTTTCCCACCAGTCATGATTGGTTTTTTCATCTTTATCTTTTTGAGATTCAATTTCAAATAATATCGTTTTAAATTCTTCTATATACGAAGATTCAAGCGATGATTTCTGAACTGCGCCGCTGTCTACGCTCTCCAAATGTATCATCATACGTTCAAGCTCTACCGATACAGGCGAAAGCTGATATAATAATACTTTATTGAGAAATTCCTCCGGAGTCGAGACACGCGCCGCATCAGCACGCGCAAAAATATTCCCATATGCAATTAAAACATCCAAATCCGATTTCAACGCCTCCGGCGAATATTCCGAAAACTGCTCATATTGCAGAATAGCTTCGTGAATATCCTGCCAATACAGCGAATATCGCATTTTTTCATATTCTTTATACATTACACGAATTATTGCACGGTAGTACGGAGTTTTTTCTAAATTTAAATATGCCGTTTCGGGCACTCTTCTTAAGGTGTTTTCGGAAAATTTCACATACGCCTCTCCTTTTGGAATATCTATAGATTTATACTATTTTCATTATTAAGGATAGAAAAAAATATTTCATTTCACGCTTGAAGCATGCGTGAAACGCTCCGCTGTGAAAAATTTTTTTCTACTTATCAAAATGAAAATAGTATTATTTATCAAGAACTTTCGGAATAA
>JAVBOA010000023.1:0-3960 GCA_031551135.1 Eubacteriales bacterium | reverse complement strand
TATTTCAAACTTACTATGATTGAATTTATAAGATGTCTACGCGTTAATGAATTTCAAACCGAGCTTTTTATTTTTCTTCTTAATTTTCTATCTGCTTTTAAAACTTAAATTGTAATATTATGGATAATCAACAGGCCTGATGCTATACATAATTAATTTACGTCCATTTTTTGAAAAATGAAACTCTTTAATAGGTTCTTCTAAAGAGCTATGTACTGTCTTTTCATATTTTTCTCCCGGTTCGTCAAAAAATTTCTCACATGAAGCACAAAAAAATACAGACTCGGTAGGCTCATTTTTAGCTCCTATTATCGGTTTAGGAAAGATATTCAGGTCTTCTTGCTTTTCACATGGAATTAATTTCTCTCCGCAAATTTTACAGGCAAACCCGTCTCCAAAAAATATTTTATGTCTTTTAAGTGTTGCCTCTGCTTTATCTTCTATACTCTGATTTCTTTTGCACTTAAAAATATTAAATATCACAATAATTAAAGCTATTGACATAACTACCGCAGACGGAATTAAAATTTTTCTGCTTTCTGGGCTAATTATATATAGGATAACTGCTAAAACTAAAAATAAAGACATAATAAAAGCAAGTATAGAGTTAATTATCAGTACAAATTTTTTCAAAATCATGCCTCCAATGTTATTTACTGTTAAGTCATAATCCCAAAAATAAAGCCATAAGAGATTTTTATAAATCTTACGGCTATATTTTAATTTCGACTTTTTTGTAACCTCAACTATTAAGTCGAGGTTACTGATTATGGAGATGAGGAGAATCGAATTACTCGTTTAGTTTATTTTGTTGTTTTGTAACTGTTTGAAAAGCTAAGAATTATCACGTTTCTTGCGAATCCCTTGTTGTATTTTATTCGAATCTATCGTTCTTTTTCGAAATAGTAGTCCCCAAATAGTCCCCAAATGAACACAAAACGAACAGTTTCTCTTAGTTTCGATAAGTCATGAAAATCACTTTAAAACACATTTTTAATAACATATTTGTACTATATTAATTGCATTTACTTTAATAATCATATATAATTGTATTATTACTTAAGTAGGAGGGATTTATTTGGAATTAAAGCCTAAAACAACATACCCAGAGAAAAAAATCAGTTTCAATTCCGGAAAGCTCGGGGTTACCGCTAAATTGAACATTCCTGCGTCATCAAAGGCAATTTTGAACATTGAAAAAGGTAAATCAGAAAATGTAAATTGGTATGAATTTGACGGACTAGTCATATTAACTCCGTCAGGATATGAAATTGATAAAATATCTATATTTGAAAAAATTGATATAATAAAAAAAATGGAAGAACTCGAAATCAGAGTAAAAGAGTTAGAAAGCAAGCATGAATAATGCTTGTTTTTATTTTTTTGCAATTTATCTTAAGTAACTATTGATTTACTTAAGTAATGCGGTTATAATAATTATACAAGTTTACACTTATATAAACACACAATTGTGCAATTATAAAATTCTATATGTGCAAAGGGTGATCGGTTGAGAGAACAAATAACGACAACTTTAGAAACAGATGTAATCAGGATATTAGAAGACTACAAACATAATAGTGATAGAAAAATTAAGGCAAATAATACTATTTTAGAATATTTGATTAGGATTTTTTTGGGTTACACAACCCCGGATGATGTTTTAAATAATCGAATGCCTGAATTTTTCAAGCACCTTACTCCGGTAATAAAAGATTCACCTATAAATGAACAGCAAGAAAATTTTGAAATCAATACAAATGATTTTGACCTATTATAAGGAGGAAAAAATGATAAAAAATAATTATGCAATAGACGTGGGCTACGGAAATATTAAGGGTGTTAGTGTAACAAAACGAATTATCTTCCCCACCCTATACAAACACTTTTACAACACGATAGACCAAGACTTGAGAAATTTAAAGTACATCGCAAAAATTAATAACAAGCAATATTCTGTCGGAGATTTCGCTGCAATCGGCGGAAGTAGCCGAGAGCTTTCCAAAGATCATCAGCTCGACAATGAAAAAATTTCTGTTTTCTTGGGAACAGCACTCAATTTACTTAGTGAATCCTGTGATGAGACCGAAGAAATAAATTTATCTGTCGGGCTGCCTGTTGACTTTTATATGTCGCAAAAAGACGTACTTAAAAATATGTTAAACGGATTGGAAATCAAAACTGAAATTAATGGAAATATAAAAAATTTTATAATTAATGAAGTTCTGGTAACACAGCAAGCTGTCTCAGCGTTTCACGCTATATTTTTGAACCCGGACGGAAGCCCTAAAAACAATCAATATTTCGACAGAGAGTTCTACCAGTTTGGCGGTGCAATCGTTGATATCGGGTATAATACTTTGGATCTGATTAGAATAAGCAAGCAAGGCAGCAACTTTGTAATTGTTCCAGAAGAAAAACACAGTTATGAAATGTTAGGTGCGGTATTTGCACATCAGATAGCGGCGAAAGAGATAAACCATAAATTTGGCTGCGATTATGATATGACATTTTATGAAGATGCGCTTAATCAAAATAACGGTTTGCTCTACATATCAGGACAGGCTATAAATATAAAACCGTTTTTTGATAACGCTTATTCCGTTTTGGCTGACGAAATTAAACGCATTGTCTTAAAAACATGGCGCGATATCGATTCATTTGGCGGATTGTATCTGACCGGCGGCACTGCCGAAAAAATTATTGAACATTTCAATATTCGCAACGTAAAAATACAACTTCAAGATGATTCGATATTTGCAAATGCTCTTGGTCTGCTCACAAAACTGAATTTATATTTGGATAAGCAAAGTAAAGTGTCTGCGGAATAATTAGGAATCAATTTTTTAACATAGAAATTTCTGCGATACGAGGTGATAGATGATTTCTAAAAATAGAATGAGCGAATATCCGACCCAAGAAGATTTACGTAAAATAGTCAATAAGATTCCTTACAGTAAATCCAGAAAAGTTTTTATTGTTCTATGTCTAGGTTTAATAGGAAGCGTAATGCTGTTTCTGTATTCTCGATTGCCGCCAGATGGATATTCGGCACTTGGTAATACACTTCCGATTATATTTAATTATTTCGGATTTCTGAAATATTTGGTAATCCCAATACCGCTTGAAATTGCTTTTAAATATTATTATGAAAAAAATTATTATTGCAAATATTGTTCGCACAGTAAATACAAATCGAGACCCTTGATACTGATTAGGATTATTTTAAAAATTATGGAAGGAGCGGTTGCATTAATTAGAAAAGTATTTAAACTTAAACAATATCTTTTTAATATTACCTTCAATCGTAAGATTAAAAATACACAATAATAAATAAAAATTCATGTTTGGAAATCTGTATATTAATATCTTTATTTATAAAATATATATATGAGGAGAAAATTATTTTGCACAAAAATTAATTAGGAGAGTGTTCAAGAAATATTATTTCACGCCATCAAATAAATTTTACAAATAAAGCCAAGCTCTTAATTTTAATATTAGTGTCCCCGACCTACCTCCCCGGAGGCTACCTCCCTGCCTGCCTCCCCACCTACCCTGAGCGTAATTGCGCTAAATAATACCCTTTTATTTTCTTGGGGAGGTAGGTCGGCAGATATTACAAAGGAGTGATGAAGATAACAAGAAGAGAAAAAGTGCGGCTAAATAATTGCAAAAAAGAAATATTATATCTTATCGTAATAGGTATATCTTGTCTCTCTTTGTGCGGCATTTTTATACCTGATAGCGGATTAATATGTACTGTTTTGAAGGATGTTTCAAAAAGCTTATATGGCGATAATGCTTTTATCACTATAAGTTTATACATGATTTATGCAATTTATTTGTATAGCAACATAAAAGATGAAGCAATCGAAATCAGAGCCGGCTCAATAATCATAATGGCGATGGCGCTTCAAGGTTCGTTATATATGTACGATGTCGATAGTGGAAAACTTG